>NZ_JADKSL010000008.1:0-195216 GCF_015351275.1 Pseudoclavibacter sp. VKM Ac-2867
CGCCGGACTTCTTCATAAGCCGGGGTTGGTTGTTGAGTGAGCAGAGATGCTCCTCGATGATCAACCCCGGCTTTTTTTCATTCGCCACCAACCGCGACAACACAACGCAGCGCCGAAGTACCCCGGCGGCAGCACAGGGCACGTCCCTGAGCTCCGGAGTGCTGTGACGTAGGCTGGGTGGTGACGCAAGCGTCCAAGGTGAGGCGCATTCATACAAGCACGACAACAATTCGACAGCGCATCCCGAGGAGCTATTCATGGACGCAAACGACAACGAGCGGCGAAACCCGAGCAACGAACGCGGATCCGGCAACCGCCAGGAACGCAGCGGCCAGGATGGGCGACGGGATGCGAACTCCCGCGGCGGCGACCGCAAGCAGTTCGGCGACCGCAAGCCCTACACAGGCAGCGGCGACCGCAACCAGGGAGAGCGACGCAGCTACAACAACCGTGACGACGGCCAGCGTGGCGAGCGCAAGTCGTACCCGCCCCGCGATGGTGAGCGGAAGTCGTACGCGCCTCGTGATGACAGCCGTGGCGAGCGCAAGTCGTACCCGCCCCGCGATGGTGAGCGTCGTTCCTTCAACTCCCGCGATGACCGCGGCGACAACCGTGGTGAGCGCAAGTCCTACCCTCCCCGCGATGGTGAGCGGAAGTCCTACGCCCCTCGTGACGACAACCGTGGTGAGCGCAAGTCCTACCCTCCCCGCGATGGTGAGCGGAAGTCCTACGCCCCTCGCGACGACAACCGTGGCGAGCGCAAGTCGTACCCGCCTCGTGATGGTGAGCGTCGTCCCTTCAACTCCCGCGATGACCGCGGCGAGCGCAAGTCGTACCCTCCCCGCGACGGCGAGCGGAAGTCCTTCGCACCCCGCGATGACAATCGCGGTGAGCGGAAGTCCTACCCGCCTCGTGATGGTGAGCGTCGTCCCTTCAACTCCCGCGACGACCGCGGCGAGCGCAAGTCGTTCCCGCCCCGTGATGGTGAGCGGAAGTCGTACGCTCCGCGCGATGACAGCCGTGGTGAGCGGAAGTCCTACGCTCCTCGTGACGACAGCCGTGGCGAGCGGAAGTCGTACCCACCCCGTGACGGCGAGCGCAAGTCGTTCCCGCCCCGTGATGGTGAGCGGAAGTCCTACGCTCCTCGTGACGACAGCCGTGGTGAGCGGAAGTCCTACGCTCCTCGTGACGACAACCGTGGCGAGCGCAAGTCGTACCCTCCCCGTGATGGTGAGCGGAAGTCGTACGCTCCTCGTGACGACAGCCGTGGTGAGCGGAAGTCCTACGCGCCCCGCGACGGTGAGCGGAAGTCGTTCCCGCCCCGTGACGGTGAGCGGAAGTCGTACGCTCCTCGTGACGACAACCGTGGCGAGCGCAAGTCGTACGCGCCCCGCGATGACAACCGTGGTGAGCGGAAGTCCTACGCGCCCCGCGACGACAACCGTGGCGAGCGCAAGTCGTACCCACCACGTGACGGTGAGCGGAAGTCGTACCCTCCCCGTGACGGTGAGCGGAAGTCGTACCCTCCCCGTGACGGTGAGCGCAAGTCGTACCCTCCCCGTGACGGCGAGCGACGCTCATCCGGTCCCCGTGGCGACAGCCGTGGCGGACGCGACGATCGTGGCTTCTCGGGTGGGCGCGGACGTCCGGCGCCTGAGCGTCCGGAGCTGACCGAGGAGGAGCTGCTCGCGCGTGAGCTCCGCCCCGTTCGGGCAGAACACATCGACCCGATCGTTCCCGACGAGGTCAGCGAGTCCGATCTCCCGAAGGGTGCCCGCAACGAGCTGAAGACGCTCGAGGCGACCAACCAGGAATTCGTCGCCAGGCACCTCGTGATGGCATCGGTCCTCATCGACAGTGATCCCGAGCTCGCCCATCAGCATGCCGTCTCGGCGGCGCGCCGCGGCGGACGTATCGCCATGGTGCGCGAGACCCTCGCCATCACGGCGTACACGATCGGCGACTACGCGTTGGCGCTTCGCGAGCTGCGCACCTACCGTCGCATCAGCGGCAAGGAAGACCAGCTGGCGCTCATGATCGACAGCGAGCGCGGCCTCGGCCGCCCGGACCGGGCCCTCGAGCTCGGTCGCGCCGCCGATCGCACGGGTCTCGGCCCGGCCGAGCTGGTACAGGTCGCTATCGCCATGTCAGGTGCGCGTCTCGATCAGGGCGCCGCCGAGCTCGCGCTTGCCGAACTCGAGATCCCCCAGCTCGACCCCAAGCGTGCTTACTCCTACAGCCCGGCCTTGTTCGCCGCCTACGCGACGGTGCTCGAGGAACTCGAGCGCACCGCAGAAGCGGAGCGGTGGACGGCCCTCGCCACCAGGGCACAGGACGCTCTCGACGCCGTCAAGCACGACGAGCACGAGACGATCGAAGTTGTCACCGAAGGCGAGTTCCCCCCACTTGAGGAGGACCAGGTCGACGAGGACGGGATCGCAGCCGAGGACGAGATCGTGGGCGAAGGCCCGACGAGCGCTGTCGAAGGCTCGGGAATCGTCGCTGATGGCGAAGCCTCCGAGGCCGCGGAGTACTCGCGTGACGAGGACGACCTCGAAGCCGAGGTGGATGAGCTGCTCGCGGCGGCCGGTGACACGGTCGCAGCTGAGCCCGCACCTGAGGCTGAGGCTGAGGCCGACGTCATCGACGAAGCCGCTGCCGTGCTCGACGACGAACTGGTCGCCGAGGTCGAGGAAGAGGCGGACGAGATCGTCGCTGAAGCCGAGGCGCTGGATGGGGTTCAGGAAGAGGCTGACGAGATCGTCGCCGAGGCGGAGACTGCCGACGAGGTGAAGGAAATCGAGGAAGAGGCCGACGAGATCGTCGCCGCTGCCGAGGATGACCAGGATCTCGAGACCGGCGAGCACGAGATCGACGAGCACGAGAGCGCGCCTGTCGCCGTCGACGTCGAGCTCGACGTCGTCCCGGCGCCTGCTGAAGCTGAGGTCGCATCGGAGTCAGACGCTGACACCGCGCCTGCCGATGATGCATCGGCGGCTGATGTTAGCGACGATGAGAACAGTGACGACGAGAACGACGAGAACGACGACAACGAAGACGAGGAGAAGAAGCGCAAGGGCGACGAGCCCGAGCCCCTCTTCGACCTGTGACCGGACGCGGGGCGGCGGAATCACTCCGCCGCTCCGCTCCGCGACCGCCCGCAGCGCTTGCAGCGCGCCAATCGCGCCGATCCTGCCTGGGTCGACGGCAAGATCCCCAGAGTCAGGCTGCCGAAGCCGACGAGCTGAGAGAGACGAGAGATCCTGATGGCTTTGTTCAAGAAGAGCACCGGAACCGGGCCTGCCCCGCTCGACGGCGTGGACGTGGTGCTGGCGGACTTGGATGGCGTCGTCTACCGCGGACCGAACCCGGTGCCGTACGCGGTGGAGAGCCTGAACGCGCTTGCGCCGGCCGGTCTCCGTTCTGGGTACATCACGAACAATGCCTCGCGGACCGACGAGCAGGTTGCGCAGCATCTGCGCGAGCTGGGGCTCACACTCACGGCAGAGGACGTCGTGACGAGTCCGCAGGCGGCGGTGCGTCTCCTCGCTGACCAGGTGGCTCCCGGCGCGCTTGTGCTCGTCGTCGGTGGGGACGGTCTCATCGACGAACTCGCGAAGGGTGGATTCCGCGTGACGCGATCCGCGGACGACGAACCTGACGCGGTCATCCAGGGCTTCGCGCCGCACGTCGGCTGGGAGCACCTCGCGGAGGCCTCGTTCGCGCTCGCACGGGACATCCCGTGGGTCGCGACGAATCAGGATTGGACGATCCCTGTCGCTCGTGGCATCGCCCCGGGCAACGGAACGCTGGTGTCGGCCGTGCATACGGCGGTGCAGAAGCTGCCGCTCGTCGCCGGGAAGCCGGAGAAGGCGATCTTCGATGAGGCGGTGCGCCGCTTCGACGCGAAGCAGGCGCTGTTCATCGGCGACCGACTCGACACCGACATCAAGGGGGCCTCGAACGCCGGCATGGCCTCGGCGTTCGTGCTCACGGGCGTCGACCGTCCCAAGCAGCTCATTGCAGCGCCCCCCGGTCAGCGTCCCGACTTCATCTTGAGCGACCTTCGCGAGCTCTCGCAGCCGTACCCGAAGGTCGTCAGCGAGCGTCCACAGGCCGAAGTGGCCGTTGCGCGCGTCGGAGACGCGCAGGTCACGGTGCGTGGCATCGACGTCATCGTCGACCGCGCCGGATCCTCGCCCATCAACCTCCTCCGTGCTGGGTGCGCGGCGATCGCGGCTTCAGAGAAGCTCATCTACGCGCTCCGGGTGCCGGAGGTGCTGTACTCGGAACTCGCGTCGTGAGCGTCGACGCAGGCGGGAGCGGCGACGCGGAGCTCGCCCCCGAGCTCGATCGCATCGCGTCCCTGCCCGTCTCGGAGCGTGCGGCAGAGTTCTCGCAGCTGCACCAGCAGCTGGGGGAGCTCCTGGAGAGCACTCCCGTGCAGCTCTTCGACGGGGACAGCGCGTGAACGGTCCGATCACGAGCCCCGAGGGCGGCCCGCTCAAGCGCCTCGACACCGAGCTCACCCAGCGTGGGCTCGCGCGCAGCCGCACGGCCGCAGCGCGTCTCATCGAGGCCGGCCTGGTCTCCGTGAACGGTGTGCAGGCGAGCAAGACGGGCCTTCGCGTCGCCGACCACGACGAGCTGACGATCGCTGGGGGAGATGACTTCGTCTCACGCGCTGCGCACAAGCTCGTCGCAGGTCTCGACGCGGTACCGACGCTCGACCCCACTGGTCGAGTGGCGCTCGACGTGGGCGCATCCACCGGCGGCTTCACGCAGGTGCTGCTCTCTCGCGGCGCACGTCACGTCGTGGCACTCGACGTCGGGCACGACCAGCTGGCGCCCTCGGTGCGCGATGATCCTCGCGTGTCGAACCTGGAAGGCGTCAACGCCCGGTTCGTCGACGCCGAGCAGCTCAACGAACTGCTCGCGGCGGCGGAATCGCCCGTGCGCTCCGCCGATATCGACCTCGTCGTCGGCGATCTCTCATTCATCTCCCTGACCAAGGTGATCGCCCCCATCCTGGCGATGGCGCCCGGGACCGTCGACGCCGTGCTGCTCATCAAGCCGCAGTTCGAGGTCGGGCGTACGGGCGTCAAGGGCGGCATCGTCCACGACCGCAAGCTGGTCGCGCCCGCGCTCGAGCGGGTGCTCTTAGAAGCCGCCAGTTGCGGGCTCGAACTCGTCTCCCTGCGGCCGTCTCCCATCGTGGGAACGCACGGGAACTCAGAATTCGTCGCTGTCTTCCGCACGTCGAGAGGCTCGAGTCCAGCGGATGCTGACAGACTCGACACTCTGCGGCGAGCCATCGTCGAAGCGGAGGACTTGGAGGCAGATCGATGAGCGGGAACTCGAAGCGGCGGATCCTCGTCGTCAGCCACGTCGCACGCGAAGACGCCATCGAGGCGGCCATGACGGTGCTGCAGCTGCTCGACGATGCCGGTGTCGTTCCCGTGCTCGAGCCTTCGACGCACCGCGAGCTGCTGCGCCTCGACAGGAACCGGGTGCCCCGGACGACCATGGCGCTCGGCGATCAGCTCGCGGCCGACGAAGTCGAGATCGCGATCGTGCTCGGGGGCGACGGCACCATCCTGCGTGCCGCTGAACTGGTGCGCGATGCCGGGGTCCCGATTCTGGGGGTCAACCTCGGTCACGTCGGCTTCCTCGCCGAGAGTGAGCGAGACTCGCTCGCGGACGCCGTCGGACGAGCCCTCGATCGCGACTACGAGGTCGAGGAGCGGATGACGCTCGACGTCCGGGTCACGCTCGGCGGCCAGACCGTCTACGAGACCTGGGCCCTCAACGAGGCATCCATCGAGAAGGCCAGCCGTGAGCGGATGCTCGAGCTGGTTCTCGAGGTCGACGGGCAGCCGCTGCTCAGCTTCGGCGCAGACGGCGCGATCTTCTCGACTCCGACTGGCTCCACCGCCTACTCGTTCTCCGCGGGCGGTCCCATCGTGTGGCCGACAGTCGAGGCGCTGCTGCTCGTGCCGATCAGCGCGCACGCCCTCTTCGCGAGGCCCATCGTCGTTGGACCGAGCTCGACGCTCGCCGTGGAGATCATTCCCCGCACCGGCACGCCGGGTGTGCTGTGGTGCGACGGGCGACGCACCTACGACCTCACGGCGGGCTCCCGCGTGACGGCAACGCGCGGAGGCGCCCCGATCCGGCTGGCGCGACTCCACAGTGCGCCGTTCAGCAAACGACTTGTCGAAAAATTCCAACTCCCGACTTCAGGATGGCGAGGACCCGCACGCGCATGATTCTTGACATCGACATCTCCGGCCTCGGCGTCATCGAACGCGCCGAGCTTCCCCTCGGCCCCGGCTTCACCGCGATCACGGGGGAGACCGGCGCAGGCAAGACCATGATCGTCACAGCGCTGGGCCTGCTCCGCGGCGGGCGCGCCTCCGCGGACGCGGTGCGATCGGGCGCGAGCAAGGCAGTCGTGGAAGGGCGCTGGCAGCTCAACGCCGACAGCGCTGCAGCGCGCCTCGCGGCAGACGCGGGCGCAGAGCTCGACGAGAACGACGAGCTCCTCGTGGCCCGCCAGGTGAGTGCCGAGGGGCGGAGCCGAGCCTGGCTCGGCGGGCGCGGGGTGCCAGCCTCGATCCTCGCCGACCTCGGAGAGCGCCTTGTCGTGGTGCACGGGCAGAGCGACCAGTGGCGGCTTCGCAGCGAGGGTGCGCAGCGTGCCGCGCTGGATGCGTTCGGTGGCGCCGAGCTGCGCAGCGCGCGCACCGTGGTTCGCGAGGCGCATGTTCGCCGGGGGGAGCTGCGCGCCGAGCTGCAGACGCTGAGCGATGCTGAGGCCGAGCGCGAGCTCGAAGCCGCCCGACTGCGCCGAGCCCTCGCCGACATCGAGCCGGCCGAGCCGCAAGCGGGGGAGGACGTGACACTTCTCGCCCGCATCGAGCGGCTCTCCAACCTCGAGGCGCTCCGGCGCGACGTCGGCCAGGCGCACGAGCTCCTCGCCGGTGACAGCTCCGCAGGCTTCGGCGGACAGGGCGGCGCGAGCTCCACCGAGCTGGTCTCGCAGGTGCGAGCCCTCATCGACAGCGCGACAGCAAGCGACCCCGCATTGGGCGAGCTCGGACAGGCGGCGGCTGACATCTCGTTCGCGATCGACGAGCTCGGCCTGCGCCTCGCCAGCTACCTCGACGGACTCGAAGCCGAGGGAAGCGGTGAACTGGCGGAGCTCAACGAGCGGCTCACGCTGCTCACGAGCCTCACACGAACCTACGGACCGACGCTGGACGACGTGATCGAGCTCGGCTCCCAAGCGGGCATGAAGCTGCTGGAACTCGAGAACGACTCGACGCGCATCCAGCAGCTCGAGACCCAGATCGCCGAGGCGGAGGAGGCGCTCGCCGCCGCGGCTGCGCGCCTCACGGAACTGCGGACCGCGACGGCTGCGGTGCTCGAGGCGCGCGTCACGGAGGAGCTCCACGCGCTGGCCATGCCGGCAGCCCAGCTGACCGTGGCGATCACCCCGCTCGACGAAATCGCGGCCCACGGCGGCGACCGGGTCGCGTTCATGCTCCGTCCGCATCCAGGAACCGAGCCGGCCCCGCTCGGCAAGGGCGCGTCCGGCGGCGAGCTCTCTCGCGTCATGCTCGCGCTCGAAGTCGTGCTGGCGGACGTGAGCTCAGTGCCGACCCTCGTGTTCGACGAGGTCGACGCCGGCGTCGGCGGGTCCGCGGCCATCGAGATCGGGCGCCGCCTGCAGCGGCTCTCCGCGAACGCTCAGGTCATCGTCGTCACGCACCTGGCGCAGGTCGCGGCGTTCTCGGACAACCACATCAGCATCGAGAAGTCGAGCGACGGACAGTTCACGACCTCCAGCATCCGCCGGATCAGCGGCGCAGACCGGACGCAGGAGATCGCCAGGCTCCTGTCGGGACTCTCCTCCAGCGAGACCGGGAACGCCCACGCAGAGGAGCTGCTCGAGCTCGCCGCGGCGAATCGCACAGCGTCAGGCGCAGACGGATCGCGGTCCGTCGGCTAACATGGAATTCCGTGACTAGCGCAGATATCCCAGTTGCGGGAAACGACCAGGCCGTTGTCAAGCAAATCTATGTGACCGGGGGCGTGGTCTCCTCTCTCGGCAAGGGCTTGACCGCTGCCAGCTTGGGCAACCTCCTCAGGGCCCGAGGCCTGCGCGTCGTCATGCAGAAGCTCGACCCGTACCTCAACGTCGACCCGGGCACCATGAACCCGTTCCAGCACGGCGAGGTGTTCGTCACCAACGACGGGGCTGAGACCGACCTCGACATCGGCCACTACGAGCGCTTCCTCGACGTCGACCTCGCGCAGTCGGCCAACGTCACGACCGGGCAGATCTACTCGAGCGTCATCGCCAAGGAGCGCCGCGGCGAGTACCTGGGCGACACGGTCCAGGTGATCCCGCACATCACCGACGAGATCAAGCGACGCATGCGCCTCCAGGCCAGCGAGGAGCCTCGCCCCGACGTCATCATCACCGAGGTCGGCGGCACGATCGGCGACATCGAGTCGCAGCCATTCATCGAGTCGGCCCGCCAGCTGCGCCATGAGCTCGGACGCGACAACGTGTTCTTCGTGCACGTCTCGCTCGTCCCGTTCATGGGGGCCTCAGGCGAGCAGAAGACCAAGCCGACCCAGCACTCGGTCGCGGCTCTCCGCTCCGCGGGTATCCAGCCGGACGCGCTCGTGCTGCGCAGCGACCGCCCGGTGACCGAGAGCAACAAGCGCAAGATCGCCCTCATGTGCGATGTGCCGGAGCGCGCGGTCGTGAATACCATCGACCTGCCGTCGATCTACGACATCCCGCGCGTCCTGCGCGATCAGGGACTCGACGAGTACATCATCGAGCAGCTCAAACTCCCCGCCGAGCCCATCGAGTGGAGCGCCTGGGAGCGCCTGCTCGAGGTCGTCCACCAGCCCAAGCATCAGATCACGGTCGGCCTGGTCGGCAAGTACATCGACCTCCCCGACGCCTACCTGTCCGTGACCGAGGCGCTGCGGGCCGGCGGCTTCGCGAACCAGACGCGCGTCAAGCTGCGCTGGATCCCATCCGACGAGTGCGAGACGGCAGAGGGCTCCGCAGCACAGCTGAGCGACGTCGACGCGATCTGCGTGCCAGGCGGCTTCGGCATCCGCGGCATCGAGGGCAAGCTCGGCGCCCTGCGCTTCGCTCGCGACAACCGCATCCCCACGCTCGGGCTGTGCCTCGGCATGCAGTGCATGGTCATCGAGTACGCACGCAACGTCGTCGGCATCAGCGACGCGAGCTCGTCCGAGTTCGACCCGGAGACGCCGAACCCCGTCATCGCGACCATGGCCGAGCAGGTCGACATCATCGAGACCGGCGACCTCGGCGGCACGATGCGCCTCGGGTCCTACCCGGCAGCCCTCGATGAGGGCTCCATCATCGCCGAGCTCTACGGCTCGACCCTCGTCGAGGAGCGCCACCGTCACCGCTACGAGGTGAACAACGCGTACCGCGATCAGATCTCGGATGCGGGCCTCCACTTCTCGGGACTCTCACCGGACGGCACCCTCGTCGAGTACGTCGAGCTGCCGCGCGAGGTGCACCCGTTCTACGTGGCCACGCAGGCGCACCCCGAGCTCAAGTCGCGCCCCAACAACGCGCACCCGCTGTTCTCCGGCCTCGTCGCCGCCGGCCTCGAGCGTCAGCGCTCCGGTCGCCTCGTCGACGTCGAGGAGAGCGTGCAGGACGTGGACCAGGTCCAGCAGTGACCTCGTCCGCTGAATCGGGGCCCTTCGCCGACGCGGTCGCGGAAGACACGGTGCTCGAGTCGAGCGTCGTCTTCCGCGGCGCCGTCTGGGACATCGTCCGCGAGCGGTTCCGTTTCGGCGGAGAGGTGCTGACGCGGGAGTTCATGTCGCACACGGGAGCGGTCGCAGTGCTCGTGCTCGATGACGCCGACCGCATCCTCTTTATCCGCCAGTACCGTCACCCGGTCGGGCGGCGCGACTGGGAGTTGCCGGCAGGGCTCCTCGACGCGCCCGGCGAGGACCCGCTCGACGCCGCGAAGCGCGAGCTCGGCGAGGAGGTCGACCTGCTCGCGGACCGCTGGGACGTGCTGCTCGACCAGTACACCTCGCCGGGGGGCAGCAGCGAGAACGTGCGCGTCTACCTCGCCCGCGGTCTCTCGGCCACTCCGGAGGCGTTCGATCGCACCGGCGAGGAGGCCGAGCTCGAGCAGCGCTGGGTTGCTCTTCCCGACGCGCTCGAGGCCGTCCTCGACGGCTCCGTGCAGAACCCGTTCGTCGTCTCGGGCGTCATGGCGCTCCACCTCGCGAAGGAACGCTCCTTCTCGACGCTCCGACCCGCGGACGCGGCCTGGCCGACCCGCTCGCCGGGGCGCCCAGAGTAGTCGGCCAGCCCATGGCCGCGGATCCGGTCGAGGCTGCGTCGGACGCGGCCCGCCTCGATACCTACCTCAGGCATCTGACGATCGAGCGCGGCCTCTCCGCCAACAGCCTCGGGGCCTACCGGCGAGACCTCGTCAAGTACCTCGACTGGCTCGAGCAGGGTGACCGCGGCCCGGTCGCGGCCGCGAAGCCCGAGGACGTCACCGCCTTCCTCGCGCACCTGCGCGACGGCGAGCAGCTGGCCGCCTCCTCCGTCTCGAGGACGCTGTCCTCGGTGCGCGGCTTCCACCGGTTCCTGCTCGACGAGGGCGTGCTCGAGGTGGACGCCACCGCGCGGGTGCGCGCGCCCAAGCTGCCGTCACGGCTCCCGAAGGCGCTCACCGTGGCCGAGGTGGAGCGGCTGCTGCAGGCAGCAGACGGCGAGACGCTCGAGGCGATGCGCGACACCGCGCTCGTCGAGCTCCTCTACGCGAGCGGCGCGCGCATCTCCGAACTCGTCGACCTCAACGTCGATGACCTGCTCGAGCCCGGCATCCTCCGGGTGCGGGGCAAAGGCAACAAGCAGCGCATCGTGCCGGTCGGCAGCTTCGCGCAGCGAGCCCTCGACCGCTACCTCGTTCGAGCGAGACGCGAGCTCTCCTCGCGGGGGAGCGCAACCCCGGCGCTGTTCCTCGGCACGCGCGGTGCGCGGCTCTCCCGGCAGAGCGCCTTCAACCTGCTCGACGCGATCGCAGCGCGGGCGGACCTCGCCGGACGCGTCTCCCCGCACACACTCCGCCACTCGTTCGCGACGCACTTGCTCGAGGGCGGAGCGGATGTGCGCGTCGTGCAGGAGCTCCTCGGCCACGCCTCCGTCTCGACGACTCAGATCTACACGCTCGTGACGGCCGACACGCTCCGGGACGTCTACGCGACGAGCCATCCGCGCGCCACCCTCGGCGGAGGCCAGGCCGGGGATAGGATGCAGAGGTCATGAGCGAAGAGACCATCGAATCCACTCCCCGCAGCGCAAGCGCGGTGTCGACGCGACTCTATAACCACTTCGACGTGCCAGAGGAACTCGACGACCACGGCCCTGCGCGCATCATCTCGATGTGCAACCAGAAGGGTGGCGTCGGGAAGACCACGACGAGCATCAACCTCGGCGCCTCGCTCGCGCTCTACGGCCGCCGTGTGCTCGCCGTCGACTTCGACCCGCAGGGTGCGCTGAGCGCGGGCCTCGGCATTCGCACCTACGACGCCCCGACGGTCTACGACCTGCTCATCGGCACGGTCAAGGACCCGCACGAGGTCATCCAGCCGACGGCCTTCCCCGGCCTCGACGTGATGCCCGCGAACATCGACCTCTCTGCTGCGGAAGTCCACCTCGTCACCGAGGTCGCGCGCGAGCAGATCCTCGCGAGTGTGCTGCGCAAGGTCTCGAGCGAGTACGACGTCATCATCGTCGACTGCCAGCCCTCGCTCGGCCTCCTCACGGTCAACGCCCTAACCGCCAGCCACGGCGTGATCATCCCGCTCGAGTGCGAGTACTTCGCGCTCCGCGGGGTTGCACTGCTCGTCGAGACCGTCGACAAGGTGCGCGACCGCCTCAACCCCTCGCTCGAGCTCGACGGCATCCTGCCGACCATGTACGACGGCCGCACCCTGCACTCGCGCGAGGTGCTCGACCGCGTCTACGAGGCGTTCGGCGACCGCGTCTTCGACACGGTCATCGGCCGCACGGTGAAGTTCCCCGACGCCTCCGTCGCCGGCGTGCCCATCGTCAGTTTCGCTCCAGAGCACACCGCGGCGAAGGCCTACCACCAGCTCGCGCGCGAGTTGGTCGAACGTGGCGCCGTCGCCTAGCACGCTGACCGCACGGGCCACTCCGGCCAGGCAGGGGAGCTCGGCCGCCGCCGACATCGAGGCGGCCCCGGACGCGGACTTCCGTGTCTCCCTCAGCAACTTCGAGGGCCCGTTCGATCTCCTGCTGACGCTCATCTCGAAGCACGAGATGGACATCACCGAGGTGTCGCTCAGCCGCGTCACGAGCGAGTTCATCGGGTACCTGAACGACCTGTCGACGCCGGAGGAGCTCGATCGGGCGAGTGAGTTCATCGTCGTCGCGGCAACGCTGCTCGACATGAAAATCGTCAGCCTGCTTCCGCAGGGCGAGTACGTGGATGCGGAGGACGTGGCGATCCTCGAGGCACGAGACCTCCTGTTCGCACGCCTCCTGCAGTACAAGGCGTTCAAGGAGGTCTCCGCATGGTTCGCGGCAGCGCTCGGCGTCGAGGGGCAGCGCACGACGCGTGCCGTGCCCCTGGAGGCGAAGTTCCGAGAGCGCATCCCGGAGCTCGTCTGGACGCTGTCCGCCGCCGACTTCGCTGCGCTCGCGACGCTCGCGCTCGCGCCACGAGAGATCCCGACCGTCGGCCTCACCCACCTCCACGCTCCCAAGGTGAGCATCCGAGAGCAGGCCCGCATCCTCGTCGCGGTCCTCCAGGACGGCGAACCGCGCACCTTCCGGGAGCTCGTCGCCGACGCCAGCGCTCGCGGTGTGGTCATCGCGCGCTTCCTGGCCCTCCTCGAGCTGTACCGCAGGGCCGCGTTGAGCTTCGAGCAGGAGTCCCCGCTCGGTGAGCTCATCGTGCAGTGGGACGCGCAGGACTGGGATGCGGCGCAGCTCTCGAGCCTCGGAGACGACGATGACTGACCTCACCGCGACCGAGCAGCCCTCCGATCGGGGCGAGCAGCCAAGCGTCGAGCTCGACCGCGCCGTCGAGGCGATCCTCTTCGTCGCCGACGAGCCACTGTCGCTCGTGACCATCGCCGGCGCCGTCAGCCGCCCCGTCTCCGACGTCCGAGCATCCATCGGCCGGCTCGTCGCCGACTACAACGGCGACCTCGGCGGGCCGGAGCGCGGCTTCGAGCTGCGCGAGGTGGGCGGGGGATGGCGGCTCTACGTGCGCGAGACGCTCGATGACATCGTCGCCGACTTCGTGCTCACCCGCCAGCCGTCGAGGCTCTCGCAGGCTGCGCTCGAGACGCTCGCGGTCATCGCCTACCGTCAGCCCATCACCCGTTCGCAGGTGGCGCAGGTCCGCGCTGTGAACGTCGACTCGGTGGTGCGTACTCTGGTAGCACGTGGCCTCATCGCAGAAGACGGCCACGATGACGTGACCGGGGCCATTCGCTACGTCACGACCCAGGCGCTTCTGGTGCACCTGGGACTCAACTCGCTCGACGAGCTGCCAAAGATTTCACCTCTGCTCGACGAAGGACAGGACGGATTCCATGAGTGATCAGCGAGGGCGCGCACCGCGCCACGGCGACACCGACCGCACCGCCGACGAAGCCGCGGCGCTCCGCCAGGCTGCACAGGCGCGACCGGAAGGCGGCTACTCGATGGACGATTTCGCCGACATCCCGCTCCCCGGCCGCGAGGTCGCCCCGGTGGAGGAGCGCAACGACGGCGTTCGTCTGCAGAAGGCGCTCGCGGCGGCAGGCGTCGCCTCCCGTCGTGTCTGCGAGCAGTACATCACGCAGGGACGCATCGAGGTCAACGGGGTCGTCGTGACCGAACTCGGGAGCCGCGTCTTCCCAGACCGTGACGAGGTCGCGGTGGACGGGACCCCCATCCAGCTCGACCCGAGCAAGCGCTACGTCCTCCTCAACAAGCCCACAGGCGTCGTCTCGACGATGCGCGACGAGCAGGGCCGCCCGGACCTTCGCGAGTTCACAAGCGAATTCGAGGAGCGGGTCTACAACGTCGGCAGGCTCGACATCGACACGAGCGGCCTGCTGATCCTCACGAACGACGGAGAACTCGCGCACGTGCTCGCGCACCCGTCCTTCGGCGTGGAGAAGACGTACATCGCCCGCGTCGAGGGGCGCGTGTCCGCGAAGGCCCTGCAGCGCCTTCGCCAGGGGTTCGAACTCGAAGACGGCTTCATCAAGGCCGACAGTGCGAGGCTGCTCGCCGATCAGCCGAGCCACACGGCGTCGCTCGTCGAGATCGTGCTGCACTCTGGCCGCAACCGCATCGTGCGTCGCATGCTCGAAGAGGTCGGGCATCCCGTCAGCGCGCTCGTGCGTCGGAGCTTCGGGCCGTTGAACCTCGGCACGCTGCGCGAAGGCGAGATGCGCGAGTTCACTACACTGGAACTCGGCCGCATCCTGAAGCTCGCCCGGCGAGCCGGTGAGCAGCGCGAGAGCGGTGCCCCCGCGCAGTCAGCAGCCCCCGAGCGCGGGCCGAAGCAGGGGAGAACCGCGCGGCAGGCGCCGTCTGCCCAGTCGAAAGGTCGTCGATGACGCCAACTCGAACCAACTCCCCGGTGCGGGTGGTCGGTGCCGGGCTGCTCGGCACGAGTGTCGGTCACGCGCTCCGGAGGCTCGGCGTCGACGTCCAGCTCGACGACATCTCGCCGTCGGTGCTGCAGCTCGCGGTCGACTACGGCGCGGGAACTCCCGCAGCTGATGCTGCCGGGGGAGAGCCACCCCGAATCGTCGTGGTCTGCGTGCCGCCTGACGTGACAGGGCAGGTCGTCGCGGCTGAGCTCGAGCGCTGGCCCGACGCCATCGTGACCGACGTCGCGAGCGTGAAGTCGGCACCGCTCGCCGAGCTCGTCGCTCGGGGAGCCGACATCAGCCGGTACCTCGGCTCGCATCCCATGGCCGGCCGCGAGACGGGCGGACCCCTCTCGGGCCGCGCCGACCTCTTCGTCGGGCGCCCGTGGGTCATCGCGCACCACGAGCAGACGAGCGTCTTCGCGCTGCAGGAGGTCGAAGGCCTCGCGCTCGATCTCGGCGCGACTCCCGTCGCCATGACGGCCCACGACCACGACCGTGCCGTCGCGCTCGTCTCCCACGTCCCCCAGCTGGTCTCCACGCTGCTCGCCTCCCGCCTCGTCGACGACGAGGACGGCGCGACCGCACTCGCAGGCCAGGGGCTGAGAGACCTCACGAGGATCGCCTCGAGCGACCCCGTCCTGTGGACCCAGATCCTCACCGCGAACGCGGCTCCGACTGCTGCGGTGCTGCGCAAGCTGCAGGCCGACCTCGACAAGGTCGCGGGCGCGCTCGAGCGCAGCCAGGAGCGCGGCTCCGGGCGCATCATCGCGGAACAGCTCGCGACCGGCAACGCCGGCGTCGCGCGCCTGCCAGGCAAGCACGGCTCCTCTCGACGTGAGTTCGACTCCGTCACGGTCATGATCGACGACAAGCCCGGCCAGCTCGCACGCCTCATGGGCGATGTGGGCGATGCGCAGGTCAACGTCGAGGACTTCCGGATGGAACACGCGCAGGCATCGAACGTGGGCCTCGTCGTCATCTCCGTCGTGCCATCGGCAACGGCGAAGCTCGTCGAAGAGCTCGAGCAGCGAGGGTGGAGGATCGCCGCATGAGCGCCTCCACCTCACCGCTCGCCGCCCCCGTCGGGGGCAGCCCCCTCGTCGTCGCCGTCGACGGCCCGGCAGGATCGGGCAAGTCCAGCGTGTGCCGCGAGAGCGCGAGGCGCCTCCGCTTCAGCTACCTGGACACAGGCGCCGCCTACCGCGCGCTCACCTGGTTCGTCATCGAGCGCGGCTGCGACCTCGACGACACCGCAGCGATCGTCGCCCTCCTTCCGACCTTCATCGCCGAGTACCGCATCTCGCACAGCCCGGACGAGCGCTGGGTCCGCGTGGGCGCGACCGATGTCTCGGAGCACATCCGCGACACCGCCATCTCCGGCGAGGTCTGGCGAGTATCCCGGGTGCCAGAGGCCCGTGAGGCCCTCACGGCGCTCTTCCGGAGCACCATGGCCGAGACGGCAGCTGCCGGCATCATCGCCGAAGGTCGGGACATCACGACGGTCGTGGCCACGGATGCGCCCGTGCGCATCCTCATGACCGCGGACGAGGCCGTCCGCATCGCGCGCAGGGCCGGCGAGAAGGCGGGCGAGGCGGTCTCTGCGGTGGCAGCGTCCGTCTCAGCGCGCGATGCCCGCGACGCCAAGGTCACCAACTTCACCGAGGCCGCCGACGGCGTCACGGTGCTCGACACGACGAGGCTCGACTTCGAGCAGTCGGTCGAGGAATTCCTGCGAATCGTCGCCTCGGCGCCCGATTCGCACCAGACGACAGCACCGTCGCTGGCAGCCGCCCCGAGCGCGCTGTCAGACACGACAACACGAAGGAGTCACGATGACTGACGACCAAGGGAACAACGACGAGGCCACCCAGGCCTCCGATGAGTTCGACGCAGCAGGAGGCGAAGAGCTCGTCTCGCGCCTCGAGGGGCTCGACGAATCCGTCGTCGAGCAGCGCACCAACGCGCTGCGCCAGAGCCTCGACGACTACGAGCTCGAGGAAGACGACCTCGAGGTGCTCCTCGGCGCCTCCGAGGACGGCGACGCCATCACGTACCTGCCAGCGCTTCCCGTGCTCGCGGTCGTCGGCCGACCCAACGTCGGCAAGAGCGCGCTCGTCAACCGCATCATCGGCCGCCGCGAGGCCGTCGTGGAGGACACGCCAGGCGTGACCCGCGACCGCGTCTCGTACAAGGCCGAGTGGAACAACCGCTGGTACACGATCGTCGACACCGGCGGGTGGGAGCCCGACGCGAAGGGCATCGACCTGTCGGTCGCCCAGCAGGCGGAGATCGCCGTCGAACTCGCTGACGCCGTGCTCTTCGTCGTCGACGCGAACGTCGGCCCCACCGCCACGGACGAGCACGTCGTGAAGCTGCTCCGCAAGACGGACCGGCCCGTCATCCTCGTCGCGAACAAGGTCGACGACGCCGTCCAGGAGCCGAACGCGGCGCAGCTGTGGAGCCTCGGGCTCGGCGAGCCATGGCCGGTCTCGGCAGTCCACGGACGCGGAGTCGCTGACCTCCTCGACAAGGTCATCGAGATCCTCCCCGAGGTCTCCAAGGTCGCGAAGGAGGAGATCGGCGGACCCCGCCGCGTCGCCATCCTGGGCCGCCCGAACGTCGGCAAGTCGAGCCTCCTCAACAAGGCCGCGGGCGAAGAGCGTGTCGTCGTCAACTCCCTTGCCGGCACCACTCGCGACCCCGTCGACGAGCAGGTCGAGCTGGGCGGCAAGATCTGGCGCTTCGTCGACACGGCGGGCATCCGGCGTCGGGTGCACCTGCAGCAGGGCGCGGACTTCTACGCGTCGCTGCGCACGACGGCAGCCCTCGAGAAGGCCGAGGTCGCCGTCGTCGTCCTCGACGTGACCGAGGCCGTCAACGTGCAGGACCTGCGCATCATCGACCTGGTGCTCGAATCCGGGCGCGCACTCGTGCTCGCCTTCAACAAGTGGGACATGCTCGACGATGAACGCCGCTGGCAGCTTGAGCGTGAGGTCGAACGCGATCTCGCCCACGTCGCCTGGGCACCGCGCGTGAACATCTCCGCCAAGACCGGCCGCCACCTCGAGAAGCTCGTGCCGGCCCTCGAACTGGCCCTCGACTCATGGGACACGCGCATCCCGACGGGCAAGTTCAACGCGTTCCTCGCGGAGCTCACGGCGGAGTTCCCGCACCCGCTCCGTGGTGGCAAGCAGCCGCGCATCCTGTTCGGCACCCAGGCGCAGACGCGTCCGCCGACATTCGTGCTCTTCACGACCGGCTTCCTCGACCCTGGCTACCGTCGCTTCATCCAGCGTCGACTCCGCGAGGTGTACGGCTTCGAGGGCTCGCCGATCATCACGAACATGCGTGTCCGCGAGAAGCGGGCGAAGCGCAGCTAGCGCGTCCGCCAGCGCCGAGGGGCCCGTTCCGCAGCTGCGGGACGGGCCCCTCGTGGCAAAATCGGCGCTTTTTTCCTCATTGTGAATACGGAGGTGCCCCTCGACCCGGATTCCCGCACGTCAGGCAGCGCAGAACCGTAGGATTTTTCGTGAGCCTGGCTGTCAGGCGTGAACTTTCGACGTTGAGGGGTCCCATTCGATGATGGAAAAGTCCGAGAAGACGCAGCACGAGTGGCTGGAGAAAGTCGGCATCGCCGAGCGGATGATCCCGCTCATCGGGAACCTCTACCGCACCCGCAACGTCGTGACCTCCATCTATGGTCACCGCCTCATCAATCTTTCCGCGATCGACATCATCAAGGCCCACCGCTTCGCGCGCCGCATCAACGATGTCGAGCTGTCACTGGACGCGACGCTGCCCATCCTCGAGCGGCTGCAGGAGTTCGACCTCGGCACCGCCTCGATCGATCTCGGCGAGCTCGCGACCCGATTCGCGGCACAGTCGGAGGACCTCGACACCTTCCTCGCGAATCAGCTCCTCGAGGTCATCGGCACCGGCTCGCCAGACTCCGGCGCTGACGTCGTCCTCTACGGATTCGGTCGCATCGGTCGCCTGCTCGCCCGCATCATCATCTCGCACGCCGGCACCGGGCGTGGTCTGCGCCTCCGGGCCATCGTCGTGCGAAAGGGCAGCGACAACGACCTCGAGAAGCGGGCGAGCCTGCTGCGACGGGACTCCGTGCACGGCGCCTTCGCGGGGTCGATCTCCGTCGACCAGGCCGCCTCGACGATCCAGGCCAACGGCACCGTCATCAAGGTCATCTACTCGAACGACCCAGCCACCGTGGATTACGCCTCGTACGGGATCCGGGATGCCATCGTCGTCGACAACACGGGCCGCTGGCGCGACGCCGAGGGTCTCGCGCAGCACCTCCAGAGCCCCGGCGTGCGCCGGGTGCTCCTGACGGCGCCGGGCAAGGGCAAGCTCAAGAACATCGTCTACGGCATCAACAACGCCGGCATCACGGACGACGACCGCATCCTCTCGGCGGCGTCCTGCACGACCAACGCGATCACGCCCGTCCTCAAGGTCATCGACGAGCGATACGGTGTCGTGCACGGACACGTCGAGACGGTGCACTCGTTCACCAACGACCAGAACCTCATCGACAACTTCCACAAGGGAGACCGCCGCGGACGCGCCGCGGGACTCAACATGGTCATCACGGAGACCGGGGCGGCGAAGGCGGTCGCGAAGGCGCTCCCGCACTTCGAGGGCAAGCTCACCGGCAACGCCATCCGCGTTCCCACGCCGGACGTCTCCATGGCGGTGCTCAACCTGACGCTCGAGCGTCCGACGACTCGCGGCGAGGTGAACGACTTCCTCCGTCAGATCTCGCTCAGCTCCGTGCTCCGTCAGCAGATCGACTACATCGAGTCGAGCGAGGTCGTCTCCACGGACTTCGTGGGCACGACCCGGGCTGGCATCGTCGATGGGCTCGCGACCATCGCCGAGGGCAAGAACCTCGTGCTGTACGTCTGGTACGACAACGAGTTCGGCTACTCCACGCAGGTGGTGCGCATCATCGAGCAGCTGGGTGGCGTGCAGCCCCCGATCGTGCCGCACCGCAAGGAGCTGTCGCAGATCTAGCTCCACGCCGCGTCACGCAGCGAGACGGCCCCGTCCACCGGAAGGTGGACGGGGCCGTCTCAGCGAGCAGGGGCCGGCTACTTCAGCTCTCCGGAGCCCAGCGTGTCGGCGAGCGAGTGCTGCTCCTTGCCGAGGCGCGAGTTGCGGCGGCTGTAGAGGAAGTAGACCGCGAGGCCGATGACGAGCCAGATGGCGAACCGCAGCCAGGTGAGCGTCGACAGGTTGAGCATGAGCCAGAAGCACAGCACTGCCGAGAGGATCGGCAGGAACGGCGACCACGGCATGCGGTACGCCAGCTCACGGTTCGGGTACTTCTTGCGCAGCACGAGGATGGAGAGGCTCACGAGCACAAACGCGGAGAGCGTGCCGATGTTGATCATCTCCTCGAGCCAGTCGACGTTCGTGAGCCCCGCAAGGAGCGCGACCGCGATGCCGACGCCGATCTGCAGGCGGATCGGCGTCTTGCGCTTCTCGCTCGTGATGCTCCACGAGCGTGGGAGCAGCCCGTCGCGGCTCATCGAGAACAGCACTCTGGCGAGGCCCATGAGGAGCACGAGGATGACCGTCGTGAAGCCGAGGAGAATGCTGATCGAGATGATCTGCGCGGCCCAGTCGGCCCCCACGAGCACGAATGCCGTCGCGAGCGAGGGAGTCTCGGAGGCCGCGAGGTCGGTGTAGGAGACCATGCCCGTGATGACGAGGCTCACCGAGAGGTAGAGCACGGTCACGATGGCGAGGCCGAGGAAGATACCGCGGGGCAGGTTCTTCTTGGGGTTCTTGACCTCTTCCGCGCTCGTCGCGACGACGTCGAACCCGATGAACGCGAAGAACACGATGGATGCGCCGGCGAGCAGGCCGAAGACGCCGTACATGCTCGGCTCGGCGCCGGACATGAAGGAGAAGAGCGACTGGTGCCACGCATCCGCTCCCGAGTCCTGCGCGGGCTGCGACGGCGGGATGAACGGCGTGTAGTTCTTCACGTTGACGAAGAAGGCGCCGACGACGATGACGAAGAGGACGGTCGCGACCTTCAGGATCGTCAGGACCGCGCTGACGCGGGAGGAGAGCTTGGTGCCGAGCGCGAGCAGCGTCGTGAGGACGGCGACGATGAAGAACGCGGCCCAGTTCAGCTCGAAGAGCCCGAAGATGCTGAGCTTCGGTGGGATGTCCCAGCCCCAGATGTTGACGACCTCCTGCAGGTACACGCCCCAGTAGCTGGCGATGACGGCGGAGGCGGAGAGCATCTCGAGGATGAGGTCCCAGCCGATGATCCACGCGAGCAGCTCTCCGAGTGTCGCGTACGTGAACGTGTACGCGGAGCCGGCGACGGGCACCGAGGACGCGAACTCGGCGTACGCCATGATCGCGAGACCGCACGTGACCGCCGCCAGGAGGAAGCCGATCGTGATCGAGGGGCCGGCGTTGTTGGCGGCCGCCTTCGCTCCGACGGAGAAGATGCCGGCGCCGACGGCAACGGCGACGCCCATGATGGCGAGGTCCCACACGCCGAGGGAGCGCTTGAGCGACCGTCCCTCGGAGTGCGAGTCCGCAAGTGATGCCTCGATGCTCTTCGTTCGCATCAGGCTTTCGAAAAAGCTCAAGGAGTTCCCCCAGGATTCTTGCAAGCGCGCGTGTGTACGCGCGCGCGAGTGGAGTTTACCTGTTGGAAACACGATGGTCGACGCCCTGATTCGCCGCTTTCGCTGGCGGTCTCACGGGGCACCAGGCATTAGCAGGAAGCAGCGAGGAGGGGTGTCATAGGGTTGCTCGCGAGTGGAGCCGCCGGGTCCACTGGTTTTCGCGAAGGAGGGTCCACATGCCTGACCTCGCCGAGGCGCCGGACGCGCTGCTCGTCGCCCGCGCCAGAGACGGTGACCAGCGCGCGTTCGAGGTGCTCATCCGTCGCCACTGGGGGCTCATGATCGCCACCGCGATCCGTCTGCTCTCATCCCGCGCGGACGCCGAAGATGCGGTGCAGGACGCCTGCATCGTCGCCTGGAAGCGACTCGACCTCCTCCGCGAGCCCAGCGCTGTGCGCGCGTGGCTCGTGCAGATCGCGGCTCGCAAGGCGACCGACCTGCTCAGGAAGAGAAAGTTCGAGCAGGACATCGACGACGTCGAGGCGCCTGCCGCGAAGGATCTCGGGCCGTCGGCGCAGCTCGAGTTGAACGCCAAGCTCGATGCCGCATCCCGAATACTCGGCACGCTTCCTGAGCTCCAGCGTCAGTGCTGGGTCCTCAAGGAGACGGCGGGCTTCACCTACGCCGAGATCGCCGAACAGCTCGAAACGAACACCTCGACGGTGCGAGGGGCCCTGTCGCGGGCCAGGCTCGCGCTGCTGCGTGGAATGGAGGAATGGGCATGAGCGAAGACGACGAACCGACCATCGGCGCTGCGGGGTATACCCTCACGCAGCTCTCCGAGTACCTGGAAGCCGGTCGCGTGCCCTACAACGCCGACATCGAGAGCGACCCGGAGTGCGAGCGAGCGCTCGAAGCCCTCGAACGCGTCACGCGCGCCTCCCACGACCTCATCGAAGCCGAGTCGGCAGCGACACCAGGGCCGAGCGGAGCGTGGCTGCAGTCGATGCTGCGTGGCATCGCGATGGATGCTCGTGCAGGCCGCGAGATTCCGCTCACCTCGGTCGAGCCCGAGTTCGAGTTCTCGCAGAGCGAGGGCGTCGTGCGCGAGATCGTCCGGCGCACGGGGGATGCCATGGACGGCGTCCTGATCGGCCGCTGCGTCCTCGACGGCGACGTGACTGAGCCGGGTGCGCCCGTGCACCTCACGGTCTCTGTCACGGTTCTTGGCTTGAGGCCGCTGCATCCGCTGGCCGACCGCGTTCGGGAGGCGATCGCCGAGGCGCTCGCCGTCCACACGACCCTGCAGGTCACCGGCATCGACATCGTCATCGCCGACGTGAGGAGCGCCGAATGATCGACCGCGAGCGAATCGCCGAAGCCGTCGAGGCGGCGACCATCGGTGCCCCAGGGGTGGTTGAGCTCCTGCCCATCACGAGCATCCATCTGGGATCGCTGCACGTTGAGGTCGGCACGTCGGGCGACGCCACGACCGTCGCCGTCCGGGTGCGCGTCGAGGCGTCTATCCCTCAAGCGCAGATCCTGGAAGGTCTCGCCGAGCGCATCAAGGCGGCTGCGCTCGCCGAGCTTCCGCCCGGATCCGTGGTGCGTGTTCGGATCAGGGTGCACGCGCTCGCGGGTCGAAGCTGAGCCACAGCTTCGCCATAGGAAGGCCATAGCCCCGGGTTGGATGCTCAGTGGTGTCGAAAGGAACCACACATGTCCACCCCCTCCTTCCCGGAAACGAACCCGCAGGACGGCGCCAAGCCGCACCTCGAGTCCTCCGCTCAGCAGCCGTCCTCGTCCTCGCAGTCGCACGCCTTCGCGCCGCAGTACTCCTCCGGCCCGTACCAGCCCGGTCAGTACGCGCCGGCCGGCTACCAGGCGCCCCAGTACCAGGACTATTCCGCGCCCCAGTACTCGACCCCTGACTACGCGGGCGCCGAGTACCCGTCGAACAGCTTCGGTCCGGCGGGTTCGCAGGCGACGGCTCAGGCCCCGAAGCCCCGCAAGCGCCGCTTCGGCACGGTCGCGCTCCTCACCGCGGGCCTCCTTGTCGGCGGCGTCGTCGGTGGAGGCGTTGGCGGAGCCGTCGTCGGCGGCTTCGGCTCATCTCAGGTGGCGGCAGGGTCGTCCAGCTCGCAGTCGATCACGGTCAACAACCCCCAGGACGCGACGCTCGTGACGAGCATCGCCGCGGTGGCCTCCCCGAGCGTCGTCACGATCTCCGCATCCTCCGGTCAGACGGGGGCGAGCGGCTCTGGTGTCGTCGTCGACGGTTCCGGGTACATCGTCACGAACAACCACGTCGCGACGATCGACGGCGCCACCGGCAACGCGGAGCTCTCCGTCCAGACGAGCGACGGCCGCCTGCTGCCGGCGACCCTCGTCGCCGGCGACCCCGTGCTCGATCTCGCGATCATCAAGGTCGAGGACACGTCGCTGACCCCCATCACGTTCGCTGACTCCGACTCGCTCAATGTGGGCGATGTCGCCGTCGCCATCGGGGCTCCGCTCGGTCTCTCCGACTCGGTGACCGAGGGCGTCGTGAGCGCCCTCGACCGTGGCATCCTCGTCAGCTCCTCCGCGGTCCCGGAGGAGGTCCAGTCTGACGGCACCCAGGAAGAAAGCCCGTACAACTTCTGGCGCGGCGACCCGAACTCGTCCGAGGGGCAGACGAGCACCCAGGGCTCGTCCTCCGTCGCTCTCCCGGTCATCCAGACCGATGCCGCCATCAACCCGGGCAATTCCGGTGGCGCGCTGGTCAACCAGGACGGTGCCCTCATCGGCATCAACGTGGCGATCGCTGGCGCCGGCAGCAGCAGTGGCGCGTCCGGCAACATCGGCGTCGGCTTCTCGCTGCCATCGAACCTCGTGAAGCGGGTGGCGGAGCAGCTCATCTCGAGCGGCGCCGTCTCGCACGGGTTCCTCGGAGCGAGCGTCAGCGACCCGACGGCGGCGGACTCGAGTGTGGCGGGGGCCTACGTGACGCAGCTCACCGCAGGAGGCCCAGCGGCGCAGGCCGGCATCCAGGCGGGTGACGTGATCACCTCGTTCGGTGGACATCGCGTCTCCAGCTCGACGGACCTGACGGCCCAGATCCGTGCCCTCGAGCCGGGAACGCAGGTCGAAGCCGTGCTGATGCGCGGCGGCCAGGAGCAGACGGTCCGGGTCACGGTGGGCGAGCTCGGGCAGTAACGGCAAGAACGGCGACGCCTCCTTTCGGCGCCAGCGGGCACGCACCTATCCTTGGTGCGTGCCCGCTTCTGTGCTGACTGTCGCCGCCATCTGCTTCGAGGATTCCGAGGGGCAGGTGCTCACGGTCCGCAAACGCGGGACGACGAAGTTCATGCTCCCCGGTGGGAAGCTCGAACCGGGGGAGTCGCCGAAGGCGGCGGCTCTTCGCGAGATCGAGGAAGAGGTGGGGATCGTGCTCGACGACGCCGACGTGACGCTCCTCGGGGAGTGGAGGACCGCGGCCGCGAACGAGGCGGCGACCGGCCTGATCGGCACGGTGTACCTGGCTGAGCTGACCGGGACGCCACGGGCTCGCGCCGAGATCGCGGAGCTGCGCTGGGTGGACGCGTACCCGTCGCCGGGAGCCGACCTGGCCGACCTCGCGCCGTTGCTCAGTGAGTGCGTCATGCCCGAGCTTCGGAGGCGCCGCGACGCGCGTGGCTGAGCGCTTCCCGAACCGCTAGAACATTCTCCGATATATCGCTTGACAGCGACTCTTCTCCGATATATCGTCGAGCTATCGGAGTTGCAAGGTGCAGCTCCGGCAGAAAGGTTCACCATGCGCAAGCACTTCACCCACAACCACCACCCGTTCGACGCAGACCGAGGCCGCTCCCACGAACAGGGCCGAGGGTTCGGCCATGAGGCCGCACAGGACGAGCGCGTCCGTCGCTTCTCGCACGGATTCGGCCCGGGACGAGGATTCGGTCCCGGATTCGGGCCTGGGGCCGGCCACGGTCCAGGCTTCGGCCCGAAGTTCGGCCCACGCGGCCACCGCCGTGCAGGCAAGGGCGACGTCCGCGCCGCCATCCTCTCTCTCCTCGCGGAAGGCCCCTCCAACGGCTACGGCCTCATCAAGGGCATCGCAGAGAAGACCGACGGCGTCTGGCGCCCAAGCCCCGGCTCCGTCTACCCGACGCTGCAGCAGCTCGTCGACGAAGACCTCATCGAGCAGGGCGGCACTGAGAAGAAGCCGGTCTTCGAGCTCAGCGAATCGGGCCGCACCTACGTGGCCGAGCACGCCGAGGAACTCGAGCAGGGCTGGCGAGGCGTCGCCGGGATGTCAGAGTCCGCGAGCAGCCTTCGCGAATCGGCCATGCAGTTCATGGGCGTCATGCAGCAGTTCCGGCTCGGTGCGAGCGAGGAGCAGCAGCAGGAAGCCACCAAGGTCCTTGACGACGCCCGCAAGGCGCTCTACACGATCCTCGCCAAGTAGCGGCGCGGATGCCGACGGCCAAGAGCGCCCACCCGCGGCGCCGGAGGGCGAAGGTCAGGAGCGGTCGCGCTGCTTGGACTCGCGTCGCTCCTGGATCTTCGCCTCGCGCGCCAGCTTCCGCAGCTCCTTCTCGAGGTCGTCGAAGCGATCTCCGCGTTCCGGGTCGTCCTCTGGCGAGTTCGGCAGCTGCATCCGCGGACTGCCCTTCGACCACGGGTCGAGCAGCTCGTGCTCGATGTGCGACGAGATCTCGGTCCACGCATCGGCTCGTGCCTGCTCGATCAGCCCGTCGATGAACGCGTCGTCCTCGCGATCCGCTTCGATGCGCTCGCTCACCGCCTGCGAGGCCCGCTCGCGGAAGCTCAGCGTCTCGATGTCCGCGTGCCGGTAGTCGTGGGCGCTCAGCGACCTGCCTGGTCGCGCGCGGTCCCGAACCCCGGCCACGCGCTCAGCCGAGTACCGCAGCTCCTTGAGGACCCGGTCGAGCGAGGCGTTCGCCGCCTCGCGATAGTCGGCGGCAGCGAACGGCACCTTCTCGCCGACGGTCCGCTTGATGATCGAGTTCTTCACGTCGAGACGCACGATGCGCATCGCCAGCAGCAGGCCATCGTCGATGGCCTCCGAGAGCTCAGGGAAGATGACCGGCGGCAGTCCGGTCTTCTTCTTGGGCTTCGTCTGCTGACTCGTGGAAGCTGTCCGTGCTTTGCGGCGCCAGCGGAACATCATCCCTGGCCCTTGGGAGCCTGAGACTCCTGGTGCGGGAGTCCAGCCGCGCCGAGCTTCGTGGCTCCGCGGGAGCGGGCTCGCTGCTCCTCGAGAGCTTCCAGGAACTCCGCCTCCCAGGCCACATCGACGTCGATGCCCTGTCGCCTGGCTTCCTCGACGCTCAGCTCACGCGGGAAGCCGTGCGTGTCGGAGAGCAGGAACACGTCGGCGCCGGTGAGGGTCGACCCCTTGTACGCAGCGAGCGCCTTGAGGCCGCCCTTGAGCGTGCGCCGGAACGAGCGCTCTTCCTTGACGAGCACCGCGACGACTTCGTCTCGGCGCTCGCGCACCTCCGGGTAGTCATCCACGTAGAGGTCGGCGATCGTCGGCACGAGCTCCGCGAAGAAGTTCTCGGAGATACCGAGGATGAGGGCCTCTCGGATCGCGCGACGCACGAGGCGGCGCATGACGTACCCCTGCTCCTTGTTCGACGGCACGACTCCGTCAACCGCCAGGAACGTCGCCCCGCGCAGGTGGTCGGCGATGATGCGCATCGAGAGCGTGTGCTCTTCGTAGCTCTTGCCGCTCAGCTGCTCGATCTGCTCGACGATCGGGCGCAGGAGCGAGATCCGGAAAACGTCGGGGGAGTGGATCGCTGCCGCGGCGATGCGCTCGAGTCCACCGCCGAAGTCGACGTTGCGTCGTTCGAGCTCGACGAAGGAGCCGTCTTCGACGCGCCGGTACTGCATGAAGACCTGGTTGCCGATCTCCATGAACTGGCCGCTGTCGCTCGCCGGGTGCGCGCGACCGTACGAGGGGTCGTGATTCTCAGGTCCGAAGTCGTAGAAGACCTCGCTGTCGGGGCCGCAAGGGTCTCCGATGGGGGTCGCCTCGAGCGATCCGCCACGTGACCACCAGTTCTCGCTGCCGTCGTAGAAGAAGATGCGCTCGCCAGGGTTGACGCCGCGGGCGTCGCCGTCCGCCTGGCTCCCCATCTCGACGATGCCGGCTTCGATCCCGCGCTCCGCGAAGGCGGCCTGCCAGATGCGGGCGGCCTCGTCGTCCCGCGGGATGCCCGCGGCCTCGTCGCCGATGAACGCGGTCACGTAGAGACGGTTCGGGTCGATGCCGACCTCGTCGACGAGGAACGACAGGAATGCGGGGATCTGCTCCGCCTTGAAGTAGTCGCCGAGGCTCCAGTTGCCGAGCATCTCGAAGAACGTCGTGTGGCGGTTGTCGCCGACGTCCTCGATGTCCTGCGCGCGCACGCAGGGCTGGCTGTCGGTGAGGCGCGTTCCGGCTGGGTGGTCTTCGCCGAGAAGGTAGGGCAGAAGGGCCTGCATACCGCTCCCGGTGAAGAGCGTCGACCCGTCCCCGCGGGGGATCAGCGGGGCTCTGTCGATCCTGACGTGCCCGAGTCGCTCCTGGTAGTCGAGGTAGGCATTGCGAATCTCATGCGCGTCCATGTGGAGAGTGTTTCACAACTCCGGATGTCGTATCGTGATCTCGCCGAACGTGGGGGCGTTCAGGCACTCGGAGACGAGTGCTCGAGTGAGGTTCAGGGGAGTCGTCTGTGCAGGAGATCGCGCAATTGTGGACCGGTGCGACGGGGCTGTCGACCGCGCACGTCGCCGACGGGTGCGTGCGGGCCGGGGTGGCGGTGCGCTGCGGGCCCGCCGCGGTGAGGTGCGTGTCGGAGGATGCGCCGCGACTCGCGGGGCGCTGCCTTCTCGTTCGCCACTTCGGCAGCGTCGACGTCCTCCTCGAGGCCATGGATCGGGCGCACCCCGGCGACGTGCTGGTCGTCGACAACCAGGGCCGCACCGACGAGAGCTGCGTCGGCGGCCTCATCGTGCTCGAGGCGAAGGCGGCGGGGCTCGCGGGCATCGTCATCTGGGGACTGCACCGGGACACGCGCGAGGTCCGTCGCGCGGGTCTTCCGGTGTTCAGTCTGGGCTCGCTGTCGGCGGGGCCCGCGCGCCTCGACGAGCGTCGGCGCAGCACGTTCTCGTCCGCGGAATTCGGGGAGCACACCGTGCGCACGCGCGACGTCGTCTTCGGTGACGAGGACGGGGTCGTCTTCGTGCCTGGAGATCGGGCCAACGAGGTGCTCATGCACGCCCTGCAGCTCAGGGACGCCGAGCGCTCGCGAGCCACGAGCATCCGCTTCGGCACGACTCTCCGCCAGCAGGTGCAGTTCTCCGCCTACCAGCGGGCGCGCCGGACCGAGCCGGAGCTCACGCTGGACGAGCATCTCGCCCGGACCGGCGACGCCGGTAGCGTGTGAGCTCTCGTAGCTTCCTCGGCGACCGCCTCGCTGAGACCTAGGCGACCGTCTCGCTCAGGCGAAACGTCGCGGAGGTCGACTCCTCGCTCAGCTGCCACAGGCGCTCGGCCCGCTCACGGTCGCGCTGCGTGGTCGGCTTGTCCAGCTTCACAGGGGCACCGCGCACGGTGCGCGCCGGTCCGAGGTAGTCGCCGCCGGCGACCGTGTCGCTCGTCAGTGCGTGCACGGCGATGGCCGCAGCCCGATGCTTGCCGTGAGCGAATGGCCCGGCGAGGCGCGACGCGAAGCGCTGCCAGGCGGTCGGCTCGTTCACGCCCGTGCGCACCGGGGTTGCCCCGTTGACGGGAATGCCCGGGTCGATGACCAGCGCCTCCGCGGGTGCGCCGGCTGCTCGCAGGCGACGATCGAGCTCGAACGTGAACATCTCGAGCGCGTGCTTCGACGCGGCGTACGCGCGGCGCGGCTCGTACAGGTGCGTGCTCTGCCAATCCTCGAGATCGAACGGGTAGATGCGGGTCGCGAGGCTGCCGACGGCCACCACCCGGCTGATCTCCGTCGCATCGCCGTGGGCTGCGGGCTTCGGGGCGACCAGCGCATCCATGAGCTGAGCCGTGAACTCGAAATGGCCAAGGTGGTTGGTCGACATCGTGAGCTCGCGACCGGCGGCATCGTGCTCGCGCTGCGTTCCTGGAGCCATGTGCGCGGCGTTCAGCAGCACCCCGTCGAGGCGCTCGCGGGAGCTCAGCGAAGCGGCCGCGCCCGCGATGGACTCGCTCGACGTGAGGTCGAGGACGATGCGGCTCGTGCTCGCATCCGGCACCTGCTCGGTGATGGAGATCAGGGCCGTATTGAGTTTCTCGATGCTGCGCCCGAGCAGCACTACGTGGTGGCCGCGGCGTGCGAGCTCTTCCGCGGCGAAGTAGCCGACACCCTGCGTGGCACCGGTGATGGCGAAGGTCTTCATCGTCACACTCCTTCAAGCCTCGAACGTTTCGAGACTCAGAGTACAACGCTTCGATTGCTGAAATATTTCCGTGGCGTAAGGTACTGAATATGGATTCGCTGGAACGGGCGATGCGTGCCGTCTACGAAACCGCGCAGAGCACCAATGTGGCTGCTGAGCGGGAACTCGAAGCGCTCGGGCTCACCTTCCCGACCGCGCAGGCGCTCTGGGCGATCGATCCGGACGCGCAGCCCCCCGCGATGAAAGAGCTCGCGACCAAGCTGCACTGCAACGCCTCGAACCTCACCTTCGTCTCCGACCGCCTCGTCGACCGCGGCCTCGTCGAGCGCCGGGAGAGCGAGCACGACCGACGCTCGCGGGTGCTGACGCTGACCACCGAGGGCAAGCGGGTGCGGAAGCTCGCGATCGCAGCGCTCAAGCGCGCATCGCCCCTCGCCGGCTGCAGCAGCACCGAGCTGAAGGCCATCGCGAAGAGCCTGACCTCCCACGACGCGTGACCACTTCCTCAGCCCCCGAGCGGGGGATCGACTGATGGAGACGTGGACCGCCGCCTCCGTCGACGAACTCGTGTGCGTCGAGCTCCCACGCAGCTCTCGCCTGCTCGCCCTGGCCATGGGGGCCGCGAACGTCATCATGCAGCTCTCCAACCCCGCCGTCGGGCAGGGGGTCGCGCACAGCCGCGTCACCAGTGGGCGCCTCGACGTGCACCCCATCAAGCGCACCAGGACGACCCTGAGCTACCTCGCCGTGGCCGTCCTCGGCACCGTGGAGGAGCGCCGCGCGTACCGCAGGGCGGTCACGCGGCAGCACGCGAAGGTGCGCTCCGACCGTGACCCGCGAGCCACCGAGGAGTACTCGGCCCTCCGCGTCGATCTGCAGCGCTGGGTCGCGGCATGCCTGTTCGTGGGCTCCCGCGACGTACTCGAGCTCGTCGAAGGACCACAGGCCGGCGCATCCGCAGAGCGCTTCCTGCTCGAAGGGCGCGTCTTCGGGACCACCCTGCAGATGCCGCCGAGCGCGTGGCCGGACAGCACCGCCGCTTTCGAGGAGTACTGGCGCGGCGAGCTCACGAAGCTGCGCATCGACGACGAGGTGCGCAGCTACCTGCTCGACATCGCCAGGCTCGAATTCGCCGCGGCGGTGCTCCCAGAGCGGATGCGGGCCTGGCATCAGCGGCTCACGGTCGGCTTCCTGCCGCCCGAGTTCCGGCGCGCGCTCCGCGTCAGGTGGACGCCGGCGGACGAGGCCTGGTTCCGGCGGCAGCGCGCCGTCTTCGTGCGAATCGAGCGAGTGCTCCCGCTCGCCGCCTCCGGCCTCGTGTACCGGCTGCTGCTGGCCGACGTGCGCTGGCGCATCCGCCGCGACCGCCCGCTGGTGTGACGGACGCGGGCACCGTCGCCGTGCCCACGCTCGCCCCGCGAGCTCGCGTGCGAGACCCAGGGCGCGCACAGTCTCCCGACGCGTGAACGTAACGTGACGTCCACACTCCCGTAGCAGGGCCCGTCCAGGCTCACAGCATGACCACCCGCGTAGACCCGTTCATCGGCACAGAGCCCACCGCGCTGCCGACGCAGACGGGCCTCGCCGCGACCTGGTGGTGGCCGAAGCCGCAGATCGGCAACACCCATCCGGGTGCCACCTACCCACTCGGGATGGTCTCGGCCTGCGCCTACTCTGGCGCCTACCCGACCGGCTACGGCCGCTACGACCTCAGCCTCGAGGGCATCCCCGAGACGATCTACGACGGCACGCTCGCCTCGGGATTCACGCACTTCCAGCAATCGGGCACCGGGGCGATCCGGAAGTACTACAACTACTTCCGCGTCACGCCCATGATCGAGCCGCTCGACGTGCTCGGGCGCACCTGGTCGCTTGACGACGAGGACGCCTCACCCGGCTACTACGCGGCGACGCTCGGCAATGGCATCCGCGCCGAGATCACCGTGGGTCCCAAGAGCGCCGTGCACCGATACACGTTCCCGAAGCACTCGAGCGCCAGGGTCGTCGTCGACTTCTCGCTCGGCGGCCTCGCCATCCCCTACGGAGCCACGGTCCCGCTGCGGGCCCACCTGGAGACCGTCAGGCCCGGCGTCGCGACGGGAGAGATCGTGGCAGAGGGCGCCCCGCTCGCCGTGCACATCGAATGCGACACCCCCCAGTGGCGCCAGATGCTGTGGCACGATCGGCGCCTCATGCCCGGCGGCACGCGGCTCGACTTCGACCACATCCGCCCCACGACCCTGCGGCCCTTCGGCCTCATGTGGGCGGGCCCGAGCGAGGAGGGCCAGGTCATCGAGGTGCGCATCGGCTTCTCCCTGCGCGGGGTCGAGCAGGCCGAGCAGAACCTCAGGGACGACTGCGGCGACGGGGAGGGCAGGTTCTCGGACCGACTCGCCGACACCGGGCGCGCCTGGCAGGAGCTGCTCGATGAGGTCCAGGTCGAGACGGGCTCTACCGAGCGCGAGACGGTCTTCTCGACGGCCATGTACCACTCGTTCGTCAAGCCCTCCTTCGCGCTCAACGAGAGCCCCTTCTGGCCAAGCGACGGACCCTTCGTCTTCGACCTGTCCACGATGTGGGACATCTACCGCACCCAGCTTCCCCTGCTCACCGCGCTGCGCCCGGACAAGGCCGTCGAGCTCGCCAACGCGCTCCTCACCATCTGCGAGGAGGAAGGCAACTTCCCGATCGGCTACCGCATGGCCAAGGGCAGCGATCGCTTCTCCCGGCAGGGCAGCGCGCTCGCGCACACCTTCCTCGCCGACCTCTGCCAGCTCGGGCTGCCTGGCATCGACTGGGACTGGGCGCTCGTGCACATGGCCGATGACCTGCGGCGCACGTACGGCGAGGAGTTCCTGCTGCGCGGCGTCGCGCATCCCATCACGCACACCCTCGACCTCGCGTTCGGCTACTGGTGCACGGCCCGCGTCGCGGCCCGAGTCGGCGACCTCCAGCTCGTCCAGCAGCTCGAGAAGCGCGCAGGGCAGTGGCGGGGCGCGTTCGACCCGGCCACGGGCCTGCTCGTCGACTCCAACTTCTACGAGGGCTCCAAGCACAACTACTCGTTCCGGATCCTCCACGACATGGCAGGGCGGATGCAGCTGAGCGGCGGGCCGGAGGGTTTCGTCGCGCAACTCGACGAGTTCTTCGGCTACGGCGCCCAGCCCGTCGTGCAGCCCGGCCGATCACCCGGCATCGCGGAGCTCGCGGCCGGCTACGCCCTCGGACGCTTCGAAGGCCTCAACAACGAACCGGACATGGAGGCGCCGTGGGCGTACCACTACGCCGGACGCCCGGACCGGACCGCGGAGATCGTGCACGCCATCATCACCCAGCAGTACGCGACGGGCCGAGGCGGCCTGCCAGGCAACGACGACTCGGGCGGCCTCAGCTCCTGGTACGTCTGGGCCTCGCTCGGGCTGTTCCCCGTGGCGGGACAGGCGAGCTTCCTCATCAACGCGCCCGCCTTCGCCGAGTCGTCGCTCGCGGTCTACGGGGAGCGCTTCCGCATCACGACGACAGGGTTCCGCGAACCCGCGCACAGCGGCCCAGTGCAGTACGTGCAGAGCGCCCACCTCGACGGCAGGCCGCTCAGCAGGAGCTGGCTGTCGCCGAGCGAGCTCATGGCGGCGCAGGAGCTGCACCTGGAGCTCGGGCCCGAGCCGAGCGACTGGGGCACCCGCGAACAGGACCTGCCGTCGTCGTTCCCAGCCCCAGCATCCGCCCCACCAGCCGCACCCACCTCACCCGCAGCATCCATCCCCGCCACCCCACCCCTCGTCGACGGCCAGCCGACGACACCAAACCCGGGAGGACCCTCATGAACAAGATCCAGAACCGCCTCGTGATCGTCGTCCGCGCCGATCCAGTCATCTGCGGGCACTCCGTCGAGGCCCGCAACCTGGCGGAGGCCGCACGCCTGCGCGGCTTCGACGAGGTGCGCATCGTCACCTGGCCAATCGAGCGCCTGCAAGCGGCAGGGCTGCCGCTCAAGCCCCTCGAGACGGTCATGCCCTACAGCGACGGCATCTTCGTCGACCGCCCCGCGCCCGTCGGCGACTACAAGGTACCGGACGGCCGCTACCTCGCTGGGATCGTCGGCCGCCTCGTCGAGCTCTTCACGGACGGGGTGCCGACCGTCTGCATGTCGCTCTACCTCAGCCCCCACACGCTCGCCGTGGCGGAGGCGCTCACCGTCGCCCGTTCGACGGGCCTGCCCGTCAACGTCACGACCATCGCCGAGGCCGTCGGCTCCGACGTCACCAACGTCGTCAAGCACGCCGTCGAGGACGGCCGCCTCGGCGCGGCAGCTCACATCCTCTCCGCCTACCTGTCCCAGGACGTGTGCGTCGCCGTCTCCGAGTACACGCGCGATCTCATCGTCGGGGAGGCCGCCAAGGTGGACGCGCAGCACGGCACCCGCTACGCCCCCCAGTGCCAGGAGCGCATCGACATCTCCTACCCGGCCATCGACTCGAGCGCGTACGTCGACCTCGCTGACGACGACATCACCGCCGCCGTGGAGGCTCGCGGACTCAAGCGCGACGGCTACGTCATGTTCCTGTCGAGGCTGACAGAGGCGAAGGGCGTCGAGGATCTCATCGCGGGCTTCGAGCAGTCCCGCGTCGCCGACGACCCCGAGATCCAGCTCGTCATCGCGGGACGAGGGCCGCAGGCCGAGGAGCTGAAGGCGATCGGTGCCGCGTCTCCGCTGGCCGACCGCATCCACTTCCTCGAGGACGTGGGCGACGCCGAGAAGCCCTTCCTGATGGCTGGATGCGCGGCGTTCGTGCTGCCCACGAAGCCGCGCCCCGAGTTCATCGAGACCTTCGGCATCGCGCTCGCCGAGAAGATGCTCGCAGGCGGCGGGCCGGTCATCACGACCGTCACCGGCGGCGTCGGGGAGGCCGTGGGGGACCACGCGCTCATCGTGCCCGTCAACAGCCCATCGTCGATCGCGGACGCGCTCAACACGGCGGTCCTCGAGACGAGCGCCGCCGAGCGGCGGCTGCTTGCCGTCCAGGCGCGCGACTACGCGCTCCAGTTCGACCGGCTGGCGGTCTTCGACAAGCTCTTCGACCGGCTGCCTCGAGTCGCGATGGCGGCCTGACCCGCGCGGCACGAGAGTGCCTGCTCGAGTGTCTGTCCAACTTCAGTGCAATTCCGGGGGCTCGCGCCATCGCGAGGTCGATTGGGCCGAATATTGCACCGAAGTTGGACAGGCTGGTGGGTGCCCGCGTCCGCGAGACGGGGCGTCGGCCAAACGGGGCGGCTCAGGCTGCGAGGAGGGCGTCGAGCTTCTCGTACCCCTCTCGTACGCCGTGCTCCATGCCGCTCGCGACGAGCCCGTCGCGCATCTCGAACGACTCGAGCAGACTCGTGCTCGTCACCCGAGTGCGGCCGCCCTCGAGCGCCTCGAACACGATGGTCTCGAGGAGCACGCCGTCCGGAATCATCTCGAAGGTCTGCGTCTGCACGATGCGCTCGTTCTCCCGGACCTCGTGGAACGAGCCGTAGAAGGTCGCGATCTCCTCGCCGTCCTTGAGGTTCACCCACCGGTACGCGCCTCCTGTGGTCGCGTTCCAGTGGTCGATATTCGTCGAGACCTCGTGCGGGCCGACCCACTTCGTGAAGAGGTCAGGGTCGACGAACGCGCGGAACACGCGTTCCGGGGTGGCCTCGAACTCGCGGACGACGGAGACGTTCGGCACGTCTTCGCCAACCGTGACGGCGGTGTCGTTGGCTGATGTGGTGCTCATAATGTGGTTCCTTTCGCTGTTTCTGGGTCTGGTGCTGGGCGCTGCGTGGCGTCGTCCGGCAGGGTCTCGAGCAGCGCGTCGAGTCGGCGAAACCGCGCCTCTGCGGCTGCCTGGTAGCGCTCGATCCACGCGGTCATGAGGCTGAGGACCTCCGCTTCGAGGTGCCGGGGTGCGCGGACCGCGCTGCTCGTGCGGGTGACGAGGCCCGAGTCCTCTAGGACGCGGAGGTGCTTCGAGATCGCCTGCACGGAAACGTCGTAGGGGGCTGCGAGCTCTCCGACGGTCGCGTCGCCGCTGGCGAGCCTCGCGACGATGTCGCGTCTCGTCGGGTCGGCGAGCGCCGCGAAGACGGGGGAGAGCGCGTCGGTGGTCATAGCTCCTCGACTGGGTTCGTCAACCGTGTGGTTGATGAACCCAGTCTGCGACGCGCGGGAGCACTTGTCAACCTTTCGGTTGATGAACCTCAGGCTCGAAGGAGCTGGCGAGCCGCCTCGAGTGCGTCGCGTGCGGCATCGCCATCGACGCGCGCGATCGTCAGGGCGCCGACGACGGCCGCGGTCACGAGTGTGGCCGTGCCCTCAGTGAGGTCGAGCGCGCGGGTGCCCCGCGAGATCGCACGCTCGAGCGTCGCTCGGTAGTCGGTGATCGAGGCGCGAATCTCCCGGTCTTCGGAGAGTGAGCTGGAGGCCGTCGCGAGCAGGAGGCAGCCGCGGACGTCGTTGCGATGCTCCTGGGTCGCTACGGCATCTGAGAGGCGAGCCAGGTAGTCGTCGAGCGCGGATGCGGGTGTCGGATCCGCGAGCAGTGGCGCGAGCAGCGGGTGTACGACGTCGTCCAGGTAGCTCTGCACGGAGGCGTCGAAGAGGCCGCGCTTGCTGCCGAAGGTGTTGTAGATGCTCGATCTGCTCAGGCCGGTAGCGGCCTCGATGTCGCTCGTCGACGCGGAGTCGTAGCCCTGGCGCCAGAAGAGGGCGCGTGCGCCGGCGATGACGTCCTGGCGGTCGAAGCTCATCGTGCGTGCCATGTGGCCTCCGATACTGTAACGTTCGTTGCAGAATACACCGATCCTGGAGCTGACATGCTTATCGCCGCCCTCGTCTTCGCCGCCCTTGCGGCGCTTGTCCACGTCTACATCTTCATCCTCGAGTCGGTCCGCTGGACGGCGGAGTCGACGAGGAAGACGTTCGGCATCCCCTCCCTCGAGGTCGCCGAGACGACCAGGTCCATGGCCTACAACCAGGGCTTCTACAACCTCTTCCTCGCGATCATCGCCGGCCTCGGCGTCATCCTCGCGATCGCAGGGCAGAGCGTGATCGGCGCGACGCTGATCTTCGCCGGAGCGGGCTCCATGCTGCTCGCCGCGCTTGTCCTCGTCACGAGCGACCGCACGAAGCTGCGCGCCGGCACCGTCCAGGGGAGCTTCCCGCTGCTCGCCGTGGTGCTGCTCTGCATCGCAGCTGCCACGGGAGCGCTCGCCGCCTGAGTCGAGCTGGGCTGACGGGCAAGACGAGCGGGTACGCTCGATCCATGCAGGAAGCGTCCCCAGCACAGCAGGCCACGATCGCCGTCATCACGGTCTCGGATCGGTCTTCGCGGGGCGAGCGCGAGGACCTCTCGGGTCCAGCGGCGCTCGAGGCGCTCGCCCGGCACGGCTACACGGCGGTGACGCTCAGCGTCGTCCCCGACGGAGCCACGGTCGTCCGTGACGCCATCGCCCACGCGGCGGACTCGGACGCGCACATCATCCTCACCCTCGGCGGCACGGGCCTCTCGCCCCGCGACGAGACCCCAGAGGCCACCTGGCCCCTCATCACCCGCGAGCTTCCCGGCATCGCCGAAGCGCTGCGAGCGACAGCCCGCGACCGGGTCCCGACGGCCGTGCTGTCGCGCGGGCTCGCGGGCATCATCGACCGACCGGGGCGCGGAGCGCCGAGCCTCGTCGTCAATCTCGCCGGCTCACCGGGCGCCGCACGGGACGGCGTCGCGCTGCTGGCCCCGCTCATCCCGCACATCCTGGACCAGCTCCGAGGCGGAGATCACACTCCGTGAGTGCCAGCCCCCTCGCCCGAGTCACGAGCGACGAGCTGCTCCTCGCCGAGCACCTCGCCGCCGTCGAGGATCCCCACGCGGGCGCCGTCGTGACCTTCGTCGGCCAGATCCGAGACCACGACCCCGAGGCGAGCGGACGAGTCGTCTCACTCGACTACACCGCGCATCCCGACGCCGAGCACGTCCTCGAGAGCCTCGTCGCGCACCACGCCCGTGACGGCGTGCGGGTCGCCGTGAGCCACCGTATCGGACACCTCCGAGTGGGCGACATCGCCCTCATCGCCTGCGTCGCCAGCGCGCACCGCGGCGACGCCTACGAGGTGAGCCGGGCCCTCGTCGAGGCGGTCAAGGCCGAGGTGCCGATCTGGAAGCAGCAGCACGAAGCCGACGGCGCGACCTCCTGGGTGGGTCTGCCATGACCGGCGTCCCTGTCACGATCGCACGCCGCCCGAGGCTCGTGGAGCCGCAGCTCGAGCCTGCGCCCGGCGACCCGATCGTCGACAAGCACGGCCGGGTGCACCGCGACCTCCGCATCTCCCTCACCGACAAGTGCTCGCTGCGGTGCACGTACTGCATGCCGGCCGATGGCGTCGAATGGCTTGCCAAGGCGAGCATCCTCTCCACCGAGCAGATCGTGCGCATCGCCCGGATCGCGGCAGCCTCCGGCATCACCACGTTCCGGCTGACCGGAGGCGAGCCGCTCCTGCGTCCGGACGTCGTGGAAGTCGTGCGGCGCATCTCCGAGCTCCGGGGTCCGGATGGCCCCGTCCAGGTCGCGATGACCACCAACGGCATCCGCCTCCCGCAGATGCTCCCCGACCTCATCGACGCCGGCCTCGACAGGCTCAACATCTCCATCGACACGATCAGACGCGAGCGCTTCACTGCGCTCACCAGGCGAGACAAGCTCGACGAGGTGCTCATCGGCATCCGCGCCGCCCAGAATTCCTCCCTGCGCCCCCTCAAGCTCAACGCCGTCGCGATGCGGGGCGTGAACGACGACGAGATCGTCGAACTCGTGGAGTTCGCCATGGAGCACGACGCGCAGCTGCGCTTCATCGAGCAGATGCCGCTCGACGCCGGACACACCTGGGACCGCGCGCAGATGGTGACGCGCGAGGAGATCCTCGAGTCGCTCGGCGCGAGGTTCACGCTCGAGCCCGTGCCCGGCCGCGGCGGCGCCCCCGCCGAACGGTGGACGCTCGACGGCGGCCCGCACACGGTCGGCGTCATCGCCTCCGTCACGGCGCCCTTCTGCGGCAACTGCGATCGCCTGCGCCTCACCGCCGACGGTCAGCTGCGCAACTGCCTGTTCTCGACGAGCGAGTACGACCTCATGCCGATCCTCCGAGCCGAGGCCGCCAACGCAGGCGACGGTGATGCAGCGGCCGACACCGCGGCGAGCGCCGCAGCCACGGATCTCGCGATCGACGGCCTGCTGCGCTCGTGCATCCACAACAAGCTGCCCGGGCACGCCATCAACGACCCGAGCTTCCTGCAGCCAGCTCGTGGGATGAACGCCATCGGCGGCTGACGACCCGGCGTCGCTTCAGCCTCCCGCGAAGGGCGGCAGCACGTCGACGGATGCGCCCGGCGAGATCGGTGCGTCGGCGTCGGAGGTCCGCACTCCGTCGATCAGGAACGAGCACCGGGACAGCACCTCTGCGATGTGGGCGTCGCCCGAGGGGTTGAGCGTGCGGACGAGCGCGGCCACCGTCGCCGCTTCGATCGTGAAGTCGCTGCCACCGACAGCCTCCGCCGCTCCGGCGAAGACGCGGACGCGGCTCGGGGCGCTCACGACTCCTGCTCCCAGGAGAGCGCTCGAGCCGTCACGAGCTCAGCGAGTCGGCTGAGGGCTTCGGGGGAGTCGGCCGCGGAGCTCTGGCGGCCGAGGGCGAGCCCGAGCGCGAAGGTCGTGAGCGGTGCCGCTGGCCTGGCGACGTTGTGCGCGACATCCTTCGCGACGTCGAGGAGCGCGGCGATGTCGATCTCGTCGTCGATCTCGAGCACGCGCTTGGCCTCGGCGAGCCAGGCGTCGAGTGCTTCCGGTGGCAGGTGCTTGGGAGTCTCGGTCATGGTCTCTGGGCCTTTCCGTGAGCGGTGATGGTCTGCTGTGCAGCGCGGGCATGCTCGGCTGCGCCGTCGACCGAGTCGACCGAGTCGGCCGAGCCGGCCGAGTCGGCCGTGCCGGCAGCGTCGAAAGCTCCGATCGCCGCGTCGGCGCGTGCGGCCGCGAGCTGCTCTGGGGTATCGATGTCGGCGCTGGCGCCGCGCCGGTCAGGCACTCGGGTCAGCGTGAGGGACTCCAGAACGTGGCGGAGGGCCAGCCCGTGCACACCGGACGCTGCGGCCGCATGCTCGAGGGCGCGCTTGAGCGCCGTCGTGCGGTAGATGCCGGCAAGCCACTGCGGGCGTCCATCGCTATCGACGACCACGAATCCGTCGGGGCCGCCCACGGGTACGCCATATGCCGAGGCAGCCCCCACTGCCGAGGCAGGCGGGGAGCCGTCCCCGTCAATGTCAGATTCACTGTCAGATTCACCGTCGGACGCCGCCGGGCCGCGGCCGCTCGCCTCCGTGAGCAGCTCGACGAGCGCAGGAGCTCGGGGCAGGTCGCAGGCGAGCAGGAGCAGCCACGGCGCCGACACGCTGGGGAGGGCGGCCGCGAGGCCAGCTGCGGGGCCGCCGAACGCGGGGTCCTCGCGGATCAGCTCGGCGGGCGCCTGCACGGCGACCGCACCGACCACGATGGTGCGGCTGGCGCCGGCGTCGTGAGCCGCGCCGAGCGCCACGTCGATGAGGCGCCTGCCCCCGACCTCGAGATCGCCCTTGCTGACGCCACCGAGACGGGAGCCGCGGCCACCCGCGAGGATGACCGCATCGAGACCCGGGGTCGGGCGGCGGCTGCGCGGCGGCGGCGCTACTGCTCGCGCTTCCACGGCCCCGACTTCCCGCCCGTCTTCGCGATGAGCTTGATGTCTCCGATCGTGACCGACTTGTCGATGCCCTTGACCATGTCGACCAGCGCGAGCGCTGCTACTGAGACGGCAGTGAAGGCCTCCATCTCGACGCCGGTGCGGTCGGCGGTGCGCACCGTCGCCGTGATGAGCACGCCGTCGCCTCGCAGCTCGAGATCGACGGTGGCGCCGTGCACGCCGATGATGTGGGCGAGCGGCAGGAGTTCAGCGCACTTCTTCGCGCCCTGGATGCCGGCGATGCGCGCTACGGCGAACGCGTCTCCCTTCGGCACTGCATCGTTGGTGAGGGCCTCGAGCACGTCGGCGCCGCAGTAGACCATGCCGGATGCCGTCGCGGCCCGCACTGTCGGCTGCTTCTCGGTGACGTCGACCATCCGTGCGTGGCCGGCTGCGTCGAGGTGCGTGAAGTTCGTCATGGTCAGAGTCTGGCACCCACGTCCGACATCAGGCGGACCACCTGCACGACGTCGCCCTCTTCAACCCGCTCGACACGCGCATCCACGATGGCGTAGCCGTTCGCGTCGGCGAGGCTGCCCACGAGGTGCGAACCCGAGCCCCGCGCGGCGGCCGGCGAGACCACGACCCCCGAGTCGGTGGTGCGGATGCGCGCCGGCAGGTACTGGCGGCGCCCGGGCGGCGTGCGCCAGCCGGTCGCGGCGCGCGCGCTGAGGCGCGGGTCCTCGACGACCGAGGCTCCCTGCAGGGCGCGCAGGCACGGACGGACGAAGACGAGGAATGACACCCAGGCGCTGACGGGGTTGCCTGGGAGGCCGAAGACGAGGGGGCCGAGCTCGCCCTCGCCGACCCACGGCTCGGCGAGGCGACCGAAGCCCTGAGGCTTGCCTGGCTGCATCGCGACCTTCTCGAACTGCACCTGGCCGCCAGGGGAGAGGAGCTCCTTGACGGGGTCGTATGCGCCCATGCTCACGCCGCCGGTGAGCACGATCACGTCGCAGCGGCCCGCGAGCGCCTGCAGTGCGGCTTCCAGTTCGGTGACCTCGTCGGACACTCGGACGACGTCGACGAGCTCGCTTCCGTGCTCGATGGCCAGGGAGGAGATGAGGAGCGAGTTCGAGTCGGGGATCTGCCCGCGATCGAGCGCCTCGCCTGGCGCGACGAGCTCGCTTCCTGTGGCGATCACGGCGACGCGTGGGCGTCGCGCGACGGAGGCCGTGCCGTACCCGGCCGAGGCCAGTGCGGAGAGCACCTCGGCGCTCCCGCGCGACCCTGCGGTGACGAGCGGGTCTCCGGGCTGGCGGTCCTCGCCGGCCGAGCGGATGTGCACGCCGCGCTTCGCCGGGGCGGTGATGCTCACCCGCCGCTCACCGCCGTCGGTCGCCTCGACGGGCACGATCGCATCGGCGTCCGCCGGGACGGGGGCGCCGGTCATGATGCGGGCGGCCTGTCCGCTCGCGAGGGAGGGGTCGGAGGCGGTGCCCGCTGGAAGGTCGGCCACGACGTCGAGGATCACCGGCGACTCGGGGCTCGCTGCGGCCACGTCGTCCGAGCGGACCGCGTAGCCGTCCATAGCTGAGTTCGTCCAGGGTGGCAGCGCGTATCGCGATACGAGGCTCTCCGCCAGGTACCTGCCGTGGGCTGCCGCCAGCGGAACGGTGTCGCTCGGAAGCTGGCGGGACTCGCCAAGCACGCGTGCAAGCTGCGTCTCGACCTCGATCATGCCCGCGCCCCCGTCTCAGACGCATCCACGCCGAGTGTGCCGCTGGATGCTCGCAACACCTGCAGCTGAGGTGTCTGCACCACTCGCACGTCGAAACCGTGCGGCGCGAGGAGCAGCGCCGCCCGCCTGGCCCTCGCGGCGGAGACGCAGTAGAGGTTGAACGGGGCATCCCGCGTGCCCGGGTGCCCTCCCGCGAGCCCGAGAAGTCGCGTTCTCAGCACCTCCGGCTCGCGTTCCAACTGGAGCAGCTCGCTGAGCGGCAGCGACTGGGCGCCTGGCAGCGCATCTACGGCGTACTCGTCCGGCTCGCGCACGTCGATCAGCTGGCCGCGCGAGTCCCGAACCGGATCGAAGTCGAGCGGGGCCGGCCTCGTCTGCGGGGCTGTTCGGTCCTCCTCCGGAGCGGGCGATGCTGTCGGCGGCCGCGAGCTTGCTGTCCGTTTGGCAGCGGTGCCTGCCACGTGGTCACGGGCGGCGTGATCGGCCGCCCGGAGCGGCACCTCGGAGACTCGCATCGTGAGCGCCTCGACGACGAGGAGCCTGCCGAGGAGCACGTCGCCGATCCCGGTGATGAGCTTGATCGCCTCGGTCGCCATCATCGAGCCCACGACGCCGCAGAGCGCGCCGAGCACACCCGCCTCGGCACACGACGGCACCGAGCCCTCCGGTGGCGGCTCGGGGAACACGTCGCGCAGGGTGACGCCCTCCGCAGGCGCCGGCGGCGTCGACCAGAACACGGTGAGCTGCGCGTCGAAACGCAGCACGGAGCCCCACACGAGCGGCAGGCCGAGGCTCGTGCACGCGTCGGCTACGGCGTAGCGCGTCGGGAAGTTGTCGGCGCCGTCGAGCACGAGGTCGTAGCCGCCGAGGATGCGCTCGGCGTTCGTCCCATCGAGGCGCTCATCGTGCTCCACGACCGTCACCTCTGGCGCGAGGCGCCGGAGGCTGCGCGCGGCGCTCGCGGTCTTGCGAGCGCCGACGTCGTCGATGCCGTGGATGACCTGCCGGTGCAGGTTGCTCGGCTCGACCGCATCCGCGTCGATGATCCCGATCGTGCCGACCCCCGCCGCCGCGAGGTACTGCAGCGCCGGAGCGCCGAGGCCCCCGGCTCCCAGGACCGCGACCCGGCTGGCGGCGAGGCGGCGCTGCCCGATCTCGCCGAGCTCGGGCAGGCGGCGCTGTCGAGCGGTTCGGGCGAGCTCGTCGCCCCGGAGTTCTGGGGACGGTTCGACAAGCGGTGCGAGGCGCATGGCGTCACCCTACCGCCGCATCCCGCGCAGCCAACCGGCAGGCAACCCTGCCCGGTCCACCTCGCGCCCGCGACGCTCGCCGCACACGCCGCCCAGGGCTGACTTGTGGTCGCCACCCGCGAGGAACGACGACCATAAGTGCGCTTTCGGCAGGAATGGTGGGCGGGCGCGGCTGCGCGCGGCGAGCTAGCATGATGGCGTGGGTCGGATCACGGTGCGACGGAGCGTCACACGCCTGAGCCTCGGGAAGCCCCCGAGCAGGAAGGCCGACTTCCTCGCGGCCGAAGAGCCTCTCGAGATCCGCGTCGGCGGACAGCAGCTGGCGATCACGATGCGCACCCCGGGCAACGACTTCGAGCTCGCGGCAGGCTTCCTCGTCTCCGAGGGCGTCATCTCACGCGGCGAGCAGTTCCGCTCGGCGATGTACTGCGCCGGTGCCGACGGGAGCGCGGATGGTCTCAACACCTACAACGTGCTCGACGTCCGCCTCTCCGCTGAGACCCCGCCACCTGACCCCGACCTCGCGCGCAACTTCTACACCACGAGCTCCTGCGGACTCTGCGGCAAGGCGAGCATCGACGCCGTCGAGCTGACCTCGAACTACGACGTGGCCCGCGACCCCGTCACACTCCAGGCGGCTCGACTCGTGACGTTCCCCGACAAGCTCAGGGAACAGCAGGAGGTGTTCGAGAAGACCGGCGGCCTGCACGCGGCGGCGCTCTTCGACGCCGCGACCGGCGATCTCCTCGTGTTGCGCGAGGACGTCGGACGGCACAACGCCGTCGACAAGGTCGTCGGCTGGGCGGTGCAGAACGACCGGCTCCCGCTCACCGGGACAGTGCTGCAGGTCTCCGGCCGATCGAGCTTCGAGCTCGTCCAGAAGGCCAAGATGGCGGGCATCCCCATCCTCGCGGCCGTCTCAGCCCCCTCATCGCTCGCCGCCGACCTGGCTGAGGCCAGCGGCATGACCCTCATCGGGTTCCTTCGCGGGGAGTCGATGGTCATCTACTCGCGCCCCGACCGCATCCTGGCTGCCGAGGAAGCAGCGCTCGACGCAGAAGCTGAGACCGACGCAGAGGCCGGGGCGGGAGCATGGAGCTAGCGAGCTGGGAGAGCTTCTTCGTGGCGACGGTGGGCGCCGGCGCCGCGCTCGCGGGCCTCATCATCGTCGCCATGTCCGTCAACGTCGCGACCATCATCGCGATCGAGAGCATGCCATCCAGGGCCGGGGCGACGATCGCCTCGCTGCTCCTCATCGTCATCGTCGGCGCGGCAGGTCTCATCCCCGCCATCAGTCTTCCGGCGTTCGGCGCAGTGACGCTCGCCTTCACCCTCGTCGTGGCCGTGCTGTACTGGCGCACGAGCGTCATCGGCTTCAGGAACCCTCACGGGCACCTGCGGGATCACGTGCTGCGCGCACTCTGGAGCATCCTCCAGCTGCTGCCCATGATCGTCGGAGGGGTGCTCGCCTTCGGGGCATCGGACGGTGCCCTGTACTGGGTCGCCGCGGGCTTCCTCCTCACCTTCGCCGGGGCGACGCTCAACGCGTGGGTGCTGCTCGTCGAGATCCTGCGCTAGCGAGCATCAGCGGCCCGACAAGCGCAGCTGCGGTTCGCACCAGAGCGCTGGCCACGCACATGCGGGAGCGCGTGAGAAGATGCCCGCATGGCAGAACAGCGATACCGGGTCAGCGAGGCCGCATCGCTCCTCGGGGTCAGCGACGACACCGTTCGTCGCTGGGGTGCAAGCGGCCGCCTCGACCTGCAGGGAGACGCCGGCGCGAAGACCGTCGCGGGCGCTCAGCTCGCGGCCCTCGCCAAGGAACTCGCCGACGGCGACGCCAGAGCCGACTCGGCCGAGCTGCCGCCAGCATCCGCCCGCAACCGGATGCGAGGCATCGTCACCAAGCTGACGCTCGACACCGTCATGGCCCAGGTCGAGGTGCAGGCGGGCCCCTTCAGGATCGTGTCGCTCGTGTCACGCGAGGCCGTCGACGAGCTCGGGCTCGAGGTCGGGAGCCTCGTCGTGGCCAGCGTGAAGGCGACGAACGTGGGAATCGAAGGAGTGCACAGTGCCTAGGAAGCGGAGACCAGGAACGCGCCGGTCCGTCGCTGCCGCCCTCGGGATCCTTGTCCTGGGCGCGCTCGCGGGGTGTGCTCCGATGACAGCCCCGACTGGGCCCTCCGGCGAGGCGTCCGTGTCTCCGTCACCCAGCGAGACAGGCCCGACCGGCAACGTCACCGTGTATGCCGCATCCTCGCTCACCGAGACGTTCACGCAGCTCGCTGGGGAGTTCGAAGCGGAGCACCCCGGAGTCACCGTGACCCTGAACTTCGGCGGCAGCTCGACGCTCGCGGACGAGATCGTGGCCGGCAGCACTCCCGTCGACGTTTTCGCCTCCGCCGATGACGCGACGATGAAGACGGTCGTGGATGCGGGACTCGTCGAATGGACCCCCGCGACGTTCACTCGCAACGCGCTGGTCATCGTGACGCCCAAGGGTAACCCGGCCGGCGTCACGGGCCTCGAGGACTTCGCCGACCCCACGCTGAAGATCGCCGTGTGCGCGGCGAAGGTTCCCTGCGGCGCCGCGAGCGCCAAGCTGTTCGAGCAGAACGACATCGTTCCGAAGCCCGACACCAAGGAGAGCGACGTCAAGGCGGTGCTCACGAAGGTGCGTCTCGGCGAGGCCGATGCCGGACTCGTCTACGCGAGCGACGCGAAGGCCGCAGCGAGCGAGGTCACTGCGATCGAGTTCCCCGAGGCGCTCGACGCGGTCAACAACTACGGCATCGTCCCGCTCAAGGCTGCGCCCAATCCGGAGGCGGCCGCCGCCTTCACCGAGTTCATCCTCACGGCGCGAGGCGTCGAGGTGTTCGATGAGGCCGGCTTCCTCAGCATGACGTGAGCGACGCGCCGGGGAATGCGGAGGGCGGTCGCGGCGTTAACCCCGACCGTGCGGGCATGCCCGCGCGCCAAGATCTGAACCTCTCAAGGAGTACTGTGACCGACTCGCGCACCGCGACACGCGACGCCGAACCGACCCCAGCTGAGTCCGCATCCGCGGGCGCAGCCGCCTCCACGAGCGAGCTCGGCGCGGACCCGCGCACTCGCTTCGTGATCCCACTCCTGCTCGTCTCCGCGTTTGTCGTCATCCTCAACGAGACGATCATGGGCGTGGCGCTGCCGGCCCTCAACGCCGACCTCGGCATCCCGCTGGCGACCGGCCAGTGGCTTACGACCGCCTTCATGCTGGTCATGGCCGTCGTCATCCCCATCACGGGGTTCCTGCTGCAGCGGTTCCACGTGCGCCAGGTGTTCATGGCGGCGATGATCCTCTTCTCGCTCGGAACGCTGCTCTGCTTCCTCGCGCCCGGCTTCGAGGTCCTGCTCCTCGGCCGCATCGTGCAGGCCTCCGGTACCGCCATCATGATGCCGCTGCTCATGACGACCGTGCTCAACATGGTCCCGCCGGAGCGTCGTGGCCGCACGATGGGCAACATCTCCATCGTCATCTCGGTCGCACCCGCAATCGGACCGACGGTCTCCGGCCTCATCCTGCAGGTCTTCGAGTGGCGCTGGATGTTCGGCTTCGTCCTTCCGATCGCCATCGTCGCGCTTGTCCTCGGAGCCCTGTTCATCAAGAACGTCACCGAGCCGCGCCAGGCGAAGATCGACGTGCTCTCCGTCATCCTCTCCGCCTTCGCGTTCGGCGGCCTCGTCTACGGCTTCTCCGGGCTCGGCGAGAGCTCGGCGACGGCCGTCGTCCCCGCGTTCGTCCCGATCCTCGTCGGCGTTCTCGCGCTCGGCGCATTCATCTGGCGCCAGATCGCGCGCCAGAAGACGGACTCCGCGCTCCTCGACCTGCGCGTCTTCACGAGCCGCCAGTTCACGGTGTCGCTCATCCTCCTCGCGGTGAGCTTCATGTCGCTGTTCGGCACGATCATCCTGCTGCCCATCTACATGCAGGAGGTGCTCGGCTACGACACCCTCCGCGCCGGCCTCACCCTGCTGCCCGGTGGCCTCACGATGGGTCTGCTCGCGCCGTTCGTCGGCCGTCTCTTCGACCGGTTCGGCACCAAGCCGCTCATCATCCCCGGCTCGCTCGTCGTGAGCACGGCGATCTGGGGCATGACGATGCTCGGCGAGAACTCCGAGCAGTGGATGGTCATCGCCGCCCACGTCACCCTCTCGATCGGCCTCGCGCTCATGTTCACGCCGCTCATGACAAGCGCGCTCGGCGACCTGCCCAAGTCGAGGTACTCGCACGGCTCCGCCGTCGTGACCACGGCGCAGCAGCTGGCCGGAGCCGCAGGCACGGCGATGTTCGTCGTCGTCATGGCCAACTCGACGCTCGCGGCGGCCGGTGAGGGCCTCGCCCCCATCTCGGCTGAGGCGCAGGGCATCCACTCTGCCTTCCTCGTGGGTGCGTGCATCTCGCTCGTCACCATCGTCGGCACGTTCTTCGTGAAGTCGACGCCGAAGCGCGCCGACGCGGAGATCCCGATGGGTCACTGAGCCTGCTCAGCAGACGGAGGGCCCGGCACCAGAGACTTCTGGCGCCGGGCCCTCCGTTCGTCCCCGCCCGGAAGATCTTCCTCTCGAGATTTGCGAAGATGGGGAGTCGAACATCCACCGAGCTGAGGAGCGACCATGGCTGACGCGCCCGAGATCGTCGAGAAGTCCATCACTTTCGAGGCCGCACCGGAGCGGCTCTGGGCCATGCTCACGGAGCAGGAGTCGTTTGCGAGCTGGTACGCGTTCGGAGGCGCGACGATCGAGGCCGAGCCCGGGGGAGTGCTCGCCGTCCACTGGCCGGAGCACGGCACGTTCCGCGGCGAGGTGACGCTCGTGGAGTCGCCTCGTCGCTTCGGCTACCGCCTCGCCGCGGTTCCGGAGGAGGACCCTCAGCCGCAGAACAGCACCGTCGTCGAGTTCACGATCGAGCCGGCAGACGGCGGGTCTGCGCTGACCGTGCGCCATTCGGGTTTCGAGGGGCTCGAAGGGCTCGCTGCGGATTCGACGTCGGCCGAGATCGAGACGATGGCCTGGACGGCGGCGCTGCCGCTGCTGCGAGAGGCACTCGGCGAGGCCCCGGCAGAGGAGATCCCGCTGCTCTGATCCCGTTGCTCGCTCTGATCCCGCTGCTGTGTGACGGGCGCGGCATCGTGCTTGGACTCAGCAGAAGTTACGGGCTCGAAACATGGGCGTCACGTGCTCGGAAACGAGCAACCGTAGTTTCGCACTAGACAACGCATGATGTCGTGAGCGAAACTTCTCGGAGTCGCAACGACGCGACCACGAAAGGTTTTCACATGACCGACGTCGACCCCACCCTCGAGATGTCAGACGGCGCCTTCCACCGCCTCCTCGGCCCTGAGGCTGAACCCGGCTTCCTCGCCGACTCCGAGCTGCCCGCCTACTGGGGCCGCAAGTGGGGTGCACAGGACGAGGTCGGACGCCTCCGCACCATCATGATGCGCCGCCCCAGCGCCGGCCTCGAAGCCGTCGAGAAGGCGGGGGAATCGACCTGGATGCCCGAGATTGGCGCCTACGTCGACCCGGACCGCCGCTGGTACTGGTCTGGCCGCGAGTTCCCCGACCTCGAGAAGCTGCACAGCGAGTTCGACAGCTTCGTGAAGGTGCTCGAGGACAACGAGGTCGAGGTCGTCATGGCCCCCGACCTCGCCCCCAGCTTCACGAAGTCGGTCTTCACTCGCGACCCGCTCGTCACGATCCCCGGCGGCGCGATCATCGGCCGCCTCGCACCACGCATGCGGCGAGGCGAGGAGCAGTCGATCACGCAGACCGTTGCGGCCCAGGGCATGCCGATCCTCGGCACGATCACGGGCACAGGCCTCGTGGAGGGCGGCAGCTTCATCAAGGTTCGCCCCGACCTCGCGTTCTTCGGCACCTCCGTGCGCTGCAACGTCGAGGGGTACCGTCAGCTCAGGAACATCCTCGAGGAGCAGGGCATCGAGCTCGTCCACTCGCAGATGCCCGGCTACCAGATCCACCTCGACCTCTGCTGCGCCATGCTCGACGACGACCTCGCGCTCGTGAACTCGCGCATCGCCCCCTACGACTTCCTCGACGCGCTCTGGAAGCTCGGCATCGAGACCGTCGACGTCGCACCCCAGGAGGACTGGGCCTGCAACCTCCTCACCCTCGACCGCCGCAAGCTGCTCTTCCCCTCGCACCTGCCGCGCACGGCTGAGCTCCTCAACTCGAAGTACGGCGTGGAGATCATCCCCGTCACCTACCGCGAGATCAACAAGAACGGCGGCGGGCTGCACTGCTCGACGATGGAACTCCAGAGGGACTGGTAAGCGATGTCAGAGAAGGTCACCGGCGGAGAGCTCGTCATCCGAACGCTCGAGGCGCTCGGCGCTGAGCGAGTGGTCGGCCTGCCCGGCCAGCACGCGCTGCCCATGTTCGACGCGCTCGGCGACTCGTCGCTCGACTACCTCGGCGCGCGAGTCGAGAACAACGCGGCGTTCATGGCGGACGGGCACGCACGCGTCACCGGAACCGTCACCCCGCTCCTGCTCTCGGCCGGCCCCGGAGCGCTGACGGCGCTTCCCGGTCTGCAGGAGGCGGCGACGGCGAGCTCGCCCGTGCTGCTCATCTCGGCGCAGGTGCCGACCCCCGGCATCGGCGGCCAGGCCCACGGCTACCTGCACGAGCTGCGCGACCAGGAGTCGCACTTCCGCGGCATCGCCAAGGGCACGTGGAGCATCCGCTCGGTCGACCAGATCGTGCCGACCCTCGTCGAGGCGTGGCGCACGGCGCAGAGCGCCCCGGCTGGCCCCGTCTACGTCGAGGTGCCGCACGACGTGCAGCAGGCGAGCGTCGAACTCGTGGACGGGCAGCTCGGCGGCCTCGCGGCGGAGGCGTACGCGCTCGCTCCAGAGGCCACGGGTGCGCAGCTCGACGCCGTCGCGAGGCTCCTCGTCGAGTCCTCGACGCCGCGCATCTACGCGGGCGGCGGCGTCGTCCGCTCCGGCGCCGGGGAGCTGCTCGAGCAGCTCGCCGAGCAGCTGCAGGCCCCCGTCGTCACGACCTACGGCGGGCGCAGCGCCTTCCCGTGGGCGCATCCGCTCTCGGCCGAGGGGTGGATCGAGGACATCGCGACCACCGAGTTCCTCGAAGCCGCCGACGTGCTGCTCGTCGTCGGCACGGGCCTGAGCGAACTCTCGTCGAACTACTTCCGACTCGCCCCGACGGGCACCGTCATCCACGTCGACGCCGACGCACGTGTGCTCGGCGCGAACCACGAGGGCACGATCACGCTCCGCTCCGATGCCGGCCTGGCGCTCCAGGGAGTCCTCGACCGCCTCCGCGCGAGCGAGGTCGGAGAGCGAGCGGATGCGCGCCCCGCCATCGACGAGCTCCTCGCAACCGTGCGGGGCAGGCTCGACGCGCAGCCCCTCGCCACGGAGCGGGAACTCATGGACACCCTGCGCTCGGCCATCCCCGACGAGGTCGCAACCTTCTGGGACATGACGATCAGCGCCTACTGGGCCTGGTCGGCGTGGGATGCGCGCGGCGGCGTGTACGAGAACGGGCAGTGCGGCGGGCTCGGCTTCGGGCTGCCGGCGGCCATCGGCGCCTCCTTCGCCTCCCGCTCGCGCGAGACGCCGAACGGCGCCCCCGTCGTCGCGATCTCCGGCGACGGCGGAGGGCTCTACGGTGTTGCCGAGCTGTCCACACTCGCACAGTCGCAGCTCAGCGTGACCTGGCTGGTCGTCGACGACGGCGGCTACGGCGTGCTGCGCGGCTACATGAACGAGGCATACGGGCGAGCCACGGCGACCGAGCTCACGGGCCCCGACTACCTGGCGGTGGCGCGTGCGTTCGGCATCGAGTCGAGGGCCGTGGAGCTGGACACGCTCGCCGACGAGCTCGCCGCGAGCATCCGCACCCCCGGACCCCGCGTGCTCGTGCTGCCCGCCACCCTCGAGCTGTTCGAGGCGACCCACACGCACCGGCCGGCGGTCCACCGATGAGAGCCCTGCCCGTCGTGCCGCGCAACGAGCCCGCCGCCATCGGCGGCAGGCTCCGGTCGGTGCGCCAGCTTCGCCAGATGACGATCGAGCAGCTCGCCAGTGCGACGGGGCTCAGCAAGAGCTTCCTCAGCCGCGTCGAGCGCGACCAGACGTCGCCGAGCGTCTCCACGCTCGTGCTGCTCTGCGACGTGCTCAACATCGAGGTCGGCGAGCTCTTCAGCGCACCGGATGCGCAGCTCGTCCGCTTCGACGACGCACCGCAGATCAACCTCGGCGGCACCAACGTGTACGAGCGCCTGCTCAGCCCCCGCAACGACCCGCGCTTCCAGGTCGTGCGCTCCCGCGTCGACGCCGGCATGTCCGGAACAGGCGGGGAGGAGCTGTACTCCGTGAACTGCGAGGTCGACTTCCTGCACGTGCTGCGCGGGTCGATCACGGTGGTGCTCGCCTCGGAGACGTGGGACCTCGAATCCGGGGACTCGATAACGCTCGACGGTCGCGAGCCGCACACGTGGCACACGCGCGACTCGACCGAGGGGGTCGAGCTCCTCTGGGTGCTCGCCCCTGCCGCGTGGGGAGGCACGACCTGACCTTGCCCGACCCACTACTGCCGTTCACCGGCACAGACCGAGCGATCGCTCGGCACGTAACGCCCTTGTAAACCCTGCGTGACTTGGCGCCTCCGGCGGCAAGTTGCCTCCTAGATTACGCATGTTGCCTACAGATGATCACTGCTGGTGATCAAGAGAAGGAGAAATTCACATGGCATCCAAGAAGCTCATGAAGGCGGGCCTGGCTGGCGCCTCGTTCGTCGCCCTCACCGCACTGCTCGCCGGATGCTCGTCCGGTGACGCCCCGGAGGCCGACGTCTCCGAGGTCGCCGTCGACGAGGCGGCCGTCGCGCTCCTCCCGCAGGAGATCGCCGACGCCGGCACCCTCACGGTCGGCACCGAGGCGTACTACCCGCCCTACGAGTACCTCGACGCCGACGGTGCCACCGTCATCGGTCTCGACATGGACCTCATCAAGGCCGTCGGGCAGAAGCTCGGCCTCGAGGTGCAGATCGAGAACGTCGCATTCGACACGCTCCTCCCGTCGCTCGACACGGCACGCTACGACGTCGTCGTCGCCGCCATGACCGACACCCCGGAGCGCCAGGAGAACTACGACTTCGTCGACTACTTCAACGCCGGCCAGGGCATCGTCGTCGCAGAAGGCAACCCGGAGGGCATCACCGCCGAGGCCGACCTCTGCGGCAAGGCTGTCTCCGTGCTCCGCGACTCCGCGCAGCAGGGCATCCTCGAAGCCTTCAACACCGACATCTGCGCATCGAGCCCCATCGAGATCTCCGCGCAGGCCACCGACAACGACGCCCTCATCCAGGTGCAGTCCGGCCGCGCAGCAGCGTCGGTCAGCCAGTACCCGGTCGCGAGCTACAACGTCGAGCAGGCAAGCGGCTTCGAGCTCGCCAACGAGGAGCCCTTCCAGCCAGAGCCCCTCGGCATGGCGGTCGCGAAGGACAACCAGCTGAGCGCAGCCATCCAGGCGGCGGTCCAGTCCCTCATCGACGACGGCACCTACACCGAGATCCTGACCTCCCACGGTCAGGAAGGCGGAGCCGTCGAGGAAGTCACCATCAACGGCGCCGAATAGGCCCCGCGGAGACTGACGAACAACAACGGAGCTGAAGAACAGTGAACACCTCGACCGGCCCCTCCACGGGCGCGACGGGAGCGGTCACCACCGCCCCCGCCGCGCCCGCGGCCGACGCCCCCAAAATCGTCCCGCTGCGGCACTACGGCCAATGGATCTTCGCCGCGATCGTGCTCCTCTTCCTCGCGAAGCTTGTCTACGACGTCGCGACGGGATCGAGCATCCGCTGGGAGAAGGTCGGCTCGAGAGTCTTCGCAGAGGCCATCATGCAGGGCCTCCTCATCACCATCATGCTGACCGTGGTGAGCATGATCCTCGGCATCATCGGCGGCATCACCCTCGCCGTCATGCGCATCTCCAGCAACGGGGTGCTTCGTGCCATCTCGAGCGGATTCGTGTGGATCTTCCGAGGGACGCCGATCCTGGTGCAGATCCTCATCTGGTTCAACCTCGCGCTGTTCTTCCCGCAGATCGACCTGATCTTCATCCAGCTCGACACCAACGCCCTCATCCTGCCGCTCACCGCGGCAGTCCTCGGCCTCGCGGCCAACGAATCCGCCTACATGTCGGAGATCATCCGCGGTGGCATCATCTCCATCGACCCGGGCCAGAAGGAGGCGGCGGAGGCGCTCGGCATGACGCAGGGCAAGATCATGTTCCGCATCATCCTCCCGCAGGCGCTGCGCTCCATCGTGCCGCCCATGGGCAACGAGCTCGTCACGCTCCTCAAGGAGACGTCGCTCGTGTCGGTGATCGGCGCTGGAGACCTCCTCACGAGAGCGCAGCAGATCGGCGCCGCCGACTTCAGCCGCATGGAGATGCTGCTCGTCGCGAGCATCTGGTACCTGATCCTCACCTCGATCGCGAGCATCGGCCAGGGCTTCCTCGAGCGCAAGCTCGGCAAGTCCCGCGGCTTCGCGACCCCGGAACCCGTGTGGAAGCGAGTCCTCAACTCGATTCTGCCCAACCGCAGGTCTGCAGGAACAAGCAGAGAGGCAATCCGCTGATGCCCGCATCCACATCTGCATCCACATCCACCGCATCCGCCGCACCCGCCGCACCCATGATCGAGCTGCGCAACGTCGCGAAGTCGTTCGGCAGCGTCGAAGTGCTCAAGGACATCTCGCTCGACGTGCACGCCGGCGAGGTCGTCAGCATCCTCGGGCCATCGGGCTCCGGGAAGTCGACGCTCCTGCGCTGCCTCAACCACCTCGAGACCGCCGACCGCGGCGTCATCAGGGTGGCAGGGGAGCCCGTCGGCTACAAGGAGAAGAACGGCAAGCTCTACGAGCTGCGGCCGAACGAGATCGCGAAGCGCCGTCGCGACATTGGCATGGTCTTCCAGCGCTTCAACCTGTTCCCGCACATGACGGCGATCGAGAACATCATCGAGTCGCCCGTGCAGATCCTCGGACACAAGAAGTCGGCGGCCATCGCAGCCGCCAAGGAGCTGCTCGAGCAGGTCGGCCTCGCCGACAAGGGCGACAACTACCCGTCGCAGCTCTCCGGCGGGCAGCAGCAGCGGGTCGCGATCGCCCGTGCGCTCGCCATGAAGCCCAGCGTGCTGCTCTTCGACGAGCCCACCTCGGCACTCGACCCGGAGCTCGTCGGCGAGGTGCTGCAGGTCATGACAAAGCTCGCCAAGGAGGGCATGACCATGGTCGTTGTCACGCACGAGATCGGCTTCGCGCGCGACGTCTGCGACCGTGTCGTGTTCATGGACGGCGGCGTCATCGTCGAGGAGGGCGCCCCGGAGGACGTCATCCAGAACCCCAGGCACGAACGCACGAAGCGCTTCCTGGCGCGCGTGCTCAAGTGAGCGAGCTGACATGACGCGTCCACTGGTGATCTTCACCGACACGACCGACCTCTCGCAGGAGCCCGCCTCGAGGCTCCTGCGGGAAGCGGGCTACGCAACCGCCCACCTCGAGCTGCCGACCTCACCGGGACTCGACGCGGTCGTGCCCCGCGAGCACCTCGCCGCCGTCGCCGCGGTCGTCGGCTACGCCCGCATCACGGCGGACGTGCTCGCGCAGCTCCCATCGCTCCGGCTCCTCGCGACGAGCTCCGTCGGCACCGACATGATCGACGCGGATGCGGCGGATGCCAGAGGCGTGAAGATCGTGACCCTCGCTGGGGTCGCGACGGAGGAGGTCGCGGCGCACGCGCTCACGCTGCTGCTCGCCGCCGAGCGCTCCCTGCTTCGAAGCCTGCAGCTCGTGCGCAGCGGAGAGTGGACTGACGAGGCCACCGAGCGCCTGCACGTGCCGCGACGCCTCAGCACGCTCACGCTCGGTCTTGTGGGGCTCGGCCGCATAGGCGGCAGGCTCGCCGAGATCGCGCGCCCCAGCTTCGGCCGAATCCTCGCCTTCGACCCCTACGCACAGGCGGCGCCGGACGGCGTCGAGCTCGTCGGCTCCCTCGAGGAGCTCCTGCGCGCGTCCGACTCGTTGAGTCTCCACCTGCCGCTCACTCCTGAGTCGAGGGGCATCATCGGCGCTGAAGCACTCGCCCTCCTGCCGAACGGCGCCGTCGTCGTCAACGTCTCGCGGGCGGGCCTCGTCGACGAGGCCGCAGTTCAGGCCGCCCTGGCTGACGGCTCCCTCCGCACCTACGCGGCCGACGTCCTCGACGGGGAGCCCCCGCACCCGAGCGACGCCATGCGCACCGACCCTGGCACCCTCATCACTCCGCACACGGCCTGGTGGTCGGACGCGGCACTCGCCGGCTACGAATCGCAGCCAGCGCTCAACATCATCGCCGAGCTCGGCGCACCAGCCGACCCCACCGGGAGCACTTCATGACAGACAAGCCCGGCCTGCCGCACTCGCAGGCAGACGCCACAGCATCCACCCCGGCCGCCGCCCACGAGAGCTTCCTGCGCGACTTCGACACGATGGGCGAATTCGGGGCGACGGGGCATGGCGGCGTCGACCGCCAGGCCGCGAGCGACGCCGACAACGAGCAGCGCCGCTGGTTCCAGGCGCTGCTCGAAGGGCGCGGCTTCACCGTCGAGTACGACCGGATCGGCAACCAGTTCGGGCTGCTCGAGCTCGTGCCTGGCGCGCCGTTCGTGCTCATCGGCTCGCACATGGACTCGCAGCCGACAGCCGGCAAGTACGACGGCGCCTACGGCGTGCTCGCCGCGGCGCACGCGGCGTTCCGCATCGCCGACGAGGCGGCCGCCGGCGGCATCGACGGCGTGAAGTACAACGTCGCCGTCGTCAACTGGTTCAACGAGGAGGGCTCGCGCTTCGTGCCCTCCATGATGGGATCCTCCGTCTACACCGGCGTGCTGCCGCTCGAGAAGGCCCTCGCCGTCCGCGACAAGGCCGGCATCAGCGTCGAGGAGGCGCTGCGGCCCACCGGCTTCCTCGGCGAGGGCACCGGCCCCGTCGCGGCGCTGTGCGCCGAGATCCATATCGAGCAGGGTCGCTTGCTCGAGAACGCCGGCACGACCATCGGACTCGTCACCGCGACCTGGGCTGCCAGCAAGTACCGGGTGGTCGTCAAGGGCGAGCAGGCCCACTCGGGAGCAACCGTCATGGAAGACCGCAAGGACGCGCTGTACGGCGCATCCCTGCTCGTCGTCTTCGCGCGCGAGCTCACCGACCGCTTCCCCGGTAAGCTGCACACCGCCGTCGGGCAGCTCGACGTCTACCCGAACTCGCCCGTCGTCGTCGCGAGCGAGGTGACGCTGCTGCTCGACCTGCGCAGCGACGACGAAGCCCTGCTCGCCGAGGCGAACGCCCTCCTGGACGCGCGCTTCGCCGAGATCGAGGCGAAGGCCCACGTCGAGATCGAGCGCACCCTGTCGCACTCGTGGGACGTCAACCCGTACCAGCCAGCCGGCGTCGACCTGGCCCGCTCCGTCGCCGAGGACCTCGGCCTCACGAACGACGAGATCATGACCGTCGCCGGCCACGACTCGACGAACATGAAGGAGCTCGTGCCGACGGTCATGCTGTTCGTGCCCTCCGTCGACGGCATCTCGCACAACGAGGGGGAGTACACGGAGCCCGCCGACCTCGTCGCCGGCCTCGATGTCCTCACCGGAGTCGTGCGGCGCCTCGTCGCAGGCCACCTCTCCTGACCCTGCCCCGCCCTGTCCCTGCCTGACCCCCTCCGCTCCGCCTGCCCCTGCTCCGCCTGCCCCGCCGCCCCCACCCCACCCCACCGCTCCCGCCCTGCCCCCGCGCCCCCCCCGCCCGCCGGGCAGCGATCGCTTCGGTTTGGGGTGGCGTGGGGAGACGGGGCGAGGTGGCGACCGCGGTGAGGTGGCAGGGCGGCGAGGCAGCGACGGCGACTCAGCGACGGCCAGACAGCGACGGTGGAGGGGTGGGGCATGCTGCGGGAGCGGGGTGCGTGCGATTTGCACCGTGGTCCGGGTTCTCTGGTGCAAAAAGTGCGCCCCTCCGGACTTCTCCTTCGCTAGCTTCTGGGGAGAAGCACGCGGCAAGGAGGCCCCACAGTGAGCAACGATTTCTTCTGGATGAACCCCGCTCGGGTGACGCAGGACGGCAACGTCGGACCGACCGATTCGGCGCAGGTCCCTCGCTTCGCAGGGCCTGCGACGTTCGCGCTGCTGCCGAGGGTCGATGAGGTCGAGAAGCTCGACGTGGCGATCCTCGGGGTCCCCTTCGACAGCGGCGTCTCGTACCGCCCAGGTGCTCGCTTCGGCCCGGCGCACGTGCGCCAGTCGAGCCGCCTCCTGCGCCCCTACCACCCGACGCTCGACGTGTCGCCGTTCGCGGCGCAGCAGGTTGCCGACGCCGGCGACGTCGCCGTCAACCCGTTCGACATCGAGGAGGCGCTCGGGACGGTGGAACAGGCCGCGAAGGCCCTCAGCGACACGGGCGCGAAGATCGTCACGATCGGCGGCGACCACACGATCGCGCTGCCGCTCCTGCGCAACATGGCGCGCATCCACGGCCCCGTCGCGATGCTGCACTTCGACGCGCACCTCGACACGTGGGACACGTACTTCGGTGCGGCATACACGCACGGCACCCCGTTCCGCCGCGCCTTCGAGGAGGGGCTCCTCGACACGGACGCGCTCAGCCACGTCGGCACTCGCGGCCCGCTGTACGGCAAGCAGGACCTCGAGGACGACGAGCGCTTCGGGTTCGGCATCGTCAGCTCGGCCGACATCTACCGTCGCGGAGCGGATGCGGTCGTGCAGCAGCTTCGGCAGCGTATCGGGGATCGTCCGCTCTACATCTCCATCGACATCGACGTGCTCGACCCCGCGCACGCGCCTGGCACCGGGACGCCGGAGGCTGGCGGCATGACGAGCCGCGAGCTGCTCGAGATCCTGCGTGGTCTCGCCGACCTCAACGTCGTCGGCGCAGATGTCGTCGAAGTGTCGCCGGCCTACGATCATGCCGAGCTCACGGGCGTCGCCGCGGCGCACGTCGTCTACGAGCTCGTCTCGATGTTCGCGGTGCGCCGCTAGCTGTCCTTCTCGCGCGTCCGCGGCCTCGCTTTCCGGCGTGCGCTGACCAACTTCAGTGCAGAATCGGGCTCCCTCGCTGTTCCAAGGGCGGTTTGGGCCGTTCTGGCACTGAAGTTGGTCACGAAGGTCGACGGCTGGGAGCTTCGAGCGGGTTCGGCACCCGCACGCGCGCCGTCGGAGTCAGGACCTCCGTCGGTGTCGGTGTCACTCCCAGCGCCAGCGCGCGCATCCGCGTCCTAGGCTTCTGGCATGGGATGCACTTGGCTCGGAACTCCGCCAGAACAGGTGACCGCGGAATGAGCGCCTCGAATGTCGCTGCGAGCAGCGCCGCGCAGGAGGCGGCCTGGCACGATGGAGCCGTGGCGCCGCTCGAGGCGGTCCGGGACGGGATCTGGACGGTGGGCAGCCCGATGCCCGCGGGGCCGACGCCCGGCGGCCGCATGCCGTGCACACTCGCGTCGGTGATCGCCGACGATGCGGGTGGCGTGCACGTCATCGACCCCGGCTCAGGCGCCGAAGGCAACCTCTCCCTGCTCACCGATGCCGTCACGGCGACCGGCCACCGGCTCGACCAGGTGCGTTCGATCATCGTGACGCACCTGCATCACGATCACCTCGGTCTGGCCGAGCCGCTCCGGGATGCGACGGGTGCGCCGATCGTGTTGCACCGTGCCGAGCAGGCGGCTCTGGACGCACTGGCTGCGGACGTGCCGAGCGTCGAGGTCGAGATGGCCAGGCTCGTCGAGTGGGGTGTGCCGGTCGAACGCCGCGCGGAGGTCCTTCGGCTCGTCGGGCGGTCGGCGACGCCGGTCGCGCTGCGCGCGGACGTGCTTGTCGATGACGCGCAGCTGCTCGATGTGCCCGGCAGAGGGCTGCGTGCCATCCACACCCCGGGCCACACGCCCGGGCACCTGTCGATCGTCGACGAGGAGGCCCGGCTGGTCTTCACCGGTGACCACGTCTCGCCCGTGTTGCACCCGGGCCTCGGCCTCGGCGGCACCGATGGCGGCAACCCGGTGCTCCAGTATCAGCGCTCGCTGCGGCGCATCGCCGGGCTCGGCGTCGACGAGGCCGTTCCGGGGCACGGCTACCGGTTCGTGGGGGTTGCCGAACGCTGCGGTGAGCACGCGCGGCACCACCAGCGCCGCACCGATGAGGTTGCCGGAGCCCTCGCGGCCTCGCCAGACGCCTTGATCTTCGAGATCGCCTCTCGCCTCACGTGGTCGGCCGGCTGGGCGAGTCTCGAGGGCTTCACGCTGCGTTCGGCGCTGCAGCAGACGGCGATGCACGTCGAGGCCGTGCGGACCGACTCGGCCTGAGCGCAGCCAGTCCCGGGGTGCTCCAGGTGCGACAGTGCTGGCGGAGCCAACTCGGAGCGGCGACTGGTTGACTGCTGCGAACGTGCTTCCGCGGGGAACGCGACCGGAGCGCGAGCCACGACGTCGAAGACCGGAGGACAACATGGAAGATGCCACTACTCGCCGCTGGATCCTCGCGGGGCTCGTGCTGCTGTCGGTGCTTGTCGTCGGTGCATCCTTCCAGACCGGGGATGTGCTTCTGCGCATCCTCCTCATCCTGCCGACTGCGCTCCTGTGGGTCGTCTACCGTGAGGCTGAGCGACGCCGACGAGATGCGCAGGTCTCGGCCGCCGAGGGCGACAGCCAGGGCACCGGCCGCCGCTGATCGGTGCATGCAGCACCGGGAGCGCTTCGGCGCAACCCCTTGGGCTGGTGGATCTTCCTCGCGTAGCGTCCGGTCCATGACCCATGAGCCAGTAGGTGCAAACACGCCCGACGAGGGCCAGAGCGCCGCGCAAGCGGCCGAGGCTGCCGAGCGGGATGCGCTGCGAAGCGTCCGCGCTGTGGGCGAGGACCGCGGCGACCCGGACGCAGCTCGACACGAGAGCGCGCCCACCCCGCCGAGTGAGGTCGACCCCGAAGCTGGCACGGATGCTGATGGCTTCCCGGTAGAGAACCCCTCCGGCTGAGGCCCAGGTGCTCCCCCTTCGAGTCTGATCAGGCCGATCAAGCCGACTGCCAGAACACCATCGGCTGCCCCGGCGCTCCGCAGGCCTCGGGCGCATCTGTCGGCGCGCTGCCGTACCCACCGCTGCCGTCGATGCTGTCCCCGACACCCACGGTGGCGAAGCCCGGCACGTTGATGCTCTGCCCACCGGGCGTGAGTGACGAGCCGAAGGGGAACTGGACGAAGGTCTGCCCTTCGCCCGTCTCGACGACCCAGCATCCGCCCTCGCTGAGCGCGAGCGTGCCCCCGACTCTCGCCTCCATGATGGCCGTCGGCTCGCGGCCCGCGGCATAGAGAACGGTCGTGTCGGTGGTTGTCGTGCTCGCGGGCCCGGGCCCCGGCAAGATCATGTCACCCGGCTCCGACGGCGGCACGGCTGGGGTGCACGCCGTCAGTGTGCCTCCGAAGGCGAGCGCGATGCCAAGCACGAGGGCGATTCCGCCGCGGCCTTTCGCCGCAGGGCCCGGCCCCTTCTCGATACGACGTGGCCCCCCGCGCGATTCGCTCATGAGCGCGATGCTACTGAACTCGACGCAGGAGCCGAAGCCGAAGCAAGACCAGCCGGGCCGCGTGACGTCTGGCGGTCTCAAGAGGGACCTAGGTCCATTGTCGCGCGTACCCGCATCGGCGAGTGTGATTCCTGAGATGTGATCCCCCCGACGTCTCTCAGGGAACCTCCACGAATGAGGAATCATGCGCAGCCCCCAAACCCCCTCCAGAGCACCACGATCTGCTCGTCTCCTCGCCATGGCGGCGATGGCCGCTGCCATCAGCCTGTTGGCGAGCGGATGCACGTCGGCCGGCGTTGACGGCGCGGGGAGCACGACTGACCCGGCGGCTCCCGAGGTCACTCGCCCCGCCGCGCCGGACGGCGAGCTGCCCGCGGAACTCCAGGACGGGCTGGAGGCTGCCCTCGACGCGGTGATGGCCGAGCTCGAGGTGCCAGGTGCGGCCGCCGGGGTGTGGATTCCGGGCCAGGGCTCGTGGACGACGGCCGCTGGACTCGCGAACGTCGAGGACAGCACGCCCGTCACGACGGACATGTCGTGGCCGATCCGCAGCATCACGAAGTCGTACACGGTCACGCTCATCCTGCAGCTCGCCGACGAGGGCAAGCTGAGCCTCGATGACACCATCGATCAGTACGTCGAGGGCATCACGAACGGCGACAGGATCACGCTCCTGCAGCTCGCGAACATGTCGAGCGGGAACGCCGATTACGTCACGGAGGCCTTCCAGGATGAGTTCCTCTCCGATCCGACGAAGATCTACACCCTGGAGGAGCTGAACGCCCCCGTCGTCGATCAGCCGGCGCGGTTCGAGCCCGGTGCCGAGTACCTGTACACGAACGCCAACACGAACCTGCTCGGCGCGGTCGTCGAGAAGGTGACGGGTGAGCCGTACGCAGATGCGCTCGACGCGCGCATCCTCACCCCGCTCGGGCAGACGGGCACGACGTACCTGACCGACGTCGACGACTGGGCCCAACCGCATCCCACGGGCTACGTCATCGACGACGGCAAGCCCGTCGCGCAGAGCGAGAACCCGTCGATTCTCGGCGCCGCCGGTTCGCTCTTCTCCACGCTCGAGGATGGGCGTGCCTGGGCGGAGACGCTCGGTTCGGGCTCACTGTTGAAGCCGGAGACGCAGGAGCTGCGCCAGGTGGGCCATGAGATCCCGAAGCCGCCCTACGACCTGTACGCGGTGGGGATGGGGGAGACGAACGGGTGGCTCGGCCACAACGGCGAGGGGCTCGGCTTCACGGCCGCCACCTTCCACGACCCGGCGACGGGCGCGAGCATCGTCGTCTACATGAACGAGTCGGACAGCCCTGCTGGGCATCCGGCTGACATCGCCTTCCGCGCCCTCGCTGAGGTTCTCGCGAACGGAGCGGGCGCGTGATCGCCGACGGCGTTGCCGGGCGAGCACGCGGATCAGGGTTCGGCCGCGGCGCTCGCGTCGTGACGGCGGGGGCCGTCGCGATGCTGCTGCTCACGGGGTGCGTCGCGGCCGACGCGAACGATGCGGATGTCCCGGTGTGGGACGGGACGACGCTCGTGTCCGTCCCGGGGCTTCCGGATGCGGCACTCGAGGTCATGAATCAGCCGCAGTTCGCGAGCGGTCGATGGTCGATTGCGGTCGAGGACCTGGACACGGGCGAGGTGCTCGTCGACCTGGACGGCGAGAAGCTCGCCGAGCCGGGCTCCTTCGTGAAGACATACAGCGCTGGCGCCGCGTGGGTGAAGTGGGGGCCGGACCACACGGTTGTGACGCCGGTCAAGCAGTCGGGCGAGGTCACGGCGGGCACGCTCGACGGTGATCTTGTGCTCGTCGGGCAGGGGGATCTGACGATGGGCGGACGCACCAAGGATGACGGCAGCGTCAGCTTCGCGAACCTCGACCACAACGACGCGAACCCCCTGCCGGGGGCGACGCTCACGCCCGAGGATCCCCTGGCGGGCCTCGACGAGCTGGCCGCGCAGGTGAAGGCGTCCGGGATCACGACCGTCAGCGGTGACGTGATCATCGACGACCGCCTGTTCCAGGGCACGCTCGCCGAGCAGCCGATCACCCCCATCGTCATCAACCAGAACCTCCTCGACGTGCTCGTCACGCCGGGGGAGGCGGGCGCCCCCGCGACCGCGGCACTCACACCTGCCGTCGGAAAGTGGGCGCTCGACCTCCAGGTGGAGACGGTGCCCGCTGGTGAGGAGTACAAGGTCGAGGCGCCGGAGGTGTCGGCAAGCGATCCGAACACGATCGTCGTGACCGGCACGATCGCCGCGGATGTTGACCCCGTTCTGCGGGTCTTCGAGTTCGACGACCCGTCGACGTTCGCCCGCACGGCCTTCATCGAGGCGCTGGAGCGCGCGGGGGTCACCGTCGGCGCCGACCCCTTCGCGGGGAACCCGGAGACGGCCCTCCCGAACTGGGACGCCGTCGAGGCGCTCCCCGCGGTCGCGGAGCTCGAGTCGCTGCCGCTCGCCGAGGAGATCACCTACGTCATGAAGGTCAGCTACAACCGCGGCGCACAGACCCTCGTCTGCCGCCTCGCGGTCGACGCGGGCAAGACCGATTGCAACAAGGACGGCATGGGGGTGGCGCAGGCCATCTGGGCCGAGGCCGGCCTCGACACGACGGGCGCCTCCCTCGTCGACGGCTCCGGGCTCGAAGGCAACTACATCACCCCGAAGAACGCGGTGCAGATCCAGAGCCTCATGGCGGAGCGTCCCGACGCCGAGCGGTGGCGCGACACGATGCCGATCCTCGGCGTCGACGGGTCGCTCGCCGACGTGCAGAAGGACAGCCCCGCCGCGGGGAAGGTGTTCGCGAAGACGGGAACCCTCGCGAGTGCCGACGCCTTCAACGGCAGGCTCCGGCTCGGCACCAAGACCCTCGGCGGCGTCATGGTCACCGAGTCCGGCCGCAACCTGGCGTTCACGATCATCGTGAACCAGGGCTTCTACGAGGGCATGCCCGGGGTCTTCGAAGCGAACGATGACGTCGGCAAGGTCGCGGCGATCATCCAGCAGGCGTACTGACCGAGCATCCCCGAGTTCGCACGCAATCCAGGAGGAGACAGCACATGTCCAAGATCGCGAAGAGAACCACGTACACGGCGACCGCCATGGTCGCCGCCCTCGCCCTCGTCTCCTGCACGGCGCAGGCCGCGGAGACCGAGGCACCGACATCCACGCTGAAGCCGTTCGACGAGGCGGCCGTGACCGCGATCTTCGAGGAGACCGCGGAGGAGCTCGGTCAGCCCGGCGCCGTGATGCTGCTGCGCACGCCAGAGGGGGAGTTCACGGCGACCTACGGGGTGACGAGCCCCGGCGGCAGCACTCCCGTCTCGGTCGACGACCACATCCGCATCGGCTCCAACACGAAGACGTGGACCGGCACCGTCATCCTGCAGCTCGTGCAGGAGGGCAAGATCGCGCTCGCGGACCCCGTGTCGAAGTACCGGCCCGACGTGCCGAACGGCGACAACATCACGATCGAGCAGATGCTGCTCATGCGCAGCGGGCTCGCCAACTACACGGAGACGCTCGAGCTCAATACGGCACTGGATGAGGACCCGGACCGCGTATGGGAGCCGGAGGAGCTCATCAAGATGGCGCTTCCTCTTCCGGTCGACTTCGAGCCTGGCACCGACTACCACTACTCGAACACCAACACGATCCTCCTCGGGCTCATCGCCGAGGACCTCGACGGGAAGCCGCTCGCCGAGATCTACGACGAGCGGATCTTCACGCCGCTTGGCCTCGACGAGACGTCGTTCCCCGAGGTCGGCGACAGCAGCATCCCGTCGCCGCACTCCGACGGCTACTTCTGGTGGACGAACGTCAACACGATCGGCTCGTCGAAGCTGCCGCCGGACCTCATGAAGCAGGTCGAGGAGGGCACGTTCACACCCAACGACGGCACCCTCGACAACCCGTCGTGGGCGTGGTCGGCTGGCTCCGGCATCTCGACCGCGGGCGACCTCGCCGACTGGGTTGAGGCGCTCGGTGGGAAGAGCGGCGACATCCTGGATTCGGACATGCAGCAGGCGCGCATGGACAGCTTCCAGCCCACGACGAAGAACCCGGCTGACCCGTCGTACGGCTACAACATCGCCCACTTCGGGCAGTTCTACGGGCACACGGGCGAGCTCCCCGGCTTCAACTCCTTCATGGGCTACGACCCCGTCGCCGACGTGACGCTCGTCGTCTGGGCGAACCTCGCCCCGGCCGCGAACGGCGCGGGGCCCGCCACCGAGATCGCGAAGCAGCTGATCGGCACCCTCTACAGCTCGCCGGTCGCGAGCTAGGAGTTACAGGATTCGCAGGAGTCAGGGAGGTCCTGGCTGGAGCGTTCGGCCCGACCCGGGCCTCTGAGATGGAACCCGGTGCCGGGCCGGACGCGCGTTTCAGCGCCCGCCCGCTCCGGCATCCACGTCTCCGGCGGCCGCGAGGTAGCGGACGACCGCGAGCACTCGGCGGTGGTCGTCGGCAGCGACGGGAAGGTCGAAGGCGTCGTAGATGTTCGAGGTGTGGTGCACGACGGCCTTCTCGGAGGAGCCGAGCCTCGCGGCGATGTAGCTGTTGCTGCGGCCTTCGGCCATGAGCCCGAGCACGTCGAGCTGCCGGGGCGTGAGCTCCCCGACGGGCCCGCTGATCTTCGTCGCCCGCGCGAGGAGCACGGCCACGACGTCGGGGTCGAGCACCGTGCCGCCCGCCTGCACGTGGCGCAGGTCGGCGGTGAAGGCCCGAACGTCGGCGATGCGCTGCTTGAGCAGGTAGCCGACGCCACCGTCGCGTTGCCCGATGAGCTCGCTCGCGTAGCGTCGCTGCACATGCTGCGACAGCACGACCACGGCGGCCTCCGGATGCGCCTGCCGGATGCGGAGGGCCGCGACGAGTCCCTCGTCGGTGAAGGTCGGGGGCATCCGGATGTCGGTGATCACGAGGTCGGGCGCGAGCCGTGCGACCTCGACCTCGAGCTCGACGGCGGTGCCGACCGCGGCGACCACCTCGAAGCCGTCGTTGCTGAGGACGTGCCCGAGCCCCTCGCGCAGCAGCGCTTCGTCTTCGCCGATCACGACCCGCATGGCAGCTCCACTCGTACTTCCGTTCCCGACCCGAGAGGCGAGACGAGCTCGAAGGAGCCGCCGAGGGTATCGATCCGGTCGACGAGCCCCTTCAATCCGGTGCCGTCCTCGACCCGTGCCCCGCCGCGGCCGTCGTCTTTCACCGTCACGCTGAGCAGCGCGCCCCGCTGCGTGATGCGCACGTGCACGGTGCGCGCGTCGGAGTGCTTGACGGCGTTCGTGAGGGCCTCGGCCATGATGAGATACGCCGACTGCGACGTCGCGGGAGCCAAGGTGCTGTCGTCGGCGTCGCTGACGAGGTGCGCGGGGATCTCGAGGCGATCGACGAGGTCTTCGGCGGCCGCCGTCAGCCCGCGCTCGACGAGCGCCGACGGCAGCACCGCGTGCACGAGGCGGCGAAGGTCGGCGGCCGCCGTGTCGATGCGGTGCCGCAGCGCGGTCGCCTCGGCCACGGTCGACGGGTGCGCGTCGCCGGAGTTCGCGATCTGCTGGGCCTCGAGCGCGAGCAGCACGAGCTGCACCTGCAGGCCGTCGTGGAGGTCGCGGGCGATGCGGTTGCGCTCGCGGTCGGCGGTCTCCACGATGCGGAGCCTCGACTGCTGCAGCGCCTCGTTGCTCGCGAGGAGCGCCGCGGTGAGGCGCTCGCGGTCGAGCGCGATGGCGAGCACGCGACCGGCCCGGCGCACGGTCTCGGGGTCTGCGATCATCCGCTCGTCGTAGCTGATGGCGCCGACCAGTCGGGACTCGACGTGCACCTCCTGCCACTGGCGTGGTGTCGACTGGGCGCGGACCTCCACGTCGAGGCCCGCTTCGTCGACGAACACCTGCCGGTTCTCTGCCCAGTAGGCGACCCGCAGCGAGTCGTCGCCGAGCGAGCGGGCGAGCGCCGCCCCGACGACGGTTCGTGCGGAGCCGGCCAGGCTGAGCCAGGCGCTGAGCACCTCCGCCTCCACGGTCTGGGCGTAGCCGCCGATGAGCACGCCGAGGAGGAAGGCGATGGGGATGCCCGCGATGACGACCAGCTGGATGGAGCCGATCACCTCGCCGGGAGCGCCAAGGAGGCGCAGCACGTTCGCGGAGAGGGGGATGCTCAGCACTGCGAGGATGCCGTACAGGTAGAGGGGGAGCAGGACGCGCAGGTTCTTCGGGTCGGCGGAGCGGAGGCGGCGGATGAGGAGGGCCGCGGTCACCCCCATGACGCCGAGGCCAACAAACGCCTGCACCCAGACTCCGACGAGGTGCGGGAGCGTGCCGGGTGGGAGCACGTACAGCGGGATCTGCAGCAGGAGCGTCACTCCGTAGCCGACGGCCACCGTGGCGATGGAGACGCGCCCCTGCAGACGTCCGGACGGGAAGGCGTGCAGGAGGTGCACCGTGACGGCGAGGATGAGGGTCGCGAAGATGGTGCTCAGCTCCACCAGTACGGGGAGACCTAGGTTGCCGACCCCGCCGAGGAACATGGCGATCGCGCCGACGAGCAGCAGGCCGCCGACCATGCTCAGAGGGCGCTGCCACCACGCGATGACGCCGGCGGCCGTCCAGACGAAGAACACGGCGGTGAAGGCGAGCGGCACCCAGAACGGGATGGGCGCATCCACGCCGACGGCGAGCTGGACGCCGCCGAGGGCGAGCGCGAGCACGGCGATGAGCAGGAGGGCCGGGCGCAGGGCATCGCCTCGCGCCGCGCGAAGCGGGATGCGTGCTGCTCGGGCGTCGATGGAACGGGTCACGTCGAGGTCACCTCGGCTCAGGCCAAGTGATGCAGCGGTGCGTTCGGCGAGCACTGGTCTCGCTGAGGTGCGGTGCTGCGCGCTGGGAGAGCGTGCCCGAAGCCTACCGCGGTGGGGGCGCCTGCGGGGGTGCGCGGGCTACCCTGGTGGCTTGCTCGCACGGCACAGGCTGATCACCGTCTGCACGGGGCGGAGAGGCCCGGCTCGGGGCACTCGCGGCGGGGTGAATGGAGGGACCGCATGTCGGTACGGGCTGGGCGATGGTTTCTGGTCATAGCGGCCGCTGCGTTGCTCGTCGGCCTCTCGTGGTTCGTGCTCGTCGAGGCTGCCGCGGGGCCGTGGGCGCAGGGCTCGGTGGGCGGCGCGGTGCTGGCTCTCCTCGGGGCCGTGGCATTCGCCGTGGGCGCCGTGTTCTTCGGTCGGTTCGTCGAAGCGAGGGTCGAAGAGACCGGTCTTGTGATCAGCTCCGTTCGGCGGAGGGAGCGGGTCATCCCGCTCGCCGTCATCGACGAGGTCGTCGTCGTCGAGCGCCTGCTGCTTCCGACGAGGATGGGGCCGGGATCTGCCGCGCGAGTTATCTTGCGGGGCGGCGGCGACACGATCGCGGCGTTCACGCCGCACGGTCTCGGGGTCGTGGGTGCGCTCCGCTCGGCCGGGTGCCGCGTCACGCTGATCAGCGAGCCGCTCTCCCCGATGCTCGTGCGGCGACGCTACCGAGGCGGAGCGAGTCCCGGTGAGGTTCTCGTGGCGGGGGCGCCGTTGGTCGCGATCATCGTCGCGGCGCTGGTGCTGCTCTGGGTCCTGACCGAGTGGTTCGCCGGGTAGCTACTCCACGTACTCGAGGGCGATGACGAGCTCGGCGCGCACGCGGGCGTCGTCGAGGTCGAGCCCGAGCAGCCCCCGCAGCTGGTCGATGCCGCGGCGCACGCTGTTGCGGTGCATCCCGAGCTCGCGGCCCGTCGCATCCCAGTGCCCGTTCGCGTGCAGCCAGGCGCGGAGCAGCGCGAGGCGTGCGTCCCTGGCCTCCGCGTCGAGGTCGAGGAGCGGTTCGAGACGTCGCTCGGCGAGCGCGCGCCCCGAGGCCGCGCCGATGAACGAGTGCACGGGCGCGAGGTCGGCGCCGACGCGCACCACCCCGCCGTCCTCCCTCGCTCGCCGCTCGAGTGCGCGAACCTCCGCGGCGGATGCACGGAGCTGCTCGGCCGTGACGGGTCGGCCGACGACGAAGCTCCACCCCTCGTCGAGGAATGCGGCGAGGCGCCGATCCGTGACGTCGAGGCGGGTGATGAGGGTGACGGTGGCGTGCTCGGCCGAGATGGTGACGAGCTTCGTGTCGAAGAGGCTGCGCCAGCGGTGCAGCTCGCTCGCGTCCTTCAGGGAGGAGGGCGCGCAGGCGACGACGACCCGGAGGGTTCGGGCGCGCGCGTCTCCGCCGGCCGCCTGCAGGAGGAGGTCGCGCCACAGCTCGGTGTCCGGGCCGCCGTCCGGGCGGGCGAACACGTCGTCGGCTTCGAGGAGGAGCGGCACGAGCAGCTGGCCGGGCGCGACGCTGCCGGAGGTGCGCTGCCTCGCGATGAGCTCGAGCATGCCGTGAGCCGTTGTGAGGAACGCGTGCGCCGTCGAGCCCGCCGGGGGAGCGGCCTCCACGAGCAGCGTGCCGAGGGCGGCTCCGCCGAGGCTGCGCAGCGGGTAGGCGGCCGGTCCGCCCCTCGTCTGGTCTGCCGACTCGGCGAGGGCCCCCAGCACGGGTGCGGGTGGCACCTGGCCGGCCCTCGCGCGCACCGCGCCGCCTGGTCCGACGACCGCCGCCCAGGAGCCGAGCCGCTCGGCGAGCGCCGCCGCCACGGCCGTCTCGGGCTGGTCCGCGGAGGCTGCGCGCAGCAGTCTGCGAGTCGCGTCGGCGAGCGTGCGCAGCGCATCCACTCGCCGCAGCTCGGTCATCTCGGCGAAGGTGCGCGACACGGCCACGAACGGGGTGTCGTTGGGGATGCGCACGAGCGTGAGGTCGCTTGCAGTGCAGGCCTCGAGGAGGGCGGGTGGCACCTCGTGGAACACCGGGTCGATGCCGAGGCCGAGCGCGACGACGCCCGCGCTGACGGCCCGTTCGACGTAGCCCTCCAGCTCGGCGTGGTCGAGGTCGCGCAGCCCGACGCCGGCCGTCAGCAGGAACTCGCCGCCGAGGAGGTACGGCGTCGGGTCGGTGAGGTCGCTCGTCGCGACCCAGCGGATGCTCACATCGAGGTCGCCGGGCACGAGCACCTCGAGGTGCAGCTCGGGACGTGCGAGCAGCTGGGCGAGTGAGATCTGGCCGTGCGGTGACGAGGGTGATGGCATGCGAGCTCCCGTGCATTCTGTCGCATCTTCGCGACAAACCGAGCATATCGCCCGTGGATGCACTGCGTGGTGCGACCATACGATTGCCAGGCCCAGCAGTGCTGGGCGCAGTTGGACAGCGCCGATCGATCCCTGATCATGCTGGTCCCGAACCCAAGAAGGGCAACCGTCAATGGCGACACCACCCACCACAGCCGGCCGGTCACGCACGCCGCTCGGCACGCAGCTGCTGCGCCGCAAGCCGCTGGAGCAGCTCACCGACGAGTCCCTGACCGAGTCGGGCGAGGGCGGCCTGAAGCGCACCCTCGGCATGTGGCAGCTGACGATGATCAGCGTCGGCGCGACGCTGGGCACGGGCATCTTCGTGATCCTGGGCACCGCGGTCCCGCTCGCCGGCCCCGCCGTCTGGATCGCGTTCGCCGTCGCCGGCCTCGCGGCGCTGCTCTCGGCCCTCTCCTACGCCGAGATGGCGAGCTCGGTGCCCGTCTCCGGGTCGAGCTACTCCTACTCCTACGCGACGATGGGCGAGGGCGTCGCCTGGGTGTGCGGCTGGTGCCTGGTGCTCGAGTACGGCGTCTCGGTGGCCGCCGTCGCGGTCGGCGCCGGGCAGTACGTCAACGAGACGCTCGGCGTCTTCGGCCTCGCGCTCCCGCCGGCGCTCGCGAACCCGATCGGCCTCGACGGCGGCTTCTTCAACCTGCCAGCCGCGGCGCTCGTGATCGTCGCGATGCTGCTGCTCGTGCGCGGCGCGAAGGAGAGCGCCTGGGTGAACACCGTCATGGTCGCCATCAAGGTCATCGTGCTGCTCATCTTCGTGTTCATAGCCTTCACGGCGTTCACGACGGCGAACTTCGAGCCGCTCGCCCCCATGGGTGCGGCCGGCGTCGCGGCTGCTTCGAGCCGCCTCTTCTTCTCCTACATCGGCTTCGACGCCGCCTCCACGGCCGGCGACGAGGCGAAGAACCCGCAGAAGGATCTGCCGCGCGCGATCATCCTGTCGATGGTCATCGTCACGGTCGTCTACATCCTTGTCGCGGTCGCCGCCATCGGCGCGCTCCCGTGGACCGAGTTCAACGACGGCGAGGCGGCGTTCGTGCGCATCCTCACCGACATCACGGGCCAGCCGCTGCTCGCGCTCATGTTCTCGGTCGGCGCGGTCATCGCGATCGCGAGCGTCGTGCTGACGGTCTACTACGGGCAGACGCGCATCCTGTTCCGCATGTCGCGCGACGGCATGGTGCCGAAGATCTTCGGCCGCGTGCGCCCCTCGACGGGCACCCCGGTCGCCGGCACGGTCATCGTGGGGTCGATCATCGCGGTCGTCGCCGCGTTCATCCCGCTCGGCGAGCTGGCGGATGCGACGAGCATCGGCACGCTGTTCGCGTTCGCGCTCGTCAACCTCTCGGTCATCTACCTGCGCCGCGCCCGCCCCGAGCTGCCGCGCAGCTACAAGGTGCCGTTCTTCCCCGTCGTGCCGATCCTGGGCATCGTCATGTGCCTCGGCCTCATGGTCACGCTCGGCGGCACCACCTGGATGGTGTTCGGGCTGTGGATGCTCGTGGGTGTCGGCCTGTACTTCGCGTACGGTCGGAAGCACTCCATCGTCGGCGCCATGAGCGAGAACGACTACGTCAACGCGGCGACCGCCGCGACCCCCGTCATCATGAAGGAGCACAAGTGACCATCGCGACCCCGATGCCGAGCGGCCCGCAGCGAGCGGAAGGCGCATCCACGCCGCAGGACTCCCAGCCGGTGACCATGCTCAACCCGGACTTCCCGTTCAGCTACGACGAGTTCCTCACGCACCCGGCCGGCCTCGGTTCGGTGCCGGAGCGGATGCACGGCACCGAGGTCGCCGTCGTCGGCGCCGGTCTCGCGGGTGTCGTCGCCGCGTACGAACTCATGAAGATGGGGCTGAAGCCCGTCATCTTCGAGGCGGACAGCATCGGCGGTCGCCTCAAGACGCGGTCGTTCGATGCGGCGCCGAGCGTCATCGCCGATCTTGGCGGCATGCGCTTCCCCGAGTCGGGGCGTGCGTTCTACCACTACGTCGATCTCGTCGGGTTGGAGACGCAGGCGTTCCCGAATCCGCTGGCGGAGGTGACGCCGTCGACGGTCATCGAGCTCGCCGGCACGTCGTTCTACGCCGAGACTCCCGCCGACCTGCCCCCGTTCTTCACGGAGGTGGCGGAGGCGTGGAAGCGTGCGCTGACGGAGGAGGCCGACCTGGTGCGCATCCAGGACGCCATCCGCGCACGCGATACGGAGACCCTGAAGGCCGCATGGAACGAGCTGGTCGAGAAGTTCGACAACCGCTCGTTCTATGGATTCGTGGCAGAGAGCGCGGCCTTCAGGGATCTCAGCTTCGAGCACATCGAGGCGTTCGGGCAGGTGGGCTTCGGCACGGGTGGTTGGGACACCGACTTCGGCAACTCGATCCTCGAGATCCTGCGGGTCGTGTTCACGAACGCCGACGACGCGCACCGCCGCATCGTGGGCGGGGCGCAGAAGCTGCCCGTCGACCTGTGGCACCACGAGCCGACCGAGCTGGAGCACTGGCCTGAGGGCACGAGCCTCGCGAGCCTGCACGGTGGGGTGCCGCGCGGTGCGGTCGCCGCGATCAAGCGCGGGCAGAACGGTGGCGTCAGCATCACGGAGAAGTGGGGGCGCACGCAGGAGTTCGCGTCCGCCATCGTGACCTGCCAGTCGTGGCTGCTGTCGGCGCGCATCGACACCGACGAGGAGCTGTTCACGCCCGAGATGTGGACGGCCATCGAGAAGAGCCACTACATGCTCTCGTCGAAGACGTTCGTGATGGTCGACCGGCCCTTCTGGCGCGACCTGGACCCGGCGACGGGGAAGCCCGTCATGAGCATGACGCTCACCGACCGCCTGCCCCGCGCGACGTACCTCATCGACGAGGGCCCCGACAAGCCCGCCGTGATCCTGCTCTCCTACACGTGGAACGACGACGCCCTGAAGTGGCTGGCCCTCGACGCGTCGGAGCGCACGCGGCTCATGCTGCATTCGCTCGACAAGATCTACCCCGGCCTCGACATCGGCGCGCACATCGTGGGGGAGCCGATCACCGTCTCGTGGGAGGCCGACCCCAACTACATGGGCGCGTTCAAGAACAACCTGCCCGGCCACTACCGCTACCAGGAGCGCCTCTTCGGGCACTTCGTGCAGGACGAGCTCGACGACCACCAGCGGGGCATCTTCCTCGCGGGCGACGACATCTCGTTCACGGCAGGCTGGGCCGAGGGTGCGGTGACGACGGCCCTCAACGCCGTGTGGGGCGTCGCGAAGCACCTCGGGGGCGCATCCGCTGCCGGGAACCCGGGGCCGGGTGACGTGTGGTCGGAGCTTGCTCCGGTGCGCCTCGACTAGCCTTCCGCTGTGACTGACTCCTCGAACGGCTCCATAGACGCAACGCACATGTTCGGCGACGAGCCGGAGATGGTGCACTCGAGCCGCTCGGCGATCTCGACCGGGCAGCTGCCTGACTCCGACGACGTGAAGACCGCGGTGGACGAGACGTACGAGCAGTTCTCGTCGGTCGACGACGGCGAGGTGCCCGACTACATTCCGGCGCTGGCGGATGCGGACCCGGACCTGTTCGGGATCTGCATCGTGTCCACCGAGGGGCAGTCGTACAGTCGCGGCGACGCCGAGCTGCTGTTCACGATCCAGTCGATCTCGAAGGCGTTCGTGTTCGCGCTCGTGCGCGAGGAGGTCGGGCACACGAAGGCGCGCGAACTGGTGGGCGTGAACAACACGGGCCTGCCGTTCGACTCGGTCATGGCGATCGAGCTGAACGGCGGCCGCACCATGAACCCCCTCGTCAACGCGGGGGCGCTCGCCACGTCGGCGCTCGCGCCGGGGGAGACGTGGGAGGAGAAGTGGGACTTCATCCTGAGCGGCCTCTCCGCCTTCGCGGGGCGCGACCTCGAGATCGACGAGGACGCGTTCGCTTCGGAGCGCAAGAACAACATCCGCAACCAGGGCATCGCGCGCCTCCTGCAGAGCTACGGGCACATCACCCTCGACCCGCACGAGGTCACCGAGCTGTACACGCGGCAGTGCGCGCTGCTCGTGACCACCGAGGACCTGGCTGTCATGGGGGCGACGCTCGCCGACGGCGGGAGGAACCCGAAGACGGGCGAGCAGGTCATCGGGCAGGGCGCATCCAGGGACGCGCTCGCCGTGATGGCCGCGAACGGCCTGTACGAGGCGAGCGGCGAGTGGCTGTACGAGATCGGGATGCCCGCGAAGAGCGGCGTCTCGGGCGGGCTCGTGACGATCGCCCCAGGCAAGGGCGGCTTCGCGAGCTACTCGCCGCGGCTCGACGACGCCGGCAACAGCGTGCGCGGCATCAAAGCCGCGCGGCACCTGTCGAACGAGCTCGGCATGAACCTCTTCGCGTCGGGCACCGTGCAGGACTAGATTCAAGGTCGTGACGACTCTCCCCGAACAGACGCTCCTGCCGGAACACCCGACCGCGTTCCCCAGCGAGCCGGACCTCGTGCATCCCGACACCCGTGTCGTCTCGACCGGCAGGCTGCCGGATGCCGAGCACGTGCGGGAGATGCTCTCGGAGACGTATGAGCGGTACCGCCACGTGCAGGACGGCGCCGTCGCCGACTACATTCCCGCGCTCGCGGAGGCCGACTCGTCCTGGTTCGGGCTGAGCCTCACCTCGGCGAACGGGCACCGATTCTCGTTCGGGGACGCGCAGCTCAAGTTCTCGATCCAGTCGATCTCGAAGGCGTTCGTGTACGCGCTGGTCGTGCAGGAGCTGGGGCACGAGGAGGTGCGCGAGCGCATCGGCGTCAACAACACGGGGCTGCCGTTCAACTCGGTCATGGCGATCGAGCTCAACGGCGGACGCACCATGAATCCGCTCGTCAACGCGGGGGCGATCGCGACGACGTCGCTCGTGCCCGGAAAGACGTGGGATGAGAAGTGGGACTTCATCCACGCGGGGCTGTCGAACTTCGTCGGCCACCCGCTCGAGATCGACGAGCGCGTCTACGAGTCGGAGATGAAGACCAACACCCGCAACCGCAGCATCGCGAGGCTGCTCGAGAGCTACGGGCACATCTCGCTCGACCCGACGCAGGTGACCGAGCTGTACACGCGGCAGTGCTCGCTGCTCGTCACCGCCGAGGACCTCGCCACGATGGGCGCGACGCTGGCCGACGGCGGCGACTGCCCCATCTCCGGCGTCGATGTCGTCGATCCGTCCGTGAGCCGCGACGTGCTGTCGGTCATGGCGACGAACGGCATGTACGAGGCGAGCGGCGACTGGCTGTTCGAGGTGGGCATGCCCGGCAAGAGCGGCGTCTCCGGCGGCATCGTCACGATCGCACCGGGCAAGGGCTCGCTCGCGACGTTCTCCCCGCCACTGGATGCGGCCGGCAACAGCGTGCGCGGCATCCGCGCCACCCGCCACCTGTCGAACAAGCTCGGCCTGAATATGTTCGCGTCGACGGTGCAGTAGGCGTGGGGGCTCAGTCGTTGCGGTCGCGCCGCAGTGACGGGGCGAACATGACGACGAGCAGCAGCATCGCGACGGCGGTGAGCCACGGGCCGAACTGGCTCGGGTCTCCCGCGATCGCCACGACGGAACCGATCAAGACGAGGCTGGCGGCGATGATCATGGTCAACGCGAGCGGTCTCGGGTAGCGGTGCACTCCGGAAGCCTACGCGGCTCCCAGGCGTCTCGTCACGCTCAGCGCGCGACCAGTTCGAGGAACACCTGCTCGGTGATGATCTCGACGCGCTGCCCCTTCGCGGCGAGGTCCATGGCCTTCTGGATCTTGGTGCTGATCTTCGCGCCGGGGCGAAGCGTGGCGGGATCGTAGCCGCCCATCACGACAAGCGTCGTCTTCTTCGTCACGCTGCCACTCACCGTCGCTCCCTTTTCTGCAACCAGCTTCTGCGCATCTCCGCGAGTGTGGCTGTCGAGGTCGCCGGAGAAGCAAACCACCTCACCGAAGAGCGGATGCGTGGGGTCGGCGTGTGCGTTCGTTTCTGGGATGACGCTTTGCTTGTGCGCGTACGCGGACCGGCTGGCTCGTGCTTTCGCGGGTCTCGACTCGGGCCACGCGCTGGTGACGTCGCTTACTCCAGTGTGGGTCGAGAGGTGAAGGACGATCTGGGCGCAAGCGAGCGCATCCGCCCCGGCGTCGTGGTGCGAGAACGAGGGGAGGCCGAGGTGCTTGGCGACGTGGGGCAGCTTGTAGCTGTCGAGCTGCAGCCGCGCCTTCGCGAGGACGAGAGCGTCGAAGAACTCGAAGCCCGGGTCGCGGAGGCCCAGGAGCGAGTTGGCTGCGTTATACGCGCCCTTGTCGAACGAGCTGTACGCAACGATCGGGGCCGATTGCACCACCGTGGTCAGGCGCCGAAGAGTCTCACCCCAGGTGGGCGCTTGCTGCACGTGCGAGGCGCTGATGCCGTGGATGTGCGTGTTCGTGAAGACAAGGCCGGTCGGCGGATTGATGAACCACGAGTCGGTCGAGACGATGCGACCGTCGCGCACGTCGGTGACGCCGATCTGGCACACCGAACCTCGCTGGTGGTTCGCGGTCTCGAAGTCGATGGAAACGAAGTCCAGCGCCATTGCATGTCCGATCGTCGGGGGTCTCTGAATCCTAGGGACGTTCTCCGGGGCGCGAAGGTCCGGGGATATACGGGGCCTGCCGGTGACCACGCCTTGCTGCGGGGCGGCCGTTGTGGCAACGCATCATTGAGGGGCCGACTCGCTCCTGGAAAGAGCTGCCGCCAGTCTGAGGCGCGGGTCTTCACTCTCTCTCGATGACCACCGCTGCCCGCCGACTCCGCCTCCGCCTGGGCTCTCGGCGATCGCTGCCCGCCGTTTCGCCCTCGGACGTAACCCTCAGAGGGCGAAACGCCGGGCAGCGTTTGGTGGTTCAGGCTCCAATGTCGGCGCGTTCGGCTGCGGGGATCGTGCGGAGGCCGGTGGTGTCGAGGGAGTGGCGCTTGTCGCGGCGCTCGACGGAGACGCCGAGTGCGGTGAGGCCCATGCCGAGGACGGCGAGGACGACGCCCACCCAGCCGGGGGCGAGGTAGCCGAGGCCGCCAGCGATGACCATGCCGCCGAGCCAGGCGCCGAGGCTGTTGCCGACGTTGAAGGCGGCGTGGTTGATGGCGGCGCCGAGCAGTGCAGCTTCGTCGGCGATGCGCACGAGGCGCGACTGGATGGCCGGCAGCAGCGACGACGAGGTGAGGCCGAGGAAGAACACGGCCACGAACAGGCCGACCGGGTTCGACGCGATAAGGCTGTAGAAGACGAGCGACGCGATGAACGAGCCGAAGCCGACGAACATGGTTCGGGTCAGGTTGCGGTCGGCCGCCCACCCGCCGATGAGGTTGCCGAGGGTCATGCCGACGCCGAGGGTCGCGAGCACCCACGGCACGATGCCGGGGCCGAGGCCCGTCTCGCGGGTGGTGACTTCGGCGATGTACGAGTAGACGGCAAAGAAGCCTCCGAAGCCGATGGCGCCGACGGCGACCATGATCCAGAGGCGCGGGTTCTTGAAGGCGATGAGCTCCTTCATGGCGCTGCGTTCGGGGTTGCCGGGGTAGCGGGGCACGAAGAAGAACACGAGCAGGAACGTGACGAAGAAGATCGCGGCGACGAGCACGTACGCGTAGCGCCAGCCGCTGGCCTGGCCGAGCCAGGTCGCGAGGGGCACGCCGAAGATGTTGGCGATCGTGAGGCCGGAGAGTGCGAGTGCGACGCCCTGGCCCTGCTTGCCTGGGCCCATGATGCGGGCGGCGAGCAGCGAGGCGACGCCGAAGTAGGCGCCGTGGGGGAGTGCTGCGATGAAGCGCATGACCGCGGTCGTGCCGAAGTCGGGCATGAGGGCGGATGCTGCTGACGCGACGATGAAGATGCCGAGCAGCCAGAAAGCGAGCTTCGTCTGCGACATGCGCGCCGCCAGCACCGCGAAGACCGGAGCCCCGACGACGACGCCGAGGGCGTAGGCGGAGATGAGGATGCCGGCCTGCGCGATCACCGCATCTGGGTTCTCTTCGAAGCCGGGGAGCAGTTCGCGGGCGATGTCGGGCAGCAGGCCCATCGTGGCGAACTCGGTCACGCCGATGCCGAAGCCTCCGAGCGCAAGCGCGAAGAGGGCGATTCCGCGCCGGAAGGGGGTGAGTTCGGGCATGACCTGCATGTTGCGGACCTCTGCTTCTGAGATAGGGGACTGGGTTCGCAACACTGCGCGGGTACCAGGCTATTCCCAGGCGGGAGAATGTGCGAACAATCGGGGGAGCGGATGTGGTCGGGCGGGGTCGGCCGCGTGCGTGCCCACGCCTCGGGCTTACTTGGCCGCCCGCCGCTGCTCCCGGTTCCTGCTCGCGCGGCTGTGCGCGCCAAGTGGCTGCCCCGGAACAGAGTTGTGGCTCGCTACTGTCGGCACGGTTGCTCAGCACATCGCGCCACAACTCTGTGTTGGTCGGCCAGTGTTGCTCAAAATCCACCGGTGCGCGACACGTTCGACACGGTGGTGCGCGGACCTCCCAGGTTCCGGTAGGATGGTCGAGTTGTCCTCGCGGAGAACGAAAGCCACGGGCTGTGGCGCAGCTTGGTAGCGCACCTGACTGGGGGTCAGGGGGTCGCAAGTTCAAATCTTGTCAGCCCGACGGTGTGAAGTGTCGGGACATCGTAGACAGATGTCCCCTCGCTTCGGCGATTATCCCCCTCCTTCGGGAGGGGGATTTTTCGTTTTCGGGCTGGTAGTCGCGGTTTGGGTTGATGGTGTGTTGGGCGAGGATCTCGCCGGTGGTCGGGTTCGTGACGATGGTGTCGCAGTCGTGGATCAGGATGAGGACCGGTGAGGGCCCCGCTCGTGATGGCGAGCACGATGACGCGGTTTCGGTTCCCGGCAGGCATGTCTCATCGTGGGGGCTGTCCAGCATGTCTCGACACACCGCTCGCGCCCTGGCTCCCCGAGACGGGGCATATGCACGGCGCCTTGAGACAGCTACCCATGATGTCCTGAAAAAAAGACACTGCGAGCCGAACGGAAAGACCAGGTTAGGGCCGGTTTCCCACCGGGGCTTCATCGTTTGCGTTGTTCTTTTCGGAGTGGTTTATGGAAGCATTCGATCGAGGATGTTGATCCAAGATGCTCCAATCGCGGCTGTTGCGACGGGCCGGGACCTGGCCTGGAGCTGGAGCTGGATTGAGACACTGTCGGCAGCCTTCGTCTACGCCGCGGTGCCGGAGTGTGGCTGAACGGTGCGGGGCCCTCACGTTCGGTGTTATCGTGCCCGTCGAGGAATGCCTTGGCGCGTGTTGCAGCAAAGATGAGGTGCCTGGTACCGGCATGGAGATAGCCGCGGGTGTTCTGAACCACGGTATCTCGTCACCGAGCGCCAGATGCACTGACTTGAACCCTGCCGAGATCGTGTACGAGGGGAGACGTCGTGTCGCGGGGCTCAGTCACCAACGCGAGCACCACCCTCCCAGTGTGCTCATCCCGCTCATCAAGGGCGATCTCGGTCATGGCTTTGTCCTCTCGGCGCGGGCGGTGCACAAGAGTGGTATGCCTGGCGTGTTCTGTTCGACATCACTAGAGCGGATCGGGCATGCTGATAGCGCGATGAGCATCTGACTCAGCAGGAGCGCCGCGACGGTGGTCCTTCAGTAAAGGAACGCGAATGACCCAGCAGACTGCGCCCACAGATCCCAGCAACGAGCCGAGGAAGTCATCTGCTCCCATGCGGGCCTCCAGAATCAAGGTGCGCAATTTCCGCCTGCTGCGAAACGTCGATATTGACCTTGATAGACGCACGACGGTGCTGGTTGGCCGGAACAACAGTGGCAAGACAACGCTTGCAGAAGCATTTACTCGCTTCCTGCAGCCATCGACGTTGACCTTCACCGTGGCTGACTTCTCCGCCGAGAGCTACCCGGAGTTCCTCGAGGCTTGGAAGGTCTACGCGATAGGAGATGAAGAGGTCGCAAGGAGTCTTATTCCCGAGATATCTCTCACGGTGGAGATCTCATACTCGAAAGAGTTGCCCGAGTACGGGCCTCTCGCTGCAGCAATCGTCGATCTCGACCCGGACTGCACAACAGCAATGATCCGCTTGACTTACTCGCTCGAGGGTGGACGCCTGTCGGACTTCTTCGAGGGGATTGCTATTGACCCGAAAACGGGCGAGGAACCGAATGTCGAGCGCGTACTGGGGATCATCGGCGACCGAGTTCAAGGCATGTTCGGACGGTCAATTACTGCCATCGATCCAGGAGATGTGTCCAACACGCGCGACGTTACGCTAGAAGCGACGCGGCGCCTCCTCACCGTTCACCTCCTTAAAGCCCAGCGCGGACTAGACGACGAGAAGGAACAACCCAAAGAGTTGATTGGTAGGGTCTTCCAGAACCTGTTTGATGCTGCATCCAATGCAGACGACGGAACCGCCCAGAAAGAGACCGCCGATGCGCTCGCGGAAGCTGTATCTCATATCGAGCAGGATCTGGGTGTGAAAGTAAGTGAAATGGTGAAGGAGATCATCCCGACGCTTCGGAGCTTCGGGTATCCCGGTCTGGCTGACCCTGGTCTCGAAGCTGAAACGACCCTAGACATCAAACGACTGCTGGGGAATCACACAAGTATCCGTTATAGCGGCGTATCTGGCGTGTCACTCCCTGAGTCGTACAGTGGTCTGGGGTCTCGCAACCTCATCTTGATGCTACTCACTCTCCTTAGTTACTACCGGGAGTTCGTGACACGAGGCAACATGCCGGGGGTGCATTTGATCTTCGTCGAAGAGCCCGAAGCGCATCTTCATCCGCAGATGCAGGAGGTGTTCATCGAGCAACTTGCCTCGGTCTCTGAACGTTTCCCTGCGCTGGACAAAAAGAAGCAGCCTTGGTGGCCGCAGTTCGCGGTCTCGACGCACTCGTCCCATGTAGCCAACCGCGCGGATTTCTCAACCATCCGATACTTCCGTGTTGGAAGCGATCCGAGTGGTGGTCCCGGTCACCACGCCGATGTCCTCGACCTCACGGATGCAAAAGGTCTCGATAAGAAGTTCCTACACCAGTACCTGACACTGACCCGCTCTGATCTCTTCTTCGCTGACAAGGCCATTCTTGTGGAAGGCACAAGTGAGCGATTGATTGTTCCTGCGGCCATCAGAAACACTAAGCACGAGCTAAGCAGTCAGTACGTTGCGCTCATGGAAGTTGGAGGCGCATACGCACACATCTTCTTCCCACTCCTTGATTTTCTTCATATTCCAACGCTCGTCATTACTGACATTGATGCCATAGGGCCGGCCGAGGGGAAGAGTCGCCACGGCGCGACGACTGTGCACGAGGGTGTATCGACAAGCAACGCAACCATTAAAAAGTGGTTCCCCGATTCGAAGTCGCAGGCCCCAACTGCCTTGCTGCTCGCCGCGGAGACGGAAGCCATCATCCATGGCAATCGGTATCTTGCTTTCCAGGTTCCCGAGAGCAACAGAGAAGCCTGCGGTCGCACCTTCGAGGATGCTTTCCTCCTCGCGAATCCATCCGCTGAAGGACTAACTCTCACAGGCGATGCCAAACAGGACGAGGCTCTCGTCCGCGAGGCGGCGGATGCCCTGAAGAAAAGCAATTTCGCTTTGAGGTTCGCCGTGGAGGAGGCAGGTTGGAGTACGCCTCGTTACATCCGACGCGGACTCGATTGGCTACTGGATTACTCCGTAGGACAAGACGCCGTGAATGACGTTCCTATCGAAACAGGAGTGGTTGTTCGGTGACCGCCCCCGACAAGATCGTTGCTGATAACGCCGAGCGAGCTAGCGAGGAAGCTATCGCCTCGCTCTTTGCCGCGCTGGACAATCAAAGGAACTTCAAGCTTGAGGCAGGCGCCGGAGCAGGCAAGACCTATTCGCTGATCCGGGCCCTGCGACGCATACTGGAAAACAAGTCCGTGTACCTTCCCCGCAATGATCAGAGAGTCGCATGCCTGACCTACACCAAGGTTGCCCGAGACGAAATAAAAGCAAGAACCGATGAAGACCCCGCCATCTTCGCCGACACTCTCCACGGGTTCCTCTGGGAGATGATCAGCCCCTACCAGAAGGCTCTCAGGGCGGCTCTCCGTGCCTCAGAAAGCTGGAATGAGCGTCTCGCTGAGACCCAAGAGATCGGCGGGCTGGCGATCGAGTACGACCTAGGAATTCGTGGCGTCCATGAGGAACGAATCACGCTTCATCACAATGACATCCCCGAGTTCGCGATTCTTCTCTTCCGCAATGAGAAGTTCCGTTCACTCATCACCGACCGTTTCCCCGTTATCTTCATCGACGAGTACCAGGACACTCCGTCTGGACTTGCCGAAGCCGTTCTATCCGGTCACGGAGACGACCGCACAAGCCCTGTCGTGGGCTTCTTCGGTGACCACTGGCAACAGATCTACGACAGAACCTGTGGATCGATCGAGCATTCTTCGCTCACATCGATCCCCAAGAACGCCAACTTCCGATCCGACCGATCGGTCGTCGGTTTCCTGAATAAGTTGCGACCGGAGCTTCCGCAGGCGCCACGAGCCGATGCCGGTGAGGGCACCGTCACGGTCTATCACTCCAACACTTGGCCTGGTGTCCGCCTGGGTAGGAATTGGAAGGGGCAGATCTCCCAGGAAGCTACCCAGGCGTGTCTGGAATGGCTCCAACACGCGTCCCCAAGTAGCAAATGGATCCAAAATTCGAAGGATCTTAAGGTCCTAATGCTCACGCACGCGACGATCGCAAACGAGCTCGGTTACCCCAGCCTTACAGGTGTCTTCGGGTCCAACGACGCCTTCGTCAACAAGGAAGACTCGGTGATCGAGTTCCTGGTCGACACTGCGGAACCTGCCATGCAGGCGTTCACCGAGCACAAGTATGGGGAGCTGTTCCGCCTTTTGGGGAGCAAGAGGCCAATGCTCACCGCACCTAAGGACAAGCGTCGCTGGTCCGAGTACTTTGATTCGCTCATCTCGACCAGCAGGACGGGCACGATCGGGGAAGTGCTGGACCTTCTCAATTCCCAGAATCTCTTCTCCGTGCCCACACGAGTAGCAGGGAGGGAACGCGAGCTAAAGGAGGCGCTTTTGGCTCTCGGTCCAGGAGATCAACTTGAAGAGCCGCGAAACCTGGTGGAGCGTCTGGCGCTGCGCTCTGTGCCGTATGCCGAAATACGCGCACTCCGTTCCTACTTGGAGGACAGCACCGTCTTCTCGACCAAACACTCTGTCAAGGGTGCAGAGTTTGACGACGTGATCGTCCTTATTGGGCGCGGCTGGACCAAGTACGACTTCGCCAAGATGATCGCCGCCCACTCTCCGCAGAGCAAGCCGGAACTCCGGCAGGCCGGGAGTTTCCCGCATTCACGCAATCTCTTCTACGTATCCGCCTCGCGAGCAAAACACAACCTTGCACTGCTGTTCGTCCAAGAGCTCAGCGGCGATGCGATCGAGGTACTCGAAGACTGGGCAGGGCGAGAAAATGTGATCTCCATCGCGTTCGACGAAGCAGGAGCGCCAAGCTAGTGGGGTTACCCTCCTGTCGTGGACGTCGATTGAAGCGGGCTGTGGGGCCCGTTGGAATAAATGTCTTGATGAGTTCCAAGACGTCGTACAAGCTGGAGTACCGGATTGAGACTGCGAGGCGGGTGGCCGAGAGGGGCCACCCCGGTTGCGCATGTCGCTGCCGGGCTGGGCGGTAGGCACCTATTAGGCCGCTGGGTTCAGCATGAGCGGGAACACTCCGGAGTGTCCGAGCCGGTCGCGGATGGCCCGTTGCGTGAGGACGAGCGAGCGGAGCTCGCACGTCTGCGAAGTGAGGTGAGGAAACTGCGCATGGACAACCAGTTTCTGGGAAAAGCAGCAACTCTCTTCGCGTCGAAGTCACCACGCAGGAACGGTTCGAGCTGACGAATGCGGAGAAGGCGCGCTTCGGAATCGGTCGCATGGGCCGACTTCTGAACGTCCCAAGATCTGGCTACTACGCCTGGCGGTCTCGCCCGGTGGGGCCCCGAGTGCTGCGACAAGCAGCTCTGGATGTCCTGGTCCGGACGCGTATCATGCCTCGGACGGTGTGTTTGGGGCGCCTAGAATTCGCGCAGAGCTCTCCGCTTTCGGCGTTACGTCGATGTGAAGACGGTCGCGGGGTCGATGCGCCGGCAGCGGCTCGAAGGCGTCACGTCAGCCCACGCACGTTCCGACACGTGACCACGATTTCCGGGACACCCTCGCACGCGATCCCGGACCTCGTCGCGCGTCGCTGGGACCGGGGGAGCGCTCAACACGGTCTGGGTCTCGGACATCACCTACCTGCGCATGGGCGAGGGCTGACTCTACCTCGCCGTCGTCCGCGACGTTTGCTAGAGACGGACGCTGGGCGACGGACCAGGCGCAAACCACCGACCTCGTCGAGCGAGCCTTGCGCATGGCGCGCACCCTGCGTGGTGACGTGCCCGGAGAAGTCGTGTTTCTCGGCGACCGAGGCGCGAAATGCATGTCGGGCCAGGCGCATGAGGTCTGCGCGCAGTTTCGGCTGCGCCGCTCAGCGGGCAGTGCCGGGGTTGCTGGGGCATTGCGGTAGTCGAGTCGTTCTGGTCAACGCTGAAGACCGATTTCTACGACCGCCGCTCCTGGCCCACGAGGGCCGAAGCGAAGCTCGCCGGCGCAGCTTGGCTCGAGACGTTCTCCAACCGACGATCACCCGTATTGTCTATTTGCCGCTTAGCGCGTTCTCGTCCGCCGCAACCTGCTTCTGCACCGCGAACCGCGTATGGTGGTATTCTTCCTGCCGCCCTGCCGCGGCGAGCAGCTCTTCGTGCATGCCGCGCTCGGCGATCGAGCCGTCCTCGACGACGAGAATCATGTCCGCCCTGCGGATGGTGAAGAGGCAGTGGTGATGACCATCGCAGTTCCTCCCTCGAGTGCCTCACTGGGCGCCTGCACGGCGTCCTGCGACGTTTTAGTCCGTCGCCTCTCGTCGAGGGGCACGACGCACGGCTATGCGAGCATGAGCCTCGAGACGGTCATTCGCTGGCGCCCGCCGCCAGACAGCCGGTTGCCACGCTCGCGCACCATGGTGTCCAGCTGGTCTGGCAGCGACCGGATGAGCGGCTCGAGCCGCGCACGCGTGACCGCAACCCATACCTCGTCGTCGGGCACTTCCGGCCTGGCGAGGTGAAGGTTGGAGAGGATGGTCTCGCGGAAGAGGTGCCTGTCCTGCGTTACCGTGTCATAGGTCTGTTGAAGTCTCGCAACAACGGATGCGCACGCCCTGCACCAGGACGCTGTCAGTCCGACTGGAGAACCCTGATGATCAGGAACTTCCATCAGGAGTTCTCTATCTTTCACCCTCGTGTGCCTCGGACGACCTCTACTTCGCGTGCAACCTCGCCCGCATCGTCGCGATCGTTCGCGCATCAGCGACTCCCGCCACGATCCGTGGAACCTCGTCAGCATCCCCGTCCGACTTGAGCTCTCCGAGCGTCATATCCGACGCCACCTCACCTCAGAGTCGGTGGATCGACCCAAAGCGCAGCGCCCACCTAGTTCTTCGGGAACCTCGCGCGCAGCGCGTCGAGGCCCTGTTGTGCACTTCGCCGCACCTCGATCTCGGGATCCTTGAGCAGCGGTCGCAGGAGATCCACGTCTTCGAGCGCGCCCACGGCTGCCAAAGACCTCGCGGCTGCCGACCGCACTCGAGCCACGCTGTCGCCGAGCAGCCCGGCCAGTTCGGATGCTGCTGGGAGCTCGTGCGCTGCGACAACCCGTGCGCCCATTTCGCGGACGCGCCAAGCCGGGTTGGCGAGCGTACCGATCGCCGCGGGCGCGGCCGACTCATCCCAGACGTACAGCAACGCTCGCGTGCCCCAGAGCTCGGGCCAGTAGAGCACGGGTGCGCCATCGAGGATTCCTTGCGCGTGATCGCCGCCGACGTAGAGGAGGAGGTCGTCGCCCTCGTCATAGCCCTTCATGAGTTCGAGTACTCGCTCAACGAACTCGGACGGGCCGTATCGCTCGACGGCAGCCGCCAACCGCTGCTCGAGCGGCAGGTCTACAGGAACGGGCGCAGGATTCGAGGAAGTGATTTCAGGCATCAGCTCACCCTACGGGGCCGCGCTGTGGGCAGGTGCGGTGGAGGCACCTTCCCGGTGCGAACTCAGACGTTGGCATCCTCATCCGCCGCCACATTCTTCTGCACGGCGAACTGCGTCCGGTGCAGTTCCTCATACCGCCCAGCCGCCGCGAGCAGCTCCTCATGCGTGCCCCGCTCGACGATGGACCCGTCCTCGATCACGAGGATCTGGTCGGCGCTGCGGATGGTGGACAGGCGGTGGGCGATCACCATCGCCGTGCGTCCCTCGAGTGCCTCGCTGAGGGCCGCCTGCACGGCGGCCTCCGACGTCGAGTCGAGCGCGGCCGTCGCCTCGTCGAGGATCACGACGCGCGGCTGGGCGAGGAGGAGCCTCGCGATGGTCATCCGCTGGCGCTCACCGCCGGACAGTCGGTAGCCGCGCTCGCCCACCATGGTGTCCAGCTGGTCGGGCAGCGACCGGATGAGCGGCTCGAGCCTCGCCCGGCGCACCGCATCCCACACCTCGTCGTCGGTCGCCTCGGGCCTGGCGAGACGCAGGTTGGAGAGGATGGTCTCGTGGAAGAGATGCCCGTCCTGCGTCACCATGCCCAGGGTGTGCCGCATCGAGGCGAAGGTGACGTCACGGACATCCGCCCCCGCGAGCCGCACGGCACCACTGTCGACGTCGTAGAGGCGCGAGAGCAGCTGCGCGATCGTGGACTTGCCGGCACCGGACGTGCCGACGAGGGCGACGGTCTGCCCCGGCTCGATGCGGAAGGACACCCCATGCAGCACCTCCTCGCCGCCGCGAGTATCGAGCGTGGCGACCTCCTCGAGGGAGGCGAGCGACACCTTGTCCGCGGACGGGTAGGCGAAGCGGACGTCGTCGAACTCGACCGACACCGGGCCCTCAGGGACGATGGTGGCGTCGGGCTTCTCCTGGATGAGCGGCTCGAGGTCCAGCACCTCGAAGACACGCTCGAAGCTGACCACCGCGCTCATGATCTCGACGCGTGCGTTCGCGAGGCTCGTGAGCGGCGCGTAGAGGCGCGTGAGGAGCAGCGCGAGGGTGACCACGTCGCCGGTTTCCAGCTGGCCGCCGAGCGCAAGGACGCCGCCCAGCCCGTAGACAAGCGCAAGGGCGAGCGCGGAGACCAGCATCAGCGCGGTGAAGAAGACGAACTGCAGCATCGCTGTGCGAACGCCAATGTCGCGGACCCGGGCGGCGCGCACGCGGAACTCCTCGGCCTCCTCATCCGGTCGGCCGAACAGCTTGACGAGAGTGGCACCGGGCGCCGAGAAGCGCTCGGTCATCTGCGTGCTCATGGCCGAGTTGTGGTCGGCGGCCTCACGGCGCAGCGCGGCGAGGCGGCTGCCCATGCGGCGCGCGGGGATCAGGAAGATGGGGAGCATAATCACGGCGAGCACGGTGACGAGCCAGGACGTGCTGAGCATGACGATCAGCGTCAGGATGAGCGCCACGAGGTTCGTGACCACGCCAGACAGCGTGCCGCTGAAGGCCTGCTGGGCTCCGATCACGTCGTTGTTCAGGCGGCTGACGAGGGCGCCCGTCCGCGTGCGGGTGAAGAACGCGATGGGCATCTTCTGCACGTGGTTGAAGACGGCGGTGCGGAGGTCCAGGATCACGCCCTCGCCGATCCGCGCCGAGTACCAGCGCGTCACGAGCGACACGGCCGCGTCGGCGATGGCCACGAGCGCGATGACGACGGCGATCCAGACGATCGTGCTGACTGCGCCCCGGGCGACGATGACGTCGACCACCTGGCCGGCGAGCACCGGCGTCGCGACCGCGAGGAACGCGCCAACGATCGACAGGGCGATGAACAGCACCAGGTTGGCCCGGTAGGGCACCGCGAACGTCAGGATCCGCCGCACGGACTCACGGGAGATCCCGTTCTTGCCACCCTTGGCGTCCGAGATCTTGTAGAGCGAACTCCAGGCAGCGCCTTCCATGCTCATAGCGGTTCCTTCCCCTCAGCAGGAGGCTCAGCATAGGTCGCGGTTCGCCCGCGTTTGCGGTTGTCCGCCAGGGGCGAAGGACCTTCGATGTAGGTAATCCAACCCTGTTGCGAGTCGGCGACGACGGACGCGTCGTCCTGCGCGACGGCGACCGGATGCTCGGGACGTCGGGGGAGAAGGAGCGCTCGGCATGGCTTCCGTTTCGCGCCACCTTCACGGCGGAAATCCGCTCGGCGATCGCGGCGCGTCCGACGGTCAGGAGCGGTGCATCGCGACCGCGCGCACCGGCGAGCCGTCGAGGCCCGCGAACGGCAACGGCAGCGCGGAGATCCAGGGGTCGCGGGCCGGGTCGACGGCCGACAGGTTTGTCAGGTTCTCGATGATGACGCCGCCCGCGCCCAGGAACACGTCGTGGAACGGGAGGTCGGCGGATGCTGCGGTCGTGTCCGTGCGGTCAGGGCTGAGGGTATCGACGCCGATGACCGTCACACCCGCAGAGAGGAGACGATCGGCGATCGCCGCATCCAAGAAGGGATGCTCGAGGTAGCCGGGCTGCCCGAACCGCTTCGACCAGTCGGTCCTGAACACCACGATTGCGCCGGCCGCGAGCCGCTCGAGCTGGGCGGCCACCTGAGCGAGTTCGATCCTGCGTCCGGGCTGCGCGAGCTCGGTCACATCGACGAGATGCAGCGGCCCCACGAGCCGGCCGAGATCGAGGCGGTCCACCGTCGCTCCGTCGGCGATCGAGTGCGAGGGCGCATCCAGGTGCGTGCCAGTGTGCGTCCCGAGCTGCACGGCGTGCACCACAACCCCGTCGTCGGTGAGCGAGGTGGCGGGCGCAATCTGCACCTCAGGGTCGCCGGGGTAGATCTGCATGCCAGAGACGAGCGGATGCGTGAGGTCGACGAGCGTGAGCGTCATGCACGAAGCCTACGCATCGGCCTGCTTCGGAAAACGGCGGCGGCAACGACGGCGCCTGCGCGCGGGCGGCGCCCGTGGGAGGCTTGGCGCATGGACTTGGAGGTGTCACGCTCGCTCACGATTCCGGCCGCGGAGCTCGGCTGGCGCTTCTCGCGATCGTCCGGTCCGGGCGGGCAGCACGTCAACACCTCCGACAGCCGCGTCGAGCTCTTCTGGAACGTCGAAGCATCGCTCGTGCTCAGCGACGAGCAGCGGCGGATGCTCCTTTCGCGACTCGGCAAGCGTCTCGTCTCCGGGGTCGTCACGGTTGCCTCCTCCGAGCGGCGCTCGCAGCTGCGCAACCGCGAGGCGGCGCTCGAGAAGCTCGCGAACCTCGTGCGTGAGGGTCTCGCGCCTCCCGGACCGAAGCGCCGGGCAACCAAGCCGACGAAGGGCTCGCAGCGCCGCCGGCTCGAATCGAAGGGCCAACGCTCCGCGACGAAAGCGCAGCGCAAGCGCCCGTCCCACGACTGACGGACCAGGCTCCCGCATCCCGGCCAGCGCGTCCCAGCCACCTCCGTCCCGGCCAACGGCATCACTGCCAGCCAATTGCCCCTTCTCGGGGGCGGTGCTCCGGCACAATCGCGGGCAGTGATGGCGAGTCAGCTTCGCAGCCGCGGGTCGTACGTCGGGTCTGGGTACTGCTCGGCGCATCCGTTGGCGGGGGCTGAGGCTTGGAACTCGAAGTGCCACGGCTCGTTGAGGTAGGTCTGGCAGAGGCCGTACCGCGACCCGTTGGTGGCGAGCCAGTCGGAGGCACCCCCGCCTTCCACGTCGACGGCATCGCCCGAGACGTGCAGGGAGGTCTCCGGGGAGGCGACCCAGCGAGACGCCTCCTCCGCGGAGCCGTACTCGGCAACCGCATCCTGCAGCAGCTGCCGTTGCAGCTCCGCCGACCGCCACCCGCTGTTGACCATGACGTACACGCCGTCCAGCTCGGCGTCGCTCGTCGCCTCCTGCAGCGCGTCCAGGAGCACGGGGGAGAGGTTGGCGACGCCGGCGTACTCGGTCTCGAACGCAGTCGTGCCGAACTGGAGCCGCCCGTCGGGGTTCTCCGCGCCGGCATCCCCAGACCTGGTTTCGACCGCCGTCCCGCCGCCCGGCCCGCCCGACCCGGCCGTGGAGGGGGCGGCGAGCACCGCATCCGGCGCCGGAGCCTCACTGTGCGACGCGGCTGTCTGCCCGAGCTGCGCCGAGAAGATCGCGACGCCGAGGCCGGCGAGCGCGACGAGGGATGCGCCGCAAACGAGGAGGCGCACGCTCCGCTTCTTCGCGGGTGGGTCGGCGACGGTGCGCTGGTGGCGGGGCGAGCTGGTGAGCGTCATGGGACAAGTTCAGGCGAGCGCACGTTGCCCTGGCGTTGCGGGTTTCCCATACGCGGGCGATATGCCGCGGCTCGTATCATCGGCACATGCGTGTGCTGTTGGTAGAGGACGAGCCCTACATGGCGGAGGCGATCCGTGACGGGCTGCGGCTCGAAGCGATCGCCGCCGACATCGCCGGCGACGGGCACGCCGCGCTGGAGCTGCTGAGCGTCAACGACTACGACGTCGCCGTGCTCGACCGCGACATCCCCGGCCCGTCCGGCGACGAGGTCGCGAGACGCATCGTTGCATCCAAGAGCGGGGTGCTCATCCTCATGCTCACGGCCGCCGACCGCCTCGACGACAAGGCGTCGGGCTTCGAGCTCGGCGCCGACGACTACCTCACGAAGCCGTTCGAGCTACAGGAGCTCGTGCTCCGGCTGCGCGCCCTCAACCGCCGCCGCGCGCACAGCCGCCCGCCCATCCACGAGATCGCCGGCCTCAAGCTCGACCCGTTCCGCCGCGAGGTGTACCGCGACGGGCGCTACGTCGCCCTCACCCGCAAGCAGTTCGCGGTGCTCGAAGTGCTCATGAGCGCCGGCGGGGGAGTGATCAGTGCTGAGGAGCTGCTCGAGAAGGCGTGGGACGAGAACGCCGACCCCTTCACGAACGCCGTGCGCATCACGGTCTCCGCACTCCGCAAGCGTCTCGGCGAGCCGTGGCTCATCGTCACCGTGCCGGGCGTCGGCTACCGCATCGACGCCGAGGCAGCATCGGTGCTCGACGAGAACGAACTCCGGTGACGAGGCAGCGCGGCATCAGCGTCCGCCTGAAGCTCGCGCTGAGCTACGCGGCCTTCCTCATGATCGCCGGCGCCCTGCTGCTCGCCGTCGTCTACGCCTTCCTCCTCCGCTACGTGCCGGCTGAGGCGATGGCCAGCGAGTGGACTTTCTTCCCCGGCCGCACCGACCTCGTCCGCGCGTTCGTGCCAGCCGCGGCCTGGGCGCTGCTGTTCCTGCTCGTCTTCGCGCTGGTCGGCGGCTGGTTCCTGGCGGGGCGGATGCTCGCCCCGCTCACCCGCATCACCCACGCCACGCGGGCCGCGGCTGCCGGGTCGCTGTCGCACCGCATCCGCCTCGACGGCCGGAGCGACGAGTTCACCGAGCTGGCGGACAGCTTCGACGCCATGCTCGCGCAGCTCGAGGCGCACGTCGCGCAGCAGCAGCGCTTCGCGGCGAACGCCTCGCACGAGCTGCGTACGCCCCTCGCGATCTCGCAGACGCTCCTCGACGTCGCCCGCCGAGACCCGGGGCACGACCACAACGAGGTGCTCGGGCGCCTCCACTCGGTCAACGCGCGCGCGATCGAGCTGACCGAGGCGCTGCTCGTGCTGAGCCGCACCGAGCACGGCACCTTCGCGACCGAGCGCGTCGACCTGTCGCTCATCGCCGAGGAAGCGGCCGAGACGCTGCTGCCGCTCGCCGAGAAGCGCGGCGTCGCCATCGAGACGGAGGGGGAGGCCGCGGACACGATCGGCTCGCCTGCCCTCATCTCCCTCCTCGCGACGAACTTGCTGCACAACGCGATCGTCCACAACCTCCCCGAGGGCGGCACGGTGCGCCTGACGACGACGTCGGCACCGGATGCCGCGACCCTCGTCGTCGAGAACACGGGAAGCAACGTCGGCCCTGAGCTGCTGGCGACCCTCACGGAGCCGTTCCAGCGCGGCGAGCAGCGCGCCCGCAGCGACCACGCCGGAGTGGGGCTGGGCCTCGCGATCGTGAAGAGCGTCGTCAAGGCCCACGGCGGGACGATGCGCCTCGCGGCCCGGGACGGGGGCGGGCTGTGCGTGACCGTCCAGCTGCCGCCGGCCACGCGCGCCGGGACCCGTCCTGAGCTCGGCTCCCAGTCAAGCGCTGAGACAGGCCCGATGGCTGACCCCAAGACCGGCCCCAGCGCAGGCGCTGAACCAGGCAGCAAGCACCTTCGCTAGCCGACGCCCGCGCTAGCTGAACGCCGCGCGACGCACGCTCGGGGCGACGACGGCCGCGCCGAGCAGCGCACCCACGGTGTTCGCGACGATGTCGCTCGTGTCGAAGCTGCCGACGGCGAGCGCGAACTGCGTCGTCTCCATCGCGAGGCTCGTGAAGCCGGCCGCGAAGAACGTCTTCGGGCCGGGCAGGACGCGCCACAGGTACCCGGTGCAGAGGCCGAACGGCACGAAGACTGCGACGTTCGCGAGCACTTCAAGCGGCTTGCTCGCGGCGTACCCCTCGCTTGCGATGAACGGGATGAGCTTCAGGTGCCTCGTCTCGCCCCACCCGACGAACGGCACCTCGAGCTTCCACACGATGAGCCACGTCAGCAGCACCAGGTAGGCGAGGAAGAGCACGGCCACGAGGAAGCGCGGCGCCCGCGACGGTCGACGAGTCCGCGGCGCCCGCTGGGCGGTGGCGAATGCCCCGGTCGTCGGGAGTTCCAGGGTCTGGTCTGCTCGGCTGTAGCTCATGGCTACAGCCTCTCGAGGGGCGTGTTGCGGCGGCGTATGCGGGTTTCGATACGCGGACGATACCCGCCAGCGCGGGGGAGGCCAGGGGTGCCGTGCCGGGGCCGCCATTCGTGAGAGACTTCCGGCTTGTGACTTCCGCCAGCGCATCCGAGAACAGCAACCAGCACGAGGCTGCGCGAGAACCGCAAGCGGTCGCAGGGCAGGCGAGCGCCGCCCACCACCTGCAGCGTTCCCTCTCGCCGCGCCAGCTCGCGATGATGGGCCTCGGCGGTGCCATCGGCGCCGGCCTCTTCGTCGGCTCGGGGCAGGCGATCGCCGTCGCGGGACCCGCCGTGCTCGTCTCCTACGCGGTCGCGGGCCTGCTCGTCATCCTCGTGCTGTTCATGCTCGCCGAGATGGCCGCCGCCGACCCGCAGAGCGGCGCCTTCTCCGTGTACGCGGCGAAGGCCTTCGGCGCCACGGCCGGCGCGACGCTCGGCTGGTTCTACTGGATGCAGCTCGTCATCGTCATCGCCGCCGAGGCGACCGGCGCGGCCGCGATCGTTGCAGCCTGGACCCCCGGCATCCCGCAGGGCGTGTGGGCACTCGCCTTCATGGTCGCGTTCACGCTCATCAACCTCCTCGGCGTGCGCCGCTACGGCTCCTTCGAGTTCTGGTTCGCGGTGCTCAAGGTCGCCGCCATCATCGGCTTCCTCGTGCTGGGCGCCGCCCTCCTCTTCGGCCTCATCCCCGACGTCCCGTCCCCGGGTCTCTCGAACCTCGTCGCCGGCGACGGCTTCGCACCCACCGGCATCCTCGGCATCTCCGCGGCCCTGCTCATCGTCATGTTCAGCTTCGGCGGCACCGAGCTCACCGCGATCGCCGCCGCCGAGACGCGCGACCCGGCCACGAGCATCCGCCGCGCCGTGCGCAGCGTGCTGTGGCGCATCCTGCTCTTCTACATCGGCTCCGTGTTCGTCATCGTCGCCGCACTCTCCTGGACGGACCCTGCCGTCGTCGCGGGGCCCTTCGCCGCGGTGCTCGCCCTCACGAACATCCCTGGCGTCGACCTCATCATGTCGGCCATCATCGTCATCGCCCTCCTCTCGGCGCTCAACGCCAACCTCTACGGCGCCTCTCGCATGGTCTACTCGCTCTCCGAGCGCCGCTTCGCGCCCCGCGGCATGCAGCGCCTCGCGAAGAACGGCACCCCCACCATCGCGGTGCTCGTCTCGGTGGGCGTCGGCTTCCTCACGGTGATCTTCAACTTCCTCGCCCCCGACGCGGTGCTCCCGACGCTCCTCAACATCGTCGGGTCGACGCTCATAGTGCTGTGGGCGACGGTCACGGCGTCGCAGTTCGTGCTGCGGCGGCGGGCGGATGCACGCGGCGAGACCCTCACGGCCCGCATGCCCGGGTTCCCGTGGCTGAGCATCCTCGCCGGCGTCATCCTCGTCGTGATCGTCGTCCTGACGATGCTCAACGAGGGCTCACGGGAACAGCTGCTCGCGACGCTCGCCATGACGGCCGTCATCGCGATCGCGTGCGCCTTCACCAACCGCCGCCTGCGCAGGCAGGGAATCGACCCCGTGCAGCTGCTGCGCGGCGAACACCGCTGAGCTGAAGCCCGGGGCGCGAGCTCTGGGGCGTGATCCCAGGCGGTGAGTCCCGGGTCGCGAGTCCTGTGTCGTGAGTCCCGGGCCGTGACCGGGCACCGCCAGGCCGGTTGCGCCCCAGCGTCGCCGGCTCAGGCCTCGGTCAGCTCCTTCAGCACCGCGAAGCCCCGCAGGATGCCGGGGTGGGTGAGGATGCGGAAGTGGCCACCCGTCGGCAGCTCGATGTTCCGTGCGAGCTCGAGCACGCTGCCGTCGGGGATGTGCGGGTCGAAGCGGCCGAACACGGAGACGATGCGGGAGTTCGCGTCGCTCTCGCGGGCCAGCGCGAGGATCGTCGCGTCGCTGGGGGAGAAGATGCGCAGGCTCGAGACGGCCATCGCGCGGGCGTAGCGGGAGCCCGCGAACGGCGTCGCGATGGCGAGCATCCCCGCGATCCGCTCGGCGCTGTCGCCGAACGACATGGCGAACTTGCCGACGAGCCCGCCCTTGCTGTGCGTCACGAGGAGCACGTCCGTGAGGTCGTGGGCCCGCAGGTACGCGGCGACGTGCTCGGCGGCATCCGGGACCGGCCGGTGGTTGAAGCCGAGCGGCTCGAGCACGTGCACGGGGTGGCCGTTCTCGTGGATGGCCTCGATGAGCGGCAGCATGAACCGCCAGGGCTCGTAGACGCCGGGGATGATGACGACGGGGGCTCCGTCGCCGCTGAGGTACGAGCTGGCCTCGGCGCGGCTGAAGGCGGCACGGACCTGCCGCTCGACCGCGTAGACGTAATCGAGCGCCCACCAGCCGAGCTTCTGCAGTGCGCCTGTGATCATCGCGCGGCTCGATCGCCGGCGGGAGACCTCGACGGAGACCCCGCGGGAGACGGGCGCTGCGCGGGGTGAGCCGAACGCCGTCGCCGCGGTGTGAGGACTGCCATGCAAACGCCTTCCCTGGAACGGGTCTCAGCCTGCTGCCGGGAGGCGCGGCTTCGACGGGGGAACGAGCAGGCTACCGGAGGATGCCGCGTGCTCTCGCCTCGGAGACCGCCGCGGTGCGGGACGTAGCGCCGAGTTTCGTGAAGACGTGCGCGAGGTGCGACTTCACGGTCGTCTCCGTGACGAAGAGGGCCGCGGCGACGTCCGTGTTCGAGAGTCCGGATGCGACGAGCTCGAGCACTTCGATCTCCCGCGGCGAGAGGCTCTGCTGGGGCGTGCGGAGACGGTCCATGAGGCGGGAGGCGATGGGCGGCGCGAGCGCGCTCGCACCGCTCGCCGCGGCCCGGACTGCCGCGAGCAGCTCGTGGGGCGGCGCATCCTTCAGCAGGTAGCCGCTGGCGCCGGCTTCGACGGCCCCGAGGATGTCGCCCTCTGAGTCGTAGTTCGTCACGACGAGCACGTGCGGCGGGTCGGGGAGGCTGCGGATGCGGCGGGTCGCGGATGCGCCGCTCTCGTTCTCGCGCGCACCGAACTGGAGGTCCATGAGCACGAGGTCGGGCCGCTCGGTGGCCGCCGCCTGCACGGCCTCCTCGGCGGTGGACGCCTCGGCCGCAACCTCGATGTCGGGCTCGAGGCCGAGGAGGGCGCGGAGGCCCGCTCGGACGACGGGGTGGTCGTCGGCGATCACGACGCGGATCATGCGGTGCCTTCCCGGGGGAGCGTTGGGAGTGTGACGGTCAGGGTGGTGCCCTGGCCGACGCTGGAGGTGACGTCGAGGGAGCCGCCGAGCTGCTGCACTCGCTCACGGGTGGCGACGAGCCCGAACGAGTCCGAGTTCGCGCCGCCCGTCTGCTCGTGGGTGCTGGCGTCGAAGCCCCGACCGTCGTCGGCGACGGCAAAGACGAGCCCGGTCGCCGATTCGTCGAGGGTGATGGTCGCGCGGCTCGCGTCAGCGTGCTGCACGACGTTGGCGATGGCGCCCTGCGCGATGCGCAGCAGGGCGGTCTGCACGGGCATGGGCAGGGAGTCGGCGCTGCTGCGCACCTCGACGCGGATGCCGTGCGCGGCCGACGTCGCGTCCGCGAGCCGCTTCAGCGCCTGCTCGAGGTCCATGCCGTCGAGGTCCGGCGGCGACAGCTCGCGGATGAAGCGTCGGGTCTCGGCCAGGTTGTCGGCGGCCGTCTCCCTCGCCAGCCGGATGTGCCCGACCCCTGCGCCGTCGGGGTCGGCGCGCTCGGCGGCGTGCAGCAGCATCTGGATGCTCGCGAGGCCCTGCGCGACCGTGTCGTGGATCTCGCGGGCGAGGCGGGAGCGCTCGGTGAGGGTGCCCGCCTCCCGCTCCGTCGCGACGAGGTGCTCCTGCGTCGCGAGCAGCTCCCGCATGAGCTGCTCCCGCTCCCTCGCCTCCTTCGCGAGCGCCTCGTAGCCGATCCCGATGAGCACAGCGACACCCGCGCCGATGCAGGGTCCGATGACACCGGCGACCGACCAGCCTTCGTGGAGCCCGAGGCCGATGACGGCGATGGCGGTCGTCGCGGCGACCGCGAGCATCCCAGCCCGTCGGCCGAGCAGGTGCAGGTACACGAAGAAGAGCGGGAAGACGAGGTACGCGGCCTCGCGGGAGAGCCAGAGCAGCAGCATCCACTCGAGCGTCAGGGCGAGCACCCAGAGGAGGCGCTGCCTGGGCAGGGCGGCGCTCGGCCGCGTTCGCCTGGATGCGGCGATCGCCCCGAGCGCGTAGGTCGCGCCGAAGACCAGCGTCGCGGCCAGCACGAGCACCGTGCTCTGCTCGGGGGTGAGCACCGCGCGCACGGCGACCAGCGCCAGGAGTCCGAAGAAAAGGGCGTGGAGCCCCGTGCGCAGTCCCACGAAGACGGGAGTGAGCGCAGTGGTCGGCATGCGGCTCAGCCTAGACACGGCTCGCGTCGCGGTCATCCTTCGAAAGGTGGAGCGGCGACTCCACCGTGCGGTGCGCGAGGAGTGTGCCGACGGGCGATGCCGGTCGGGGGTATTCGGCGGGAGGGTTGCCTGAGCCGCCGGAACTGGCGGCAGGAAAGGACCACCATGTTCGTCGCGCTCCGCGACCTCCGCTTCGCGAGAGGCCGATTCCTGTTGATCGGCGCCGTCGTCGCGCTCATCACCGTGCTCGTCGGGTTCCTCAGTGGGCTCACGGGCGGCCTCGCCACCCAGAACATCTCGGGAGTCCTGGCGCTGCCCGCCGACCGCCTCGTCTTCACCGTCCCGGCCGGTGACGACGCACCGAGCTTCTCCACCTCGTCGCCGTCTCGTGAGCAGGCGGACACGCTCGCCTCGTTCCCGGGTGTGAGCAGCGTCGACCCGCTCGGCATCAGCCAGCTGCGGGCCGAGACCGCCGAGACGGGGGCCGCCGTCGCCGTCTTCGGGGTCCCGGCCGGGTTCGCGGACACCTCGCCGGCGGCGGCAGGCGAGATCACGCTCTCCGAAGCCGCGGCCGAGGACCTCGACGCCACGGTCGGCGACGAGGTCACCATCGGCGGCGCCGCCTTCGAGGTGGCCTCGATCGGAGCAGAGGCCTGGTACAGCCACACGCCGGTCGTGCAGATCACCCTCGCCGACTGGCAGGCGCTCGCGGAGCAGACGGGCGCTCCTGGCGCCTACGCCACCGTGCTCGCCATCTCGGGCGACCCGGACTGGGCCGCAGCAGATGCCGAGACCGGCACGGTCTCCGAGTCCCTGATCGGCGCCCTCGGCGCGCTCGCCGCGTTCCGCTCCGAGGTCGGCTCGCTGCTGCTCATGGTCGCGATGCTCTTCGGCATCTCCGGGCTCGTGATCGGCGCGTTCTTCACGGTGTGGACCATGCAGCGGCAGGGCGACATCGCCGTGCTCAAGGCGCTCGGGGCGAGCACACGATCGCTCGCGCGGGATGCCCTCGGCCAGGCCCTCCTGGTGCTCGTCGCCGGAATCGGCGTGGGGGTGGGGCTCGTCGCCATCCTCGGCGCCCTCGCGGGCCAGGCCCTGCCGTTCCTGCTCAGTCCGCTCACCACCCTCCTCCCGGGAGCCATCATGATCGCCCTCGGGCTCGCCGGGGCCGCCTTCGCGCTGCGCTCCGTGACCACCGCAGACCCCCTCACCGCACTCGGGAGCAACCGATGATCGCACTGGACAGCATCACCCTCACGTTCCCCGACGGGGGAGGGCGCCTGACCGCGCTCGACGGCGTCAGCCTCTCCGCCGAGCGGGGGACCGTGACCGGCATCACAGGGCCGAGCGGCTCGGGCAAGTCGAGCCTGCTCGCCGTCGCGGCCACCCTCATCCGCCCGGATTCCGGCAGCGTGATGATCGGCGGTGTCGACGCGAGCGGCATGAGCCGCACGGAGTCGGCGGCCCTGCGTCGGTCCAGCATCGGCATCGTCTTCCAGCAGGCGAACCTCCTCCCGTCGCTCACGGCGCGCGAGCAGCTGCTCGTCATGAACGAGCTCGGTGCACCCGGGAGCCGCCGCCGCAGGCCCGCCGCAGCGGCGCGCGCCGACGAGCTGCTCGCCGCGGTCGGTCTCGCGGAGCACGGCGCGAAGCGGCCGCACCAGCTCTCCGGCGGCCAGCGGCAGCGCGTCAACATCGCGAGGGCCCTGATGAACGACCCGAGTGCGCTCCTCGTCGACGAGCCGACAAGCGCGCTCGACCAGGAGCGCGGGGCCGCGATCATCGACCTCATCCTTCGCCTCACCGAGGAGCTGGACACGGCGACCCTGCTCGTCACGCACGACCTCACCCACTTGCCCCGGATGCATGACACGGTGCAGCTGGTCGACGGGAGACTCGCGCAGCTCCAGCGCTGAGCCGCCCGCGACGGGCCGCGACTGCGCGAGAATCAGATGCGCGGCCCGTCTGGCCGCTCACCACGGAAGGCGGCGGGGACTCATGCGCATCATCGTCATCGGAGCTGGCCTCGCGGGCCTCACCGCCGCCTGGGAGCTGCGGAAGCGCGGCCACGACGTCAGCGTCCTGGAGGCCAGGGACCGAGTCGGGGGCCGAACGTGGTCGCAGCGGCTCGGCAACGGTGCGATCACCGAGCGCGGTGGCGAGTACGTGTTCCCGACCGAGTTCGCCATCCGTCGGCTCTCCGCGGAGCTCGGGGTGCCCATCCTGAGCCACAACGTGCGTTACGCGAGGCGCACCGTCGACGGCCGGCACGTGTCGTTCGCCGAGCTCGAGGCGACCACCGAGCAGATCGCCGAGACCCTCCGCGGGATGCTCGCCGACGGACTCACGCGCGTCTCGGTCGAAGACGCCCACCGCGAGGCGCTCGGCCCCGACTACCAGCAGCACCCGGTCTACCGCCGCATGGTCACCTCGCTCGCGAACGACCCGAACCTCGTGAGCGCCGCCTCCGCGTTCCTGCACGACCCGGATGCGGACCAGCCGTTCATCGACGACGGCGGGCGCTTCGTGGGTGGCAACCAGTCGCTCGCCATCGAGATGGCCCGCCGGCTCGGGGCCGCGGTGCGGCTCGAGCACCCGGCCCGGGCGATCGACCAGTCGGAGAGCGGGGTCGAGGTGACGCTCGCCGACGGAAGCGCGCAGCACGCCGACGCGGCCGTGATCGCCGTGCCGCTCCCCATCCTGCGCAGCCTGCGACTCGGCTTCGCCCTCACCCCGGGGCAGGAAGCCGCCCTCTCGCACCGCATCATGGGCACCGCCGCGAAGCTCGGCGTGCCCCTCACCGCCGTCGACGACGACATCGCCCTGCAGAGCGCCGACCTGAGCTGGTGGTCCTGGCGCTCCCTGTCTGCCGACGGCGAGCACCGCATCCCCGCCCTGTCGTGCTTCGCGGGGAGCAGGGCCACCCTCGACGCCCTGCACACGGAAGCGGGACCGGGGCGCTGGGTTCGCGAGCTGCAGGCGCTGCGGCCGGGGCTCGTCATCGACGGCGACGTGCTCCTCACCGACTGGAGCGACGACCCGTGGACGCGCGGCTCCTACTCGGCGGCCTCCCTCGACTGGACTCCGGCCGACCTGGATGCGTTCGACGTGCCAGCAGGCCGGGTCGCCTTCGCGGGCGAGCACACGGGCCTCGAGCAGACCCTCAACGGCGCCGTCGTCTCCGGCCTCCGCGCGGTCACCGCGATCGAGGCCGTCGAGCGCCTGACCGAGCCGAGCGGCGGCCCGGCGTGAGCGGCGCGGCGGGAGCCCAGCAGGAGCGGATGCCGCGCGTGGACGCCCGGCGCCGCCGAGTCGCGGCCGCGGTCCTGCTCGCCGCGACCGTCGCGCTTGGCCTCGCAGTGCACTACGCGCTTCCGGATGGGGAGTTCGGGGACATCGTCGGTGCCGGCCTGTACACGGTCGCCGTCTACCTCGGGGTCGTCCTGCTCGCGCCCCGCGCCAGAGCGTGGACCGCGTTTGCGCTCGCGGTCGCCTGGTCGTTCGCGGTCGAGCTGCTGCAGCTGACCGAGCTGCCAGCCCGCGCGAACGAGGCGTTCGCACCGGCCCGGCTGGTCCTCGGCTCCGGGTTCGATGTGAGGGACCTGCTCGTGTACGCGCTCGGCGGCGGCGTCATGCTCGGCGTAGACCTGGCCGTGACGCGCAGCCGAGCTCGACGACGTCGCGCCCCGCTGGTACCGTGAACGCGTGTTCCTTCTTCTCTTCTGCTAACGGCTGAGCTGGCCTCCCGCGCTCGCTGACGCCGGTCTCGTCGACGCGTGTCTCTGAAACACGCCTGTCTCTGAAACACGCTTGTCTTTCGAACCGAGACCGCCCGAGCATCACGGTGGCCACCTGCTCTGACCCGACTCCGGGTCGCCGTTTTCGCGCGCCCAGCCGCTGATACCTTGCCGAGCCCTCTGAGAGTCCTCGGGGAGCCCTCGGCGGCTCGCGGCGCGCCGCTCTGAAGGAATGATCGTGCACACCACCCCCAAGTCAGTTCCAGCGCGCCATCGCGCGCAGCTCACGCTCACCGACGTCTCGCTGCTGCGCGGTGCGACGCCCGTTCTCACCTCCGTCGACCTCGTGGTCACCGCCACCTCGCGCATCGCGATCGTCGGCGAGAACGGCCGCGGAAAATCGTCGCTCCTGCACGTGCTCGCGGGCATCCTCCCGCCAGACAGCGGCACCGTGCAGCGCATCGGCACCCTCGGTCTCGCCGAGCAGGAGATGCACTCCGACGACGCTCGGACCGTCGGCCAGGCCATCGCAGACTCCATCGCGACGGCGCTCGCCACCCTCGCCGAGCTCGACGCCGCAGGAGCGGCGCTCGCGGAGAGCGGTCCGGGGGCCGAAGAGCGCTACGCCGCGGCTCTCGAGGCCGCGGAGGCGCTCGATGCGTGGGATGCGGAGCGCCGCGTGCTCATCGCTCTCGAGGCCCTCGACGCCGAGACCGACCCCGACCGCCTCCTCCGCGAGCTCTCCGTGGGGCAGCGCTACCGGGTCCGCCTCGCCTGTCTCCTCGGGGCAGACGACGACTTCCTGCTGCTCGATGAGCCGACCAACCACCTCGATCGCGCGGGGCTCGACTTCCTCACCGAGCAGCTCCGCTCACGCACGGGAGCGGTTGTCGTCGTGAGCCACGACCGGGCGCTGCTCGCCGACGTCGCCGAGACCATCGTCGACCTCGACCCGACGCCGGATGAGCGGCCCCGCGTCTCCGGCAACGGCTTCGCCGGGTACCGCGAGGCGCGCGCCGCCGAGCGCGAGCGGTGGGAGCAGGACTACGAGCGTCAGCAGCACGAGCAGGCCCGCCTGCAGGAGAGCCTGAGCGCGGCGCAGAATCGCCTCGTCACGGGATGGCGTCCGGGCAAGGGCGCGAACAAGCACGGCCGAGCCACCCGCGCCGCTGGCCTCGCCCAGAGTGTGCACCGTCGGCAGGAGGCCCTCGAAGCGCACGCCGTGACGGTGCCGGAACCGCCGCGGCTCTTCCGGTTCCCGGAGCTTCGCACCCGGGCAGGAGCGGAGCTGCTGAGCGTCGACGGGGTGGCCGTCGCGGGGCGCCTTCACGGGCCAGTGTCCCTCGCGCTCTCACATCGGGGCAGGCTGGTCGTCACCGGCCCGAACGGTGCGGGGAAGTCGACGCTCCTGCGCGTGCTGGCGGGCTCTCTCGCCCCGGATGCGGGTTCCGTGCGCGTGCAGCCGGGCACTCGAGTCGGCGTCCTCCCGCAGGAATCGTCGCTGCCGCTCGAGCAGCGCGCGGCGGAGGTGTACGAGCTGCGGCTGGGCGAGCTCGAAGCCGCCGGCACCGTGTCGCCGAGCGAGACGGTGGGGCTCTCGCAGCTCGGCCTGCTGCGCGCGCGGGAGGCGAACAAGCGGGTCGGCGAGCTCTCGATGGGGCAGCAGCGCAGACTCGACCTGGCGCTTGTCCTCGCCGCGAAGCCGCACCTGCTGCTTCTCGACGAACCCACGAACCACCTGTCGATGGCCCTGGTCGACGAGCTGACCGATGCACTCGCGGCCACGCAGGCCGCGGTTGTGCTCTCGAGCCATGATCGGCAGCTCCTCCGGGACGTCGACGACTGGCCGAGCCTGCAGCTCGGGCCGCGTAGCGTGCAATTCGTGCCGTCCGGCGATGAAAGGCTCCCAGGAAGTTGACAGCTCGCGGTAGCGTTGCTCCGCTCCCCGAAGCCCAGGGGATCTCATCAGCTTCACGGACCTCAAGGACGTCACTATGTTCACGCTCGAAAACTCCACCCAGATGGACTCCTGGCAGTGGGAAGCGCTCTCGCCCGGCGGCACCGCCAGCGGCTTCGTCGGCTGGATCCTCCTCATCATCGCGCTCTGGCCCGTCTTCCGTAAGGCCGGCTACCCGGGCTGGGGCGCCATCATCCCGATCTACAACGTCTACATCCTCGTCAAGATCGCCGGGTACCACGGCGCGACGGTGCTGCTCTACCTCATCCCGATCGTGAACGTCGTGTTCTCGATCTTCGTCGCGATGCGCATCGGCAAGGCGTTCGGCAAGGGCGGCGTCTTCAGCTTCTTCCTGCTCTGGCTGCTGTCGATCATCGGGTACTTCATCGTGGGCTACGGCTCTGCGCAGTACCGCGGCCCGGGCGGACGCGCCATCACGGCCTAGCCTCCGCTCCACCCGCATCGCGCGCGCCACGCGTCTCGGCCGCGGTGACCCGCTTGTCCTCAAGGACAGCGAGGTCGCCGCGGCCGACTGCGTTGCACCGGTCGCCGCCGCGAAGCGGGCGAGCGCCGCCTCGCCCAGCGTCTCGCTGAGCTCCCGTCTCGCTCAGCTCCCGTCCTGCTCAGCTGCCGAGGAACTCCACGAGCGCCACCGAGACCTCGTCTGGCGCATCCAGCGTCACGACATGGCCGGCGCCGTCGACCACGAGCTCCGTGAGTCCGTCCGCCGCCGCCCAGGCGGGCATGGCTCGCGCGATGTTGCCCGTGCTGTCGCTCGCGCCGCGAACCAGCAGCGTCGGCACCGGCGTGCGGTAGCCGGGAGTCGGACGCACGAACTGTGTCGTCGCTCGCCACACCGCCACGAACTCACGCTTCGACATCGCGCCGAACATCCGCGTCAGCTCGGCACGTGCCGTCGCCGTCACAGCTGAGGCATCCGCCATGAGCTTCGGCAGGTTCCTCGCCGGGATCAGTTGGAGGATGGGCGCCGCGGCGCGGAGACCGGCACGCTCCAGGAAGCCGAGTGGGCCGGCGTTCCAGGTGGAATCCAGCACCACGAGGCTCCGGAACCGCTCCGGGGAGCGCCGAACCAGCTCCTGCGCGAGATTCCCGCCGAGCGAATGCCCGAGCAGCGAGACTCTGCCGAGGCCGAGGTGCGCGATGAGCCGCTCGACGTCGCTCGCCAACAGCTCGGGGGAGAGGTCCGTCGAGTTCGGACGCGACGCCCCGTGCCCGCGAAGATCGACGAGTACAACGCGCAGGCCCGCCCGACGCAGCGCATCCGCCTGGCGCCTGAACATCGTGTGGTCGGCGCCCGCCCCATGCAGCAGGACAACCGCATCGGCATCGGCGCCCGTGCCAGAGCCAGGCTCCGAAGCGTCGGCACGCTCGGCCTCGTCGGTCCCATCGTCAGCCGCATCGACGCTGTCGGAGTAGCGGAGGGAACATCCGCCGAGGGTGAGCTGTCCCGGAAGGCTGTGCATGCCAGCGACGGTAGTCGCTCCGCGAATCCGTGCCAATTCTCGTGATTTCACATGCACCAGTGATTTCACCCCGTATTTCACCCTACGATCAGGCCAGGGGGCCACCGCTCGATCAATGAACACGGATGTGACTCATGAAGAAAGCGCTCTCCCTCTCTCTCGCCGCGCTCCTCGCGGCCTCGCTGCTGACGTTCCTCGGAACCGGACCAGCTCAGGCGGCGAACTTCGGGACCGTGGGCCAGGACGTCATGTCGCCCGCGAACTACGTCGCAAAAGGCAGCTATGCGACGACGACACCGCAGGGAGCGCCCGTCTCGTCGCTGTCCGACCAGACGGCCGCGATGGTCGACACGCTGCCCGACCGGTACCTCAACGACTACTGGAAGGGGCGCCTCAAGACCTCCACGAACCGTGAGAACTTCACGATCCCCATCTACACGGTCGACAGCTCGAAAGCCGACGCCAACTGGGTGAAGGTGAAGATGCAGAGCTACGCGCTCTACCCGGAGATCCACCCCGTCATGGAGGGAAGGGCGACCGCGTCGGCGACCGGAGGCACCTACGGGTTCCAGATCACTCCGTTCGCGACGACCGCGAAGAACTACGGCAAGGTCGTCATCCCGGCGCACGCCCTCCCCGGTGGTCCGATTCCGGGCGGCGACCAGTCGATGACCGTCGTCGATCTGGCGACGGGCATCGTGCGCGGGTACTACGTCGCGGAGAAGCAGAGCGACGGGTCCTGGATGATGGGCGGCGGCTACCTCACCACCCTCAACTCCCCGAAGTCGACGAACTGGTTCGACCAGAACGAGTGGCTCAAGGCGGAGCGGGGCACGAGCTCCGTCGGCGGCGTCATGAACGAGTTCCTCATGGCAGGCGCGGAGGAGATCGCGGCAGGCTCCATCAACCACATCACGAGCTGGACCTTCCCCTCCACGCGTTCGGGCACGGCCATGTGGCCCGCCTACCAGACCGACGGCAAGCTGAGCGAGGCGCACGCCCCGAAGATGGGGCAGCGGTTCTGGATCCCCAACGACGCGGCCACGAACGCGAAGATCGCCGCGCTCGGTCTCTCGAGCTTCGAGAAGGTCGTCGTCAAGAACCTGCAGGAGTACGGGGGCATCGTCACCGACCAGAACTTCTGGACGATGGCACTCAACCTGCAGCATCCCGTCACCTACACCGCGGCGGGCAAGCCCAACCCGTACCTTCCCGGCGGCATCGTCCACAACACGCACGGCAGCGTCGACCTCATCAACAAGATCCCCTGGACGCTCACGAAGTGGGGCGAGATCACCTCGAGCACGAAGCTGCCGCAGTTCGGAGCGCCGGCCGCCACACCGACACCGACCGCCACGCCCACGACGCCGGCAACGCCGAGCCCGACGGCGGCACCGGGTGCTGTCGACCGCCTCGGCTCGACCGACACCTACGCCAACGCGGTCACGGCCTCCGGCAAGGTCAACACGGTCGGCAACAAGCTGGTCATCGCAAGCGGCGAGGGCGGTGTGGATGCACTCCTCGCGGCCCCCGTCGCCGCCAAGATCAACGGCAACCTGCTGCTCACGAAGCCAGACGGGCTCCCGTCCAGCATCTCCGCCGAGGTGACGAGGCTGAAACCCTCGGCGATCTTCGTCATCGGCACGATCTCGGAGGCGCAGAAGACCGCGCTCGGAAAGCTCACGCCGAGGCTCGAGGTCGTGACAGCCGCCGACAAGTCGGAGACCGCGCTGGTGGTGGCGAAGCGGTTCTTCCCCAACGATCCCAACGTGTACATCGCCAACAGCGGCAAGGCGACGGAGATCGCCAACGCCTCCGGGAGGGCCACCCTTGCCAAGGCGCCGGTGCTGCTGACCGGGCCGACGCAGACCAGCGCCAGCTTCAAGGCCTACTTCGCAACCGGCAAGGTCACCTCGGCCCGTGTCATCGGTCCGGTGGCGTCGCTCTCTGCGACCGTCTTCAACGAGGTGAAGGCCAAGGTCTCGAAGACGACCCGAGTCAACTCCTCGGACGCGTTCGCCATCAACGGAGCGCTCCTGGGCGACTTCGACGCCGGGAGCATCCGTCCGAAGGGCTTCGCGCTCGCGAACCCCGGGAGTTCCGCGGACATCGCCGTGGCCCTGCTCGTCTCCGCGCGCACCGGGTATCCGCTGGTGCTCGCCACGCAGACGTGCGTTCCTCAGACTGCGTGGGCCGTGACCTCGAAGTACCCCGGGGCCAACTACAGCGTCGTCGGAACGACGAGCGACCTGGTCTCGGACATCCAGAAGAAGCGCTGCGCGTAGGGATCACCCAGCGCGCACCGCGGTGACCATGACCGGGAGATCAGCGCTCGAGGGAGGGGGACAACCGGTAGAGCACCTGCGGCCGCCCGCGCTTGCCGTAGCGGTGCGCCAGGTCGATCACCCCCGTCTCCACGAGGTGGTCGAGGTAGCGCCTCGCGGTCGCACGGGAGATGTCGCAGACCTCGGCGACGTCGAGCACCGTGGCGGGGGTCACCGGGTCGAGCGCAGCGACGACCCGCTCGAGCGTGACCTTCGCCAGCCCCTTGGGGAGCTTCGCCGACTGCCCGGCCCCGATTCGCGCCGCGCTCGAGTGACTGCGCACCACGGCGGGCTGACGGATGCTGCCTGTGGCCAGCAGCCGGTCGATCTCGCCCTGGCCGAGGGGGCGCTCGCGGTCGCTCTCCGAACTCCCTCGGCGCTCGGCGCTGTAGAGGTCGAGGCGCTCCTGCAGGGCGGCCTGCGTGAACGGCTTGATGAGGTAGCCGACGACGTGGGCCGCGAGGGCCTGTCGCACCGTCGTCTGGTCGCGGGACGAGCTGATCACCAGCACGTCCGGCACCTTCGCACCGAGCGTTCTGAGCCGGTGCAGGACTTCGACTCCGCTGATGTCGGGAAGCCGCATGTCCAGGAGCATGAGGTCGACTCCGCTCATGCTCTGCGCGAGCGCGGATTCGCCGGTGCTGGCGGTACCGGCGAGCGAGAACCCGGGGATGTCGGTGACGAACCCGCTGTGCAGCGCCCGGGCCCCGCGATCGTCGTCGACCACGAGCACCCGGATCGGGTCCGAGGCCGCTCGTGGGCTCTCCTCGATTCTGCTGCTCATGCCGCTCCTCTCCCGGGTGCAAGGCCGGTGGCGATGATCCAGGTCACCGCAGCCGCTCGATCTCGAAGGCGAAGCGCGACCCGCCGAGCCGTGACGCCCCGACCTCGATGGTGCCGCGGCGCGACGTGACGGTCCGGCGGACGAGCTCGAGACCGATGCCCCGTCCGAGTCCGCTTGGGTCCGCCTTGGATGAGAACCCCGGGGCGAAGATGCGGCCGCTCGCTTCGGCGTCCAGGCCGGGACCGTCGTCGTCGACAAGCCCGATGATGCGGCTGTCGCTCTCGCGAAGCGTGCAGAGGACCTGGGATGCGCCCGCCTCGCCCGCGTTCCGGCAGAGGTTCGCGATGACGGTCACGACGCCGTCGTCGATGTCCTCGTCGAGTTCGAGATCGAAGCTCGCCTGTGCTCCCAGCTCGTGCAGTTCGGCCCGCACCGCCTGCGTCGTGGCGTCGAGGAGGGGGAGGTGGTGGCTCGAATCGGTGCTGTCGGGAGCGCCGACCCCTGCCGTCCGAACCGGCACCACCTCGTCGATGTACTCGAGCGCGTCCTGGGTGTCGCCTCTCGAGACGAGGCCGTGGACCACGTGCATGCGGGTGCTGAACTCGTGAGACTGCTCGCGCAGGGCGGTGGTCGTGCGCCGCATCTGCGCGTGCTCGGCGGCGAGCGCATCGAGTCTGCGGAACCGGCGCTCGACCGCGAACGCGAGGGCCGAGCTGGCGAGCGTGCCGAGGACAAGTGCGCTGATCGTCCAGGGGAGGAGCTCCCCGAGGGCCTCGGCGCTGTCCGCGGAGATGCTCGACTCGAGCACACCGACGGCGACCATTCCGAGAACGGTGCCGTCTTGCCCGACCACGGGGACCTTCGCGCGCAGCGAGGGGCCGGATGCACCTTCTTCTGTGCCGTGGAACGCCTCCCCTGCGAGGACGGAGGCGTTGGCGGTCGAGACCTGCACCCCGCGCTCGGCGGGGTCCGGATGCGTGATGCGCACGCCCTCGTCGTCGGTGATGACGACGTAGTAGACGCCCGTCGCGTTCTCCACGAGGCCGGCAAGCGGCTGCAGGGCGTCTGTGGCTTCGGCGAGGTCGTCCGCGTCCGCGAGCGCTGAGGTGGTCCCGGCGCTCGTGACGGCTTCGAGCGCTCCACGCACCTCGTCCAGCTGTGCGAGGCTCGACGCGACCTCATGCACGCGCTCGGCTGTGGTCTCGCGAAGCTCCCTCTCCTGCACAGAGAACGCGATCGCAGCCGTGATCGAGACGGAACCGAGCGTGATGAGGCTCGGCACCACGAGCATCCCGAGGCGTACGGCTCGCTGGCTGAGCTTGAACGGCATCGTCATCCTCACTTCCCGCGCTCCGGGCTCGCGGCTTCTGGCTCGAGCCCTCGGCCCGCGCAGACCCATGCGGTGCCTCTTCGCACCGGGCTCGCGAGCACTTATGAGCACAACTCCTCGTGGAGCTCCTCACGTGCGAGCGCGGTGCAATCCTAAGGCGATATTGCGGAGACAACGATGTCCGCGCGAATGGAGCAATGATGATCCGAGAAACGAAAGAGCCGGCGGCGCCGGACCAACCGGGCCGGCAGAGCCGGTCCGGCAGCAGGCGCATCGTCGGCCGAGTCATCGGCGGGGTCGTGGCCGCCGCATCGATCGCCGTCGCGAGCTTCGGCTCGATCACGTCCGCCGCTGCGGGTCAGGACATCAACGCGTCGATGACGATCATCGCCCCGGCAGCTGCCGGTGGCGGCTGGGACACGGTCGCTCGCGAACTGCAGCAGGCGCAGAAGGCCGAGGGGCTCGTCAACAACGTGCAGGTGGTCAACATGCCAGGGGCCGGCGGAACGATCGCGCTCGGCAATGTCTCCGTGCTCGACGGTGAACCCAACAACCTCCTCGTCGGAGGAACTGGCCTGCTGGCCGCCACCATCCAGTACGACTCCGCGGCGAAGCTCGAAGACGTCACGCCGCTCGCGGTGATGGTCGAGGAGTACGACGTCATCGTCGTCCCAGCCGACTCCCCGTACGAGACCCTCGAGGACCTCGCCACGGCATGGAAGGCCGACCCGAAGTCCATCCCCTGGACGGGCGGTGGCTCGTTCGACCAGCTCGTGGTGACCGACCTCGCGCTGAGCGCAGGTATCGAGCCCGTCGACACCACCTACATCTCATCCGACGGCGGTGGCGAGGCCATCCAGGCGCTCCTCAACGGCACGGCGAAGGCCGCGGCAGGCGGCTACGCAGACAACATCGACCAGATCGAGGCCGGCAGGTTGCGGGCCCTCGCGGTCGTGGCGGAGGAGCCCATCGAAGGCGTCGACATTCCGACAGCCGCCGAGCAGGGCTACGACATCTCGCTCACGAACTGGCGCTCGATCCACGCTCCCTCCGGCCTGACCGAGGAGCAGACGGACGCCCTCGCCGAACTCGTGGTGCAGACGACGGAGACACCCGAGTGGCAGGAAGCCATCGAGAGGTACCACTGGAACGAGCGCCTCATCACGGGAGACGAGCTCGACACGTTCCTCGCTGAAGAGGAACTGCGCATCAAGGCGCTCTACGAGGAGATGGGACAATGACGCACCACGCGAACCCGACGGCCGCGTCGGCGGTCATCGGCGGAGACCTGACCTTCGCCGCAGGCCCAAGTAAGACGGCCACCCTCCTCAAGGGACTGACGATGCCGCTGGTCATCGCAGCCTTCGCCACCTACCTCGTCTACGGGATCTTCACGATGAAGGTGCCAGAGGGGGCCGACTTCCCTGGGCCGCAGTTCTTCCCCGGCCTCATCGCCGCCGGCCTGTACCTCTTCGCGGCTCTCCTCGCGGTTGGTGCTGTTCGTGAGCTGCGCGCGACCGCGGCCTCTCCGTCGACGATGACCGAGGAGGAGCTCCTCGCCCGCGCGCTGGCCGATGACGAGGCGCTTGCTGCGGCGGGCGCAGCAGGCGCCCCCCGCAAGGTGCGCGTCGACCTGAGATCGTTTGCCTGGGTCGTCGGCTCGTTCCTGGTGTTCTCGCTGACGCTCGACCTGCTCGGCTGGGTCATCGCAGCAGCCCTCCTCTTCTGGTGTGTGGCCCGCGGCTTCGGCTCGACGAAGCCAGTGGCGAGCCTCGTCGTGGGCTTCACGCTGAGCTCGCTTGCCTACATCGCCTTCGACATGGCACTCGGCATGTCGCTCCCGTCCGGCATCCTCGGAGGTATCTGACATGGAAACGCTCCAACTCCTCATGGAAGGGTTCGCCGGTGCCCTCACCTGGCAGAACCTCATGTGGGTCTTCGTCGGCTGCCTCCTCGGGACCGCCGTCGGCGTGCTGCCGGGCCTCGGCTCCTCGATGGCGGTCGCCCTCCTGCTGCCCGTCACGTTCTCGCTCGAGCCGACGGCTGCGTTCATCATGTTCGCCGGCGTCTACTTCGGTGGCCTCTTCGGCGACTCGACCATGGGCATCCTGATGAACACCCCAGGCCAGGCGTCAGCCATCGCCTCCACGTTCGAGGGCCACAAGATGGCGCTGAACGGTCGGGCCGCTCAGGCGCTCGCGACGGCTGCCATCGGCGCATTCATCGGTGGCTTCATCGCCTCGATCGTGGTGGTCTTCCTGGCCCCTGCGCTTGCCGACTTCTCCAGCAGCTTCGGGCCGGCGGAGTTCTTCGCCCTTGCCGTGTTCGCGTTCGCGGCGACCTCCACCGTGGTCACCGACAACGTCGTCAAGGGGCTCACGGCCCTGTTCATCGGCCTGGGCATCGCGGTCATCGGCATCGATGGCGTCTCCGGCGCCCCGCGCTTCACGATGGACTCCCCACAGCTGTTCGACGGCATCTCGCTGGTGACCGTGACGGTCGCGGTCCTCGCGCTCGGTGAGGTCATCTACGTCGCCTGCCTCGAGCGGCACGTCGACGACAAGGGCATGATCCGTCCGAAGGGTCGCCCGTGGCTGAGCCGCAAGGAATTCAAGGAGGCCACTCCGGCCTGGCTGCGCGGCACCGTCATCGGTCTTCCGTTCGGTGTTGTGCCGGCCGGTGGCTCCGAGATCCCCACGTTCCTTGCCTTCGGCTTGGAGAAGCGACTGGACGCGCGCCGCAAGGACCCGCAGTTCGGCAAGGGCGCGATCAGGGGCCTCGCAGCCCCGGAGGCCGCTGGCAACGCGACGACGGGTATGGCGATGGGCGCGCTCCTGGCGCTCGGCCTCCCCATCTCGGCGACGGCGGCGATCATGCTCGCCGCGTTCCGTCAGTACGGCCTGCAGCCGGGCCCGCTGCTCTTCGACCGCGCCCCTGAGCTGGTCTGGGCGCTGCTCGCGAGCTTCTTCATCGCCATGGTGGTGCTGCTCGTCCTGAACCTGCCGTTCGCGATGCTGTGGGCGAAGCTGCTCCTGATCCCGCGCCCGTACCTGTACGCGGGCATCACGATCTTCTGCGCGCTCGGCATCTACGCCACGTCGGGTTCGACGTTCGACCTGCTCATGCTGCTCGGGGTCGGCCTGCTCGGCTTCCTCATGCGGGCCCTCGACTTCCCGATCGCACCGCTCATCATCGGCATGGTTCTCGGGCCGCTGGCCGAGACCAGCCTGCGGGATGCGGCGATGAGCGCCAACGGCGACTTCTCCGTGCTGGTGCAGGGGCCGATCGCGATCGCGCTCTACACCCTGCTGGCGCTCGTGCTCGCCTTCACCGTGCGCGGCCGCCTGGTGGCGCGCAAGCGTGCCAAGCAGGAGGCGAAGGAGCTCGTGAACAGCTAGCGGGAGCCACCCACTGCAGCAGCCTCACAGCTCCACGCTGCTGGTTCCGGGCGTCTGGCCGACCATGGCGGCGGCGATCGATTCGATCGTCGCCGCCATGGCGCGTGCGGCGCGAGAGAGGGGCACGTCGCTCCGGTGAGCGAGGCTCACGGTGCGCTGCAGGATGGAGCTGGTGAGCCTGGCGGAGCGGAAGCCCGCCCGCCCGCGGATGACCATGGCCGGCACAACCGCGACGCCGAGTCCGAGCTCCACGAACCGCAGCACCGCATCCATCTCCGGCCCCTCGACCACCACGTTCGGTCGGAGATCAGCCTTGAGGAACGCGGCCTCTGCTGTGGCACGAAGGTCGTAGCCCCGAGAGAAGACCACTTGCGGGGCGGCGGCAAGTTCCTCGAGGGTGATGGTGGGGGAGCGGATCGCTGCGGCCCCGTCGATGGGGGACACCACGACGAGTTCCTCGTTGAGCAGCGGCAGCCTGGTGAGGGTGGCGCGTGGGGTCTGCCTGGATTCGGGGGTCGTGATGAGCGCGAGATCGAGCGCGCCTTCCGCCAGCTGCTCGATGAGGCCCTGGGAGCCGCTCTCCGAGACGTGCAGGTCGATGCCGGGATGCGAGGCGTGGAACGACTGCAAGGCGTCCGCGACGAGGCTCACGCACAGCGAGGGTGTGGCGCCGAGCCGCACCGTGCCACGCTGGAGGTCGGTGAGCTCCGCCATCTCGCGCCGCACCGAGTCGGCGTCGGCGAGCATTCGCCGCGCGAGCGGGAGCAGGGATTCGCCGGCATCGGTGAGAGCGACTCGACCGGGTGTGCGGTTGAAGAGGGGCGCGCCGAGGTCCTGCTCGAGGGTCGAGATCTGTCGGCTCAGCGAGGGCTGCGCGAGATGCAGCACCTCCGCCGCCCGGGTGAAGTGCCCCTGCGAGGCGACCTCCACGAAACTCCGCAACTGGTCCAGGTTCATGGCGATAGCCTACGTGCATCAGGATGAGCAGGACTATGCATTGGAGTAATCATGCGGTGCTCTCTAACGTTGCTGACATGACCGCGACCAAGTCCATCGAACGCCAGATCTCCACCACCGTGCTCGTCATCGGAACCGGCGGTTCCGGCCTGCGCGCCGCCATCGAAGTCGCCGAGCAGGGCGTCGACGTGCTCGCCGTCGGCAAGCGCCCCAAGCACGATGCCCACACCTCGCTCGCCGCCGGTGGCATCAACGCGGCCCTCGGCACGATGGACGCGGACGACAGCTGGCAGCAGCACGCCGCCGACACCATCAAGGAGAGCTACTGGCTCGCCAACCCGCACACCGTCGAGATCGTGACCAGGGGCGCCGAGCAGGGCATCCGCGACCTCGAGCGCTACGGCATGGGCTTCCAGCGCGAAGGCGACGGCCGCATCTCGCAGCGCTTCTTCGGCGCCCACAAGTTCCGCCGCACCGCCTTCGCCGGCGACTACACGGGCCTCGAGATCCAGCGCTCGCTCGTCGCCCGCACGGAGCAGCTGAACATCCCCATCCTCGACACCGTCTACATCACCCGCATCCTCGTGCGCGACAACGTCGTCTTCGGTGCATACGGGTTCGACATCAACGACGGCACGAGGTACCTCATCCACGCCGACTCGGTGATCCTCGCCGCCGGTGGGCACAACCGCATCTGGCGGCGCACCTCCTCGCGACGCGACGAGAACACGGGCGACTCGTTCCGCCTCGCCGTCGAAGCCGGCGGGCGCCTCCGCGACCCCGAGCTCGTGCAGTTCCACCCCTCTGGCATCATCGAGCCGGAGAACGCGGCTGGCACGCTCGTCTCGGAAGCCGCCCGCGGCGAAGGCGGCATCCTCACGAACGGCCTGGGGGAGCGCTTCATGGAGCGCTACGATCCCGAGCGCATGGAGCTCTCGACGCGTGACCGGGTCGCGCTCGCCGCGTACACCGAGATCAAGGAGGGCCGCGGCACCGCGAACGGCGGCGTCTGGCTCGACGTCTCGCACCTGCCCCGCGAGACGATCATGAACCGCCTGCCGCGCATCTACCAGCAGATGCTCGACCTGCAGATGCTCGACATCACCGTGAGCCCGATCGAGATCGCGCCGACCGCCCACTACTCGATGGGCGGAGTGTGGGTCCGCCCCGACGACCACGGCACCGACGTCGACGGGCTCTACGCGATCGGCGAGGCGTCGAGCGGCCTCCACGGCGCGAACCGCCTCGGCGGCAACTCGCTCATCGAGCTGCTCGTCTTCGGCCGCATCGTCGGCCGGGCGGCCGTCGCCCACTCCGAGGGCCTGGATGCGCAGCTCCGGTCCCCGGCAGCCGTCGCGCAGGCGCGCGGCGAGATCGACGCCCTGCTCAGCGCCGATGGTCGTGAGAACGTGCGCGCCCTGCAGCGCGCCATCCGCGACACGATGACCGAGTTCGCGGGCGTCGTGCGAGACGAAGAGGGGCTCAAGGCCGGTATCGCAGCGCTCGATGTCATCGAGGCTCGGATGGAGGACGTCGGCATCCACCCCGACATCGCCGGGTTCCAGGACCTCGCGCACGCCTTCGACCTGAAGTCGTCGGCGCTCGCTGCGAGGGCGACCCTGGAGGCCGCTCTGGAACGTCGTGAGACGCGCGGCTGCCACAACCGCAGCGACTTCCCCGAACTCGACCCCGCCATGCAGGTCAACCTCGTGTGGTCGCCGGGCGGCGGCATCACCCGCGAGGAGATCCCGCCCGTGCCCGCCGAGATCGCCGAGCTCATCGGCGAGGTCTCTGTGGAGGGGAAGCTCGTCGAATGACGGCAAGCCAGGATCGGACGATCGAGCCCGTCTAGCGAATCGGGAATCCCGATTCCGAGCTGGGTGTAGACACCGCGGGAGCGACGAGCGCACAATGAAGTGCTCCATCACTCTCGCGGTGTCCGACCTCGGCTGGTGTGCCTTCGATCGTCAGCAGATGTGAACGCAGTCGCCGTGCATCCACTGTCAGGAACACCCCGATCCCGCAGGAGCCCCTCATGAGCACCGACGACACCTCGAACCCACTTGCACGCAAGACACCGCTCGGCGGCCGAACGGGGGTTGCGATCGTCGCGATCGTGCCCCTGCTCGCGCTCGCCGCGTTCCTCCTCATCGGCTTCATCGCGGGTGGATGGGGATGGGCGTGGGTCTTCTTCCTCGCCATCCCCATCTCCGCGATCATCGTCTACGGCGTTGGAGGCAAGAGCGGCGGTTGACCCGCGGAACCCGGCTGTTCAGGTGCTGAGTCGGCCTCTTTCCTCCGCGCGGGGCCGTGGATGGGCAGTCGAAGGACCCCGGTGCGAAGGTCCTCCCGACGCACGTCCCGCGTGTAATCGAAGTGCGGGTCCTTCTTCAGCTGCATGACCAGCGAGACCGCGAGCAGCGCGACGATGACCGTGAAGGGCAGCGCGGAGAGCATCGCCGCCTGCTGCAGCGCCTGCAACCCGCCGGTGAGAAGCAGCAGGGCCGCGCAGAGGCCGGTCAGCGCGCCCCAGATCGCCAACACCAGCTTCGTCGGCTCGAGCGCGCCGCGGGACGACATCATGCTGAGGACGAACGTGTTCGCGTCAGCACCGGAGACGAAGAACAACACGACCAGGATGATCGCGACCACTGAGGTGATGCCCACCAGTGGGAGGTTGGAGAGCATCTCGAAGAACGCGGTATTGACATCGGCACTCGCGGCCTCGCCGATGCTGCCGACCCCGTCCATGTCGAACTTGATCGCCGACCCACCGAAGATGGTGAACCAGGCGAAGAAGACGAGGCTCGGAACGACCATCACGCCGATCACGAACTGGCGAATCGTGCGGCCACGCGAGATCTTCGCGAGGAAGACGCCCACGAACGCACCCCAGCTCAGCCACCAGGCCATCATGAAGTACGTCCACCACTGCATCCACTGCCCGTCCTCTGCCGTGAGCGGGGTCGTGAGGCTCATCGAGAAGAAGTCACCGAAGTACGCACCCGTCGCCCGGAAGAACAGGTTGGTGATGAAGTTCGTCGGGCCCGCGAAGAAGACGTAGATGGCCAGGAGGATCGAGGCGAGCATCGTGAACTGGCTGATGTACTTGATGCCGCGATTCACGCCTGACAGGGCGGAGAGCGTGAAGATGACCGTGATGACGGCGATGACGAGGATCTGCGTGAAGGTCTCTGCGGGCAAGCCGAAGACCCGGTTCAGACCCTCGGTGATCTGCGACGCTCCGAGGCCGAGCGAGGTCGTCGTGCCGAACAGCGTCGCGATGATGGCGAAGACATCGATGACGTTGCCGAGCCACCCGTCGACGCGTTTGCCGAGAATCGGGCGCAGCATGGGGGAGACGAGACCCGTGTTGCCCTTGCGGTGCGTCGAGTAGGCGATGGCGACGCCGAACACGCCGAACACGGCCCAGGCATGGGGCCCCCAGTCGAGGTACGAGTACTGCATGGCGACGACCGCGGCCTCAGCGGTGCCCGGATCGGCGAGTGCGTGCGGCGGCAGCACGAAGTGCGAGATCGGCTCGGCGACACCGTAGCTGATGAGCCCGACGCCCATCACGGTCGAGACGATCATGGCGAGCCAGGCCCACGTGGTGAATTCGGGGCGGTCCTCGTCGGCCCCGAGCCTGACCCGTCCGAACCTGCTGCACGCCAGGTAGATGAGCAAGCCGATGCAGCCGGTCGTGACAAGAAGGTACGACCAGCCGACGGTCGCCGAGGCCCAGTTGATGGCTCCCGTCATGGATGCGTTGAGCGTCTCGGGCGACAGCGCCGCCCACGACACGAACGCCAGGATGAGGGCGATCGATACCCAGAAGACGACGCCGGGACGGTGACGCAGCGCGTCGGCCGCCGCCTGAGCTCGACTCGGGCCGGACGTCGGCTCGAGCCCGTGACCATCGAGTGCGTCGTCATCATGCAGCTCGGGCTTCGGGGGATGGTGAAGAGTCATGGTGTTGCTCCACTTCGGAGGAGGCAGGCCCGGGAGGGCGGAACGGTCATCGCGGTTGTGATGACCTGGTCAGAGCTCTGAGAGCCCTCGTCCATCGAAGAACTTGCCGGCCTTGTACAGAATGGGCGCGTCGTCGGTGGTCGTCGCGTGGTGCACGCGGCCGATGAAGATGGTGTGCGTGAGCGCCTGGAAGCGCTCCTTGATCTCGACCTCGATGGAGGCGGAGGAGCCGTCGATGAGCGGGCTGCCTTCTGGCCCGTCGTGCCAGGTGATGTCGGCGAACTTGTCTGGGGACTTGGAGGCGAACGTCGCGAGCACGTGCTGCTGCTCGCTCGAGAGGATGTTGATGCCGAGGTGCGTGGATCTGAAGAGCGAGGGGTAGGTGGACGACGACTTCTGCACGCACACGAGCACGAGCGGCGGGTCGAGCGACACCGAGGAGTAGGCGCTGACGGCGAGTCCGCGGGGCCGGCCCTCCTCGTCCTTCGTCGTGACGACCGTGACGCCGGAGATGAACTGCTTGTTGAAGGCCTTGAGCATCTCGCGCGGGGGAGCTGCGGACTCGTCGGCGTAGTCGGCGTCGGCATCCTCGAACGCCGAGTGCAGGGAAGGGAGGCCGAGGTGGGTGAGCAGCTCGGCGGAGTCCCAGGTCACGCGCTCGGAAGAGACGCGTCCGTCCCGCAGTGTGCCGTAATTGGATCCGTTCGTGACGACGCGCTTGCCTGTCGGGGGGACCGTGCCGAGCGGCTGGCTGAACGTGCCGTCGGAGGTCCAGAAGACGGCGAGCGCGTCATCCTCGACCAGGACCTGGTCGATGCGCGTGACGAGGTCCGGGAACGCGGCGCGCACCTCGGTGACCTCCTGCTTGAACTCGTCGAGCGCGGACACCCGACCCGATCTTGTGCTCTCGCGCCGATAGTCCGTGGTCACGAGGGCTTCGAACGCACCGAAGTCACCCCGATCCCAGACGTCGGACCATGCAGCTGCGACAGCATCTTTGATGTTTGCTTGCATGCAACGGAGCGTAACCCCGCGTTCATGCATGCGTCAACGCTTGGTTGTAAACGTTGTGTTTCCTGAGAAAATGCGGAGTCGTTGACAAGTCTGTGGCATGCCAGCTAGCGTTCTTGTATGCAACAGATCACGCCGTTGGGTCTCAGCGATGAGGCGTACGCAGACCTCCCTCTCCTCGAGCGACTCCGCCGTCTCGTGACGAGCGGCACGTACCCGCCAGGCGACCCGATGCCGGAGCTCGTGCTCGCGCAGGAGTTCGGCGTCAGCCGCACCCCCATCCGGGAGGCCCTCAAGCAGCTGGAGAACGAGGGCCTCGTCGAGATCCGTCCCCGCGTCGGGACGTTCGTGCGAACACCCACCAGGCGGGAGATCGTCGAGCTGTTCCAGCTCAAGGAATCGCTGGAAGGGCTCGCCGCCAACCTGCTCGCCCGCCGCGGCCCCACCTCGGAGGTCGCAGCCCTCTCGCGCAACCTCGACGAGAGCGACGCCGCCGCCAAGGCCGGCGACACGGCCGAATACGCCCGCCTCGTGCACGAGTTCCACTGGACCATCGTGCTCGGCGCCGACAACGCGAAGCTCGCGGAGCACTACGAGCGCCTCATGAACCAGCTCGCCTACCACCGCATCGTGCTGCGCACGATCGAGCGCCCCGGTCGTCTGCTCGCCTCCAACCACGAGCACCGCGCGGTTGTCCGCTCGATCGTCGAGAAGGATGCGATCGGCGCCGAGTTCGCCATGCGAACACACGTCGAGGCGTCGAGCCGCGCAGCCCTCGCGCCGGCCGATCACGGCAACCCGGCCGACAGCGAGTCGATCACCGCCTGAGTCGCCGCCGCCCATCCGGGCACACCAGACGATCGAGGAGACCAGGAGCCACCATGACCACCACCGCCACAGCGACCGAGCGTCGCGGCGAGACACTGCGCGAGCGCGCCGTCGCCCTCGGCGTGCGAAAGATCTCGACTGCCTACGAGGACATCATCTCGGACGGCGGCGTCGACGCCCCGACCGCGATCCGGCAGGTGAGCGCCGTCGCCGTCGTCCGCAACCCGTGGATCGGGGCCGGGCCCCTCGCCGACCTCACGGAGGCGACGTCCGAGATCGCCCCCATCCTCGCCAAGCTCCTCAGCGACCGCCTCCTCGAGGCGCTCGGCGGGGCCGCCAACGTCGAAGCGTTCGGCAAGGCCGCCGTCGTCGGCGTCGACGGCGAGATCGAGCACGCCGGCGCGCTCATCCACACCCCCTACTTCGGCAACCTGCTCCGCGAGTTCCTCGAGGGCACCTCGATCATCTGCTTCTCGGACACGAGAGCCGATGCCGGGGGCGATCTGCGAGTGCCGCTCTGGCACAAGACCGCGGCGGCGACCCGCAGCCACTACCAGTCACTCGACGTGCACCTCGCGGATGCACCGCACCGCGACGAGATCGCGGTCATCGCGGTCGCGTCGTCCGGCCCCCGCCCTCACCCCCGGATCGGAGACCGCACGACCGACGTGAAGGTCACCTCCGACATCCTGAAAGGAATCGCAGCATGAAGGTTCGCAGAGTCATCACCATCGTCGACGAGACGCTCATCGAGGGCGGCCGCACGGTCTCGCCCGCAGCGAGGACCGCGGTCGTGGCCGCCATCATCGAGAACCCGTGGGCTGGCCAGGGATTCGTCGAGGACCTGAGCGCCGGCATCGACGCCGTCGCATCCGAGCTCGGAGCGCTGCTCGCGCCCCGAGTCATGGAGGCGCTCGGAGCCCCTCTCGAGGCATACGGCAAAGCCGCGATCATCGGGCTGAACGGCGAGGTCGAGCACGGCTCGGCGCTCATCCACACGCTCAAGTTCGGCGACCACTTCCGGAAGGCAGCAAACGCGAGCACCCTGCTGCCCGCCGTCGAGAAGCGAGGGCCGGCCGGCGTCGCGTTCGACATCCCGCTCAAGCACTTCACCGACGCGACGATCCGCTCGCACCACCAGTCGTTCGAGGTGCGGATCGCGGATGCGCCGCACCCGGACGAGATCCTCGTCGCCCTGGCCGGGGCTGCCCAGGGCCGCCCGCAGCAGCGGCTCGCGGCGCTCTCGACCGAGCTGTAGCGGGGCGACGACGTGAGCTCGACGCCGACACGCACGCCCATCGTGCTGCTGCACGGGGTGGGGCTTGATCGGAGCATGTGGGGCCGCGTCGAGGAGCTGCTCGACCGGCCGACGATCGCCCTCGACCTGCCGGGTCATGGGGCCCAGCCGCGCTTGCGCGGGGCGATGTCGCTCGCCGAGTTCGCGGCCGACGTCGCTGAGCGACTTCCGAGCGGGCCGGTCCACCTCGTGGGCTTCTCACTCGGGGCGCTCGTCGCCCAGCGAATCGCGAGCCACTCGAACGACCGAGTCCGGTCGCTCGTCTGCGTCAGCTCCGTCTGCCAGCGGACCCCGGAGGAGCGCGCCGCAGTACTCGCCCGGTTGGCTTCGGCACGGACCGACTTCGCTGCGACCGTCGAGCGCTCGCTCGAACGCTGGTACTCGGGAAGCGACGTCGCTCCCGAGACAGTCGACGCGACGAGGCGCGTGCTCGAAGCGAACGACGTCGAGTCGTTCGGGCACGCCTACGAGATCTTCGCGACGGGTGACCGGCAGATCGAAGCTGATCTGGCCTCCATCTCCGTCCCGACCCTCGCCATCACGGGCGAGCTCGATCCTGGCTCGACGCCCGACATGAGCCGCAGGCTCGCGGCCGCCATCCCGGATGCCCGGTCGCGCATCGTCGCCGGCGTCCGGCACATGCTTCCCGTCGAAGCGCCCGAGGCCTTCGCCGCGGAGCTCGCGGAGCACATCGAAGACACGGAACTCTCCAACTCCAAGCACCACGAAGGAGCACACCATGACTGACCGCTACGGACATTTCATCGACGGGGGCTGGCGCGATCCCGCCGGCGGCGCCTACTTCGAGAGCATCAACCCCGCGACCCTCGACGTGCTGTACGAGGCGGCGAGGGGCGACGCCGCCGATGTCGAGCTGGCGGTCTCCGCGGCCAGGCGGGCGTTCGAGGCGCCCAGCTGGAGCGGGCTCACGGCGACGCAGCGAGGCAAGCTGCTGCGTCGCCTTGGCGACCTGGTGGCCGAGAACGCCGACGAGCTCGCCCGCCTGGAGAGCCTCGACAACGGCAAGCTCCTGCGCGAGATGCGCGGCCAGCTCGCGTCGCTGCCCGAGTACCTCTACTACTACGGCGGGCTCGCCGACAAGATCCAGGGCTCGCAGATCCCCACCAGCAACCTGCAGATCCTCAACTACACGCAGCACGAGCCGCTCGGCGTGGTCGGCGCGATCACACCGTGGAACTCCCCGCTGACGCTCACGACCTCGAAGCTCGCGCCTGCGCTCGCAGCCGGCAACACCGTCGTCATCAAGCCGAGTGAGTACACCTCGCGCACCGTGCTCCGCTTCGCGCAGCTCGCGAGCGAGGCCGGGTTCCCCGACGGTGTCGTCAACGTCGTCACGGGCCTCGGCGCAGAAGCAGGCGCGGCGCTCGTCGAGAGCCCCCTCATCGCGAAGATCTCCTTCACGGGGTCGACGCGCACGGGCTCGGCCATCGCGGCGAGCGCGGCGGCACGATTCATCGGATGCACGCTCGAATTGGGCGGGAAGAGCCCGAACATCGTGTTCGACGACGCGAACATCGAGAACGCGGCGATGGGGGTCATCGCGGGGATCTACGCCGCGGCGGGCCAGACCTGCATCGCCGGGAGCCGCGTCTTCGCGCATCGCTCCGTCTACGACGAGCTCCTCGAGCGCGTCTCCGCTCGCGCGAAGTCCATCGTCATCGGCGACCCCCTCGACGATGCGACCGAGCTCGGCCCCCTCGCCTTCAGCGACCAGCTCGAGAAGGTCAGATCGTATGTCGGCATCGGTGTCGACGAGGGCGCGACCCTCTACGCCGGAGGCGGTCGCCCCGACGTGCAGCTCCCCGGCTACTACTTCGAGCCCACCGTGCTGACCGACGTCACCAACAGCATGCGCGTCGTCCGCGAGGAGATCTTCGGGCCCGTCGCCGCCATCATGCCCTTCGACACGGAGGACGAGGTCGTCGGGCTGGCCAACGACACCGAGTTCGGCCTCGCGGCCGGCGTGTGGACGCAGAACCTCGCCCGCGCCCATCGCCTCTCGCGTCGCCTCGACGCCGGCACCATCTGGGTCAACACCTACCGCGCCATGTCGCCCATGTCTCCGAGGCAGGGCTTCAAGAACTCCGGCGTCGGCATCGAGCACGGCATCGAGTCCATGCACGAGTACACGCGCCTCAAGAGCGTGTGGATCAACACCGACGAATCGCCCGTCGCCGACCCGTTCGTGATGCGGGGGTAGGGGCGCATGCCACTCATCGACATCTCCATCGCCAAGGGGCGCACTCCGGAGCAGCTCAGGGCCCTCATCGACGGCGTGCACCGCGTCGCCGAGGAGGCCGTGGGCGCAGCACCGGAGAACATCACCGTCGTCATCCGCGAGATCGAGCACGAGCACTGGTCTCGCGGGAACACCACCATCGCGGAACGCGCCAGCCGCCGCTGACGGCAGCAGCACCTCCACTCTCGAAAGGACACGACAATGCGTTTCTCTCTGTTCATCCACATGGAGCGCTGGGACGACTCCGTCAGCACCGAGCAGCTCTTCGCCGAGCTCGTCGAGCTCACTCTCCTGGCCGAGAAGGCCGGCTTCAGTACGGTGTGGATCGGCGAGCACCACTCGATGGAGTACACGATCTCCCCGAGCCCCATGCCGCAGCTCGCGTACCTCGCCGCGGTGACCACGAAGATCCGGCTCGGCGCAGGCACCATCATCGCCCCCTTCTGGAACCCGCTCCGGGTCGCCGGAGAGGCGGCCCTGCTCGACGTCATCAGCGGCGGGCGCGCCGAGGTGGGACTGGCGCGCGGCGCGTACCAGTTCGAGTTCGACCGCCTCGCGGGCGGCATGCCAGGCAAGGAGGGCGGCAAGCACCTGCGCGAGCTGATCCCCGCCGTGCGCGAGCTCTGGCAGGGCGACTACGCCCACGAGGGCGAGGTCTGGCAGTTCCCCGTCTCCACGAGCGTCCCGAAGCCCGTGCAGCAGCCGACTCCGCCGATGTGGGTCGCGGCCCGCGACCCCGACACGCACGACTTCGCGGTCGCCAACGGCTGCAACGTCATGGTGACGCCGCTCATGAAGGGCGACGAGGAGGTCGCCGACCTCGTGACCAAGTTCGAGACAGCAGTGTCGAACCATCCCGAGGTTGCGCGCCCCGAGATCATGGTGCTGCGCCACACCTACGTGCACGAGGAGAGCGACCCAGACGGCTGGCGACCGGCCGCCGAAGGGGTCAACAAGTTCTACCGCACCTTCGACGCCTGGTTCGGCAACAAGACCGACCCCGTCGACGGGTTCCTCGAGCCGAGCCCCGAGGCGAAGTTCTCGGAGCGGCCCGAGTTCACGCCCGAGTCACTGCACAGGACCGCGATGATCGGCACGCCGGACGAGGTCATCGCCCGCCTGCGCGAGTACGAGTCGCTCGGGGTCGACGAGTTCAGCTTCTGGAGCGACAACTCCCTCTCCCACGAGCAGAAGAAGCGCTCGCTCGAACTGTTCATCGAGCACGTCGTACCCGCCTTCCAGTAGCTCGGGGCTCACGCGCCCCGGCCGAGGTCAGGGGCGCGTGAGCTTCAGCAGGAGCACGGGCGTCTTCGCCTTGTACTCCTCGTAGTCGGCGTCGCCGCCCCACTTCTTGTCGGCCTTGGCCTCGAGCAGCGGCACTCCGCTGACCTTCGAGAGCAGCAGCACGACGAAGACCGGCGAGATGAGCGCGATCCACTGCCAGCCAACCAGGACGGGGATGGCGACGATGGCGACGCCCACCCAGAGAAGGATCTCGCCGAAGTAGTTGGGATGGCGCGAACGGGACCAGAGGCCCGTGCGGATGAACCGACCCTTGTTCGCCGGGTCGGCCTTGAACGCGTTCTTCTGCAGGTCGGCGACGACCTCGATGACGAACCCGGCCACCCAGATGACGATGCCCACGATGCCGAGCCAGCCGATGGGCTCGCGCTCCGCGGTGCCGCCGGCGATCGCGATCCACGCCGCGGCGGCCGTGAGGCTCACCCAGAGGCCCTGCATGATCCAGACCCGCAGGAAGCGCAGCTTGTCGCCCTTGATGTCGTCGAAGCGATCGTCGGACCCCGAGCGGTGGATGCGCGCGAAGAGGAACGAGCCGAGCCGCAGGGCCCACAGGATCACCATGGCTCCGAGGATCCAGGAGCGGGCATCCGGTGCCGGTGCCGCGATGAGCAGGCCGATGGTGACGACGATGAACGTCGCGCTTCCCGTGAGGTCGAAGAACCGCTCGGTCTTCGCCGCCGCCGAGGGCAGGTAGACGAGCACCTGGATGAGGAACGCGGCCGCGACGGCCCACGCGTAGAGGGGGAACCCGGCGAGCGCCGCCCCGCCCTGGCTGCCGGCCAGCGCGACGAGCGCCCCGATCAGCACGGCGATGGCGATCGTGATGATCGTCGCTCGGTTCTTGCTTCCCGCGGTGCTCGTGCCGCCAGGGGTGATGTCGCTCGTCATGCTGTTGCCTCTCGAGGCGCTGTGCGCCAGGGGGAATGGGGTGATCAGGAAGAGTAGAGGGCGTCGACGACGTCCGTGCTGCGCTGCAGCACCGCTGCGCGCTTGAGCTTCAGCGTCGGCGTCACGAAGGTCGGATCGTCGAGGTCCGTTGCGATGAGCGTGAAGCGCCGCACCTGCTCGCTGCGGGCGACGAGCTCGTTGGCGCGGTCGACGGCGCGCTGGACGTGCTCGCGCGCCTTCGCATCCACGACCGTCAGGAGCTCGTGCTGCTCTGGCCTCGGGTGGGCGCTCGCGGCGACCTCGGCGGAGAACTCGGCGAGTGCCAATGGGTCGAGGATGATGAGCGCCGAGAGGTAGTTGCGTCCCTCGCCGATCATGACGGCGTGCGAGACGAGGGAGTCCGACTCGACGGAGGACTCCCACCTCATGGGAACGATGGTCTTGCCGTTCGAGGTGACGATGACGTCCTTCAGGCGTCCCTCGAGGACAACCCGGCCCTGCTCGTCGAGGCGGCCGAGGTCGCCGGTTCGGAAGAAGCCGTCGACGAATGCGTCCTGGTTGTGCTCGGGGTTCCTGTAGCCGCTGAAGACGCCGATCCCGCGGGCCAGGATCTCCCCGTCGTCGCTGATGCGAACCGTGGAGCCGGGCAGCGGCCGACCGACCGTTCCCGAGCGGATGTCGCTCGGGAGGTTGCCGGTCAGGGGCGCCGTCGTCTCGGTGAGGCCGTACCCCTCGATGACGGGCACGCCGATGCCGCCGAAGAAGAGGGAGAGCTCGGCGTCGAGGGTGGCACCGCCGGAGAGGATGTGGGTGACGCGGCCGCCCATGACCTGCCGCAGTCGGCGGTAGAAGACCGCGTCGAAGAGGCCGTGTCGGATGCGCAGGCCAAGCGGGGCGCGTGCGGCCGGAGTCGCCGTCTCGCGGAACTCGCTCCACTCGACGGCGGTGCTCTGCGCCGACCCCCAGACCTTGGCGAGCCCGCTCGCGGCTGCCTTGGCGCCGGCTGCGGCCTGGATCTTCTGCAGGACGCGGGGCACGACGACGAGGAACGTCGGCTTCAGCTGCCCGAGGGTGCCGACGACGGCGGTCGGGTCGGCGAGGTGGGCGATGCGCATGCCGCTCGCGAGGCAGATGAGCTGCAGTCCGCGGGCGAGCACGTGGGCGAGGGGCAGGAAGATGATGGTGTTGCCCGCGGGATGCACGACCTCGCCGTAGGCAGCTGCGATGTTGAGGACCTGGCCGAGGAAGTTCTCGTGCGTGAGCACGGCCCCCTTGGGCTCTCCAGTGGTGCCGGAGGTGTAGACGATCGTCGCGGGGGAGTCGGCGGTGGCGAGCAGGCGTCGCTCCTCGAGCGCCTCGTCGGCGACGCCGAGCCCGAGGGCGGCGAGGCGATCGAGGTCGCGATGCTCGCCGGGGCCGTCGGCCGCATCCATCGACCAGACGCCGAGCGCGTCGGACCCGCGCGCATCGAGCGGTGTCGTGAGCAGTCCGACATGGTGGGCGCTGCCGCCGACCGCGAGCACCACCTTGGCGTCGTGGATGATGGCCGAGACCTGGGTGGGTGCCGAGGTCTCGTAGATCGGTACGACGACGCCGCCGGCGAACCACACAGCGAGGTCTGCGACGGCCCACTCGTAGCGGGTGGGTGCCATGATGGCGATCGCGTCGCCGGGCCGTACGCCGATGGCGAGCAGCCCCTTGGCGACTGCTCGCACGGTCTCCGTGAACTCACGCGTGGAGACGTCGCGCCACGGAGCATTCGGGTCGGTCGGGTCGCTCGGCACCTCGAACGCCGCGTGGTCCGGGGCGATCTCAGCCCGCCGGGCGAGCAGGTCGGTGACGTTGCGGTACCCGCCGGGGGCTCCGATGACGTCGGGGCCCACGAGGAGGGGAGTCGAGGATTCCAGCACTGCAGCCGCCTTTCGCGCGCCGGGCTGTCTCGCCCGTGTACGAAGGATTCGGAGCAGGGGAAGCCGGTGGATTGGACCGTATCGTGTCTTCGGCTTCGGGGGCTATCGACCCGCCAGATTTTTGCTAGCCGGGCTAGCTATCACGCCGTCTGGGCGACTGCGTGGCGGTCGGCGCTGGCGGTGCGGGCGCTGCGCGGTCGACGCAGAAGGGCGTCAACGGCCCACCGTCCGCCTCCCGTGAGGACAAGCGCGATGCCGAGGAGCGCCAGCACGAGCACGAACTCGTAGCCGCCGTCCTGCGCGAAGAAGCCTGCCGTGAAGTGCACCGTGAACATGGCGCCGAGCGAGACGATCGCGAGCAGGGCTGCGGCGACGCGAGTGAAGAGACCCGCGAGGAGCAGCACTCCCGCGCCGATCTCCACGAAGGGGAGGGCGACGCCGGCCACGTCGGCGAGCGGGACGCCGAGACCCGCGAGCATCTCCTGGACGCCACCGATTCCCGTGGTCGTGAGCTTCTGGACTCCGTGGAGCAGCATGGTCGCGCCGAGCGCGATACGGAGGATGAGCAGAGCGGCATTCGCTGAGGTTGACATGCGGTCGACGCTAGGAAGAGAGCCAAGCGGGAACCTGAGAAGCCCTGGTCGTAAGTGATGCGCAGCTGTCCGGGTGCGCCCCGGGTGTTCCTGGTCGTCCGCGAGGCGAGCTTCACCGATGCTCGTCTGCTGGGCCGCAGGTGCTTGTATGACGGAAAGCCCGGAGGGTGAACTGCTCTTCACCCCGAGCCTGTCTGTATGACTTTGCTATGACTCAGAGCTTCTGGGCCCTGGCCGGGCGTGCCTGCTCTGCGTGGTCGCCGGGGTCAACCCGCGAGCGGCTCGATCGTCGTGCCGCTCTCGGTCGCTTTGCCGAACCTCGGTGCCTCGCCGACGAAGGTGCATCCGCGGAACGTCGTGGCGGGGTTGAACTTGGCTCCGGTGAAGCTGCAGTCGATGAACCGCGTGTTCGTGAACTCAGCGCCGGAGAGCTCGGCGCCATCGAAGGCGCAGTTCGAGAAGACCGTGCCGGGGACGGCGCGGAGGCGTCGCAGCTTCGCGTCGCGGAACGTGCAGTCGGAGACCTCGGGACCGATGGAGGCCTGCGGGATGCTCGCGCCCGTGAACGCACAGGCCCGCAGCGAGCCCTCGAGTCGGGTGTGCGCCGTCAGCTTCGCGCCGTCGAAGTGGCAGTGCGTGAGGGTGCTGTTGCTGATGCTGAGCCCGCCGACGAGGCTGCTGGCGTCGATGTTCGAGAGGTCGAGGTGCGCGATGGCGATGCCGAGGCTGCCGGCCTGCAGCTCGCGGAGGTCCGTGGTTCCGGCGGACGCGTCGTGCCAGCTGGGGGTGAGCCGATGCGGCCCGGGCACGACGCTCGAGAGGCGCGAGAGCTGGGTGCGCAGCGACGAGAGCTCTTCGGAGGTCCATCGTTCGCGGAGGGTCTTGCGGTCGGCGGCGCTCATGCCCTCGAGCGTAGCGGGCCTGGCAGCTGGGCTGAGCTGAGGGGATCGAGCACGACGTGGGGTGGGAGTTTCGGCCAGGCGCGGATCCCCTTCCTCTTCGCTATCCTGTTCGCAGCGTTGCGTGCCGCTGGCAGTTCGTGTCAGGCATGGAGGCGCCGAATCGAAGGAGAACGGCGATGATGTCGTCACCCCCTTCGCCCTCGTGTGACTGAGGGCGAAACTGATGAGTGCGAACGAGAAAGCCAGGCTCATTGCCTGGAGCAGCGAGCTGAGGGCCGTGCACGCGCGTCTGCGTACCGCTCTGCGAGTCACCAGAGAAGCGGTCGAGAGCGGTGATCCGGCAGAGCCGGCGGCGCGAGACCTGCTGCTGTACTGCCACGGTTTCTGCTCGGCGCTCGATGGGCACCACCGTGGCGAGGACCGCGAGCTGTTCCCGGCGATCGCGGCGGCGCATCCCGAGCTGCGTGACACGTTGCGGTACCTGCAGCAGGATCATTCGATGATCGCGCACCTCCTCTCGGGGCTGCAGTCGTCCGTGGACGCGGGTGCGCCGCCCCGTGTGCTCGACCGCCACCTCGAGGGCATCGCCGCGATCATGGAGTCGCACTTCCGCTATGAGGAGCGGCAGCTGCTCGAGGTGCTCGAGACGCTGGCGTTCGACGCCGATCCCTCTGCCGTGCTTGGGCCCCTGTAGCGCGTCAGTCGCGGTGCCTCTCGGTGTCGGTCGTGCTGCTGGGCTCAGCCCGATGCTCGAGGGGCGCTCGGGATCGGTGCGACGACCAGGCGGCCCACAGTTCGCGGTAGGGGCCCTCGGAATCGAGCAGCTCGTCGTGCGTTCCGTCCTCCACGATGCGACCGTGCTCCATGACGAGCACCCGTTCGGCGCTGCTCGCCTGCGTCAGGTGGTGGGCGACGGTGACGACCGTCCGCCCCGCGAGGGCTCGCCGTGCCGCGGCCTCGAGGGCGCGTGCGTCGGTCGTGTCGGCGTCGGCCGTCGCCTCGTCGAGGATGACGATGGGGGCGCGGGTCACGAGCGCACGAGCGAGGGCGAGGCGGTGCGCATCCGTGGCCGTGAGCTCGGCGTTGCCCTCGCCGATGAGCGTCTCGAGGCCGTCGGTGAACGTGTGCCGCCATCGTTGCCCCGCGACCGATTCGAGGGCTTCGTGCAGCTCCGCGTCACTTGCGTTCTCGCGGGCCATGAGGAGGTTGTGGCGGAGGGTTCCCGAGAAGACGTGCACGTCCTGGCTCACCATCACGACCCGTCGCGCCCGCTCGTTCTCCTCCATGACTGCCGGGTCGAGCCCGGCGACGTCGACACGCCCTTCGCGCACATCGAGGAGCCCCATGAGCACGCGTGCAAGGGTGCTCTTGCCTGCGCCGGACGAGCCGACGATCGCGACGCGCTGGCCTGCCGGGATGCGCAGCTCGTCGATCCAGAGGACCGCCGGGCGGCCGGGGTACGCGGCGACGACACCGCGCAGCTCCATGTCAGGGGTGGCTGGCTCCCCGGCGACGGCGGCGGCGATCGCTGCCCCTGCCGCGGAGGCGGGCGCGGAGAGCCCGGCCGGTGCAGGAGCGAGCTGGATGACGCCCGCGACGCGCGCGAGCGAGGCGCCCGCCGACTGCAGGTCGTCGACGAGCATGAGCAGTGCGATGAAGGGCCCGAAGAGGGCTTGGAAGAGGAGCGCCGCGGTCGTGACCTCACCGATCGTCGCCGAACCGCTGAAGGCGAGCCAGGCGCCGACGAGGAGAACCGATGCCAGGCCGACGGCCTCAGCCATGTTCATGCGGAACCCGAAGCGGCTCTGCACGATGCGGGTGCGCAGCGACCAGCGCAGCACGTTCCAGGAGCGCGTGCGGATGCGCTCGGTGATGGCCTTGCCCCACCCGAAGGCGTGCACGGTCGGGAGGGCCTGGATGGCGGAGACCATCTCGCGGGAGCGCGCCGCGACGGCGACCCGCTCGGCGGCGTAGAGGCGTGGCGCCTTCCGCAGGTAGCGCCACAGCGCGAAGGCATGCACGGGCACGACGGTGAGCATGGCGAGCAGGAACAGGGGGTTGAGGACGGCGAGGCCGATGCCCGTCGCGATGACCGCGAGCCCCGCCGAGACGACGGCAGGCACGGCGCCCGTGGTCACCTCGCCGACGGTGTCGACGTCGTCGGTGGCCCGGGAGACGAGCTCGCCGTCGGCGATCTCGTCGACGAGGACCGGCGGCAGGGAGAGCGCGGCGGAGACGAAGTCCTCGCGGAGGCGGGCGAGCGCCGTCTCCAGGACCGCGGCGAGCGCCATCGAGCCGAAGGCGCCGAGGGCCGCGCTACCCGCGATCCCGGCGATGAGCAGGAGCGCGACGTCGAGGAGGCTGTGGTCGACGCCCGTGACGGCGTCAACGAGACGCCCCAGCCCCGTGGGCACGAGCAGCGCTGCGCCCGCGGCGGCCCCGAGCAGGGCGATCGAGAGCACGAGCATCCACGGGCGAAGGGTGAGCAGATGCCAGGCGAGCCTGGCTGCGCGCTTGCCGCTCGCGATCGGCAGCGTCGTGGGCTTGGCCGACGAGTGCATGCCGGTCACGCGACCGCCTCCGCGTAGTGGAGGTCCGTCGACATCAGCTCTTCGTGGGTTCCCTCTGCGGTGATGCTGCCGTCGCGGAGCACGAGCACGCGGTCAGCCCTGACGAGGAGCTGCGGGTTGGAGCAGACCACGACGGTCGCGCGCTGGGCCGTGGCCGTGCGCATCCGCTCGCCGATGTGCTGCTCGGTGACGGCGTCGATGGATCCGGTCGGCTCGTGCAGCACGAGGACGGGGGCCGGGGCGGCGAGGGCCCTGGCGAGGGCGAGCCGCTGGCGCTGGCCGCCGGAGAGGGTGCGCCCCGCACCGCCGAGTGGGGTGCGGATGCCGTTCGGCAGCTGCTCGAGCACGTCCTCGAACGCGGCGGCCGCGAGCGCGTCGTCGGGCGATCGTCGCGCGCCGGCGACGCCGGTCACGCCGACGACGTTCGCCGCGACGGTGCCCGGAACGGTGTGGGCGGCGTGGGGCGCCGCGGTCACGAGCTCGTGGAGGCGGTCGGCATCGACTTCCGCGAGCGGGAGCCCGTCGACCGTGATGGTGCCGAGGGGCGGGTGGATGCGCCCGCCGAGCAGTCCGACGAGCTCGGCGGCGTCGTGGGCGTCGGCGACGACGCCGATGATCTCGCCCCGCTCGACCGTGAAGCTCACCTCGCGGAGGTGCTCGCCGGTGAGACCGGAGACAGCGAGTGCCGGGGTCGGGCCCACAGGGACCGCGAGCGCTGGGATCGGGCATTCGCGGGCCGACGCGCCGCCTGAGGTCTCCGCATTCGGGTCGACGGCTGGTCCTGCGCCTCCGCGCGGCTCCCGCGCATAGGGGGCCTGGAGCAGGGAGAGCACGCGCTTCGCGGAGGCGCCGGCTCGCGCCCACACGGCGCCCACGTTGACGGCGAGCGCTTCCATCGGGCCCATGACGACCTGGACGACGCCGACGACGGTGATCAGCTGCCCGACCGTGATGCTTCCCTGGGCGGCGAGGGCCGCGGCGATGAGGCCGATCGCGACGACGAAGATCCCCGTCGCGGTGCTCGAGACGCCCACGAACCACGCCTCGGCCCTCCTCGTGGCGATCGCCGCGACGCGCGCCCGCTGGCTCGCTTCCGCGTAGCTGCGGGCGGCGCGCCCCGTCGCCCCGAGCGCTGTGAGGGTGCGGAACCCCGCGATGGCGTTGGCGGCGAGCGACGCGGAGTCGGCGGTGAGCCGCTGCTGGTCTTCGGCCCGCGCGCGCAGGTGCCTGCCGAAGCGGTCGAGCAGCAGAAGGAAGAGGGGGCCGCCGATGATCACGGCGACCCCGAGCGGCCAGGCGATGCTGATGAGCACGGCGCCCGCGGCGATGACGGCGGCGAGCTCGGCGACGGGGTGCACGAAGAGGAGACCGCCGAATGCGACCCGCTGCACGTCGGACCCGCCGACGCCGAGCAGCTCACCCGTGGGGCGCTGCCGGTCGCCGAAGCCGCGTGGGTCGAGGCTCCGCTCGCTCACCCGCATCCGCAGCTCGTGGTGTGCTCGCTGGATGCCGTTCACGAGGAAGTAGACGCCGGTCCGGTACGACCAGGCCAGCAACACGAAGACGGCGACGAGCACCGCGACCCACACCGCGAGCTGGGGCACGTCTCGGTCGACGATGCCTCGGTCGATGACGAGGCCCACCACGACCGGCACCGCCACCTCGCAGAGCTGGTGCGAGACGAAGAGGGCGGTCGCCGGGGCGAGCCAGCGCTTCACGCTCATCGCGGTCTGCACGATGAGGCGCCTTGGCCCGGTCGTCTGCGCTGCTGCCACGCGGCGGCCTCCTGCTGGGTGCGATCAACGTGCTTCGGATGCGCGGGAACTGAGCCGCGAGACGCCTCCGGTCAGGGCGACCTTGCTATTTTTCCCTAGTTTCGAGAATTCCGCTCCTGTGGGGCGATCACGGGTGCGGCATTCACGTGTGCCGCATTCAGTCGAGGGAGAGCCACCCGCCGAGGTGGGCGGCGACGCTGACATCGCGGGGCAGGACCCGGACCGCCGGGTCGGGCCTCTGCTCGGTGCGCCACGCCGCGGCCGCGCCCCAGCGTTCCGCGCGGCGGAGCGCGCGTTCCGACCTCACGACGACGTGCTCGTTGAGGCGTACTGTTCCGAGATCGGAGATGCCGACCTCGGACACCGCACGCTGGAGGGCACTTGCCTCTGGCGGGGCTGCTCGGCCGGGCGGCGGGGCGGTGACCTCGCGTGTCGGTGCCACCGGCCGACCGAAGCTCACGGCGGCGTCGATCTCGATGCGGACTCGCCCGCGGGGGAGCGCGTGCGAGGCCGGGACCACTCTCGTATCCGCACCGAAGAGCCGGTGGTGCTCGTCTGGGACGACGACGCTCGCGTGGGGGAGGTGCTCGAGGAGGCTGTCCACGCAGACGAAGGCGGCACCCGCGCTCGGCGCAGCGGCCAGTACGGCGATGACGTCGGGGGCCGCCGCGCGGAGTGCGCGGGGTCGAGAGCCGTCGACGCCGATCTTCCGCGACAGCAGCAGGGTCTCGGCGTTCTTGTGCACCTGGCTGTCAGCGTCGGCGGCGGTCCTGCCAGCCCAGTCCGGGCCGTCGTGCCAGGCCACGGCGGCCGGCTCGTAGGCGAGCACCGCCCCGGCGAGCCAGGCTCGGTGGGCCCACTCCCAGTCTTCGCCGCCGTAGCCGAGGAAGTCCTCGTCGAAGCCACCCGTCTGGTCGAAGAACCAGCGGGTGCAGGAGAAGACCGCGCCGATGACGAACCGGTAGGAGCGGTCGTCGGCATCGAGCAGCCTGCGCGAATCACGGTAGGCGTCGGCGAGCCAGGCGGGTTCCTCGAGCTCATGCACGGGGCCGGCCGCCTCGACCGCAGCATCGGCGTCCACGTCGGCGAAGTCCGCGTGCTTGCGGTGGCCCGCGACAACCGCCTCCGGGAGGAGGGACGGCAGCGCCGCCATCCGCGACACGTACTCGGGCTCCGGTGCGGTGTCGGCGTCGAGGAAGCACAGCACGTCGCCTGTAGCGGCGCTCGCGCCGAGGTTCCTCGCGGCACCGGCCCGGAAGCCGAGGTCCTCTTGGATGAGGAGGCGCACCCCCGCTGGCACGCGTGGCGCCTCTCGCGATCCGTCGTCGACGACGATGACCTCGAGCAGCTCGGTCGGATGTGTCTGCCGCGAGAGGGCGGCGAGGGTTCGGTCGAGCTCCGCCTGCTGCTCGAAGTGCACGACGATGACCGAGACGCTTCGCGGTGCGGGGTCCTCGGCACGTGCGCCACCGCCACCGCCACTGTCCGTGTCAGCGAGGGCGAGGTCCCAGCGGTTGCCGGGGACCGGGCGGCCGAACGGGGGCAGCTCGGAGGAGCTCGCGCTCACAGCGCCGCCCACCAGCTGAGATAGGCGCGGGCGATCTCCTCGATGCTCGGGGAGGTCGACGTGGCCTCGTCGAGCCACGTCGACTCGGGCTCGCGGAGCGCACCTCGCAGCGCCTCGGCGAGCTGGCCATCCCGCACGAGGCGCATGGTCTTCGGGCGGATGGTGTCCATCTCGCGGAAGTAGTCGGAGTCGACCGTGAGCGGCCTGCGGCCTGCGGACAGCCAGTCGGTGAGGGAGCCGGAGGCCGATACGTGCTGGTGCGCGATGATCGGCACGGCGACGGCGCGGCTGCGCGCGAGTCGATCCTCTGGCGAGAGGAACCCGGTGCTCGTGAACTTGACGCCCAGCTCGGCCGCGTACCTGCCGAGGTCGACGAGCTCCTGCTCGTGCCCGGCGGACGCGCAGCCGAGGGCCACGACGCGCGGACGATCGGAAGCCGGAATGCTGGCGACCGCCTCGACGACCTCGAGGTGCCCCTTGCCCGGGTAGTAGAAGCCGAGCACTGCGATCTCGTCGCTCGGCCGCCAGTCGGCGGGGCGGGGCTGCGGGGGCTGAGCCGGAAGCGGCACGACGTGCACCTCCACGCGTCTGCCGAGGGCGAGCTCGAGGAGCCGCTGCTCGTGGGCGCTGTTGCAGACGGTGCCGGCCGCGGCCTCCACGACCCTGCGGTAGCTGTCGGTACGGCGGGGGAAGCCGCGTTCGCCGTCGGAGGGCTGGGGAACGTCGTGGAGGGTGACGCTCACGGGTCCTCGCGCGGCGAGGCGCTCGAACCGCTCGGCGGCGCGTTCGGGTGTGCTGCCCCAGAGGCGGTCGGTGAAGTGGACGTGCGCGAGCTGCGACGAGTCCAGCCCGTGGGCGCTGCGGTACGTGACGGCGGAGTCGAGCTTCGCGACGGCCGTCGCGACGGCGCGCGCGTACTGGTCGACGCCGTGGGTCTCGTCGTCGCGGTGGAGGAGCAGGGGCGTGGTGCTCACGCCGCCCTCAGCGCTTCCATCATCGCCCCGTGCCTGGCGAGCCCCGCCGCGACGGCGTCTGGGTGCTCTCGGTACCAGTCGAGGTGGGCATCGCGGATGCGGTCGGTCGCGACGGCCTCGCCATCGACGGTCCACGACTCGGTCGCGTCGTCCTCGAGACCCCACGCGTCGATGACCGACTGCTCACGGGGTGCGTGGATGGAGTTCAGGATCTCGCGGTCGAGGGTGATGGCCACCTCCGGGAGGCCGAGGCGATCGCGCACGCGGCTCGCGGTCTCGAGCCAGATGGGGTTGCCGGGGTGGTTGATCGTGCGCGCCTGCGCGAACGTGGGGCGCCGGAAGAGGTCTGAGACCGTCACGGTGCCGTGGTGCTCCTCGCGGGTGCGCAGCTGGGCGATCGACTCGGCGGCGACGGCGGCGATCGCGTTCCGCGAGGCGGACGCGGGGAGCGCATCCACCCCCGCCGCCTCGGCCAGGATGCGGAGGTCGTGGTACGGCACGAGGGGCGGCACCAGCGAGGTGTCGGACGGTGGGCGGATGATCGCCTGGAACGGGTAGAGGCCAGCGAACCGGATGACGGGGAACAGGGCCACGCGCGCGTCGCTTGGCAGCTGTGCTGCGAGCTGTCGAGTGCCGACGGGCAGCCCGCGGTAGTCGTCGCGCACGGGCTGGGAGACGAGGAAGCTCGCGCGGCCGAGCCAGGCCTCGAGGTACGGGAGGTCGGTGGCCTCGAGCTCGTGCACCGGCGGCGTGCGCACGAAGCGGACGTCGTCACCGAGCGCGAGACGGAGCGATTCTGCCTGGCAGTTGCCGATGGCGAGCCCGACGGGGCGGTCGTCCTCGGAAACGGGGCCGTTCTCGGGTGCGAAGAACTCCGCGAGGTGCGCGAGGCGTGCGGTGGCGTGCGTCATCGAGGGGAGCGTTCTCCGAACCTGCCGAGGTGGGTGGGGGTGGGGTGCGGCTCAGCCTAGCTCCCGGGCGACCTGCCGCAGCGTGGGGTTGAGTTCGGGGTGCACAAAGTGGTAGCCGGCTTCCGTGAGGCGCTCGGGCAGCACCCACCGGCTCTTCAGGATGAGCTCGGGCTCGGTGCGCAGCACGGCCATCGCGGGCTCGAGCATCCACCGCCAGGACGGCATGCCGAAGGGGGCCCGCACGGCGCGGCGGATGCCCGCCATGAGGGTGCGGTTGTCGCTCGGGTTCGGGCTGGACACGTTCACGACGCCGTCGAGCTCCGCTCGGTCGAGGAGGAAGCGGACGGCACCGACGACGTCGTCGACGTGCACCCAGCTGAACTTCTGGCGGCCTCGCGTGCGGTACTGCGGGGCGCGTCCGTCGCCGCTCGGCGCGCTGCCGATGCCCCGGTAGCGACGGTGGTTCGGCGCCCAGCCGTCGATGTTGGGCCCGCCGAGGCCGATGCGCGCAAGCGTGAACAGCTTGCTCGCCGCGGGGCCGTCGCCGAGCACGATCGCCATGCGGAGCGCGACCCGACGAGTGCCGGGCAGCTCGCCCTCAAAGAACGCGCGCTCCCAGCTGCGGGCGACGTCGACGGAGAAGCCCTGCCCCAGTTCGCCGGTCGACTCCGTGTTCGGTCGGTCGGTGGCGTGACGGTAGATGGTGGCCGTCGACGCGTTGAACCAGACGCGCGGAGGAGCGGCCGCGGTCTCGACGGCGGACCGCAGTGCGCTCGTCGTCTCGACCCGCGAGCGCAGGATCTCGTTCCTGTTGGCATCGGTGTAGCGGCAGTTGACGGACTTGCCGGCGAGGTTGATGACCACCTCTGAGCCGTCGATGGCCCGCTGGATCGCCGCGGGGTCGTCCCAGCGCACCGACTCGTGCCTGCCGATTCGCGTGACTTCCCAGCCGTCGCGCTCGAAATCGGCGGCGAGGGCTCGGCCCACGAAGCCGCTTGCCCCGGCGATGACGACGCGGCGTCGGCTGGTGGCGTGGGAATGCTCGGCGTGGTTCTTCGGTTCCATGTGGCCGAGTGTAGTACTTTCTGAACATGTTCAGTTCTAAGAGTGGCGAGATGATCGAACCGGGAGCGGCACCCACGAAGCGCGAGCGGACCCGCGCCCTCATCCGCGACATCGCACTCCGGTCCTTTCGCGAGCGCGGGTACGACGCCACGACGGTGCGGCGCATCGCCGACGAGGCCGGGGTGTCGGTCGGTACCACCAACTACCACTTCGCCACCAAGAACCACCTCGTGCAGGAGCTGTACCTCGACGTCCAACTCGGGCACGCCGCCGCAGCGGAACCACAGCTCGACGGAGTGCGCGACCTCGTCGATCGCCTCGCCGTCGTCTACCGCACCGGACTCGAGCAGCTGGAGCCCTACCACTCGCACGCCCCGGAGTTCCTCGCGGCCTCGGTGTCGCCGCGCTCGCCAATCAACCCGCTCTCCGAGGAGTCGGCGCCGGCGCTTGCGGTGATCCGGGGGCTCTTCGAACGCGCCGTCGAGGGGGCGAAGTCGCCGCTTCCCGACGAGTTCAGGGCTGGCCTGCCACAGGCGCTCGTGCTGAGCCACCTGCTGCTCGCGCTGCTCTGGGTCTACGACTCCTCGCCTGGGCGCGAGCGCACGAGCCGCATCCTGGACCGCGCGCTCAACCTGCTGCGCATGACGCTGCCGCTCACGCGGATCCCCGTCGTCCGGGCCCCACTGCGCGAGCTCCTCGCGCTGGCCTCCGATGTGAGGGCCTGATGGGCGGGGGAGAGGGTGCGGCGGAGCGCGGGGCCGGGGTCGGGGTCGAGACTGGCGCCGGGGCCGGGGCCGGGGCCGGCGTCGGTGCTGGCGGGCGCACTGGCGTCTGGGCCTGCGTCGAGCCGGGCGCCGAGCCGCGGGCTGCGGGGGCGCGGGCTGCGCGGTCGCTGTCCGTCTCCGAGTTGGTGCTCGGTGACGACTTCGTGCGCCTCGACGCCCAGCTCCAGCGCTACTTCGGGCCGATCCCGGCCGGGCACGAGGGCCGCGGGCGAGGCGTCTACGCCTGGGCCGGTTCCCGGTACCGGCTGCTGCGCCCGGTGCTTGCCTGGCTCGCGTGGCGCCGCATCCTCTTCCCCGAGCGCGGCCGCGACGTGCCATTCACCGTCGTCAACCGGCAGGAGGGGGCCGAGGTGCTCTCCGCGCGACGGGAGTTCGAGTTTTCCCACGTGACCCGCGTCATGGAGGACACGATGAGCGTCATCCGCAGCCCGGGAACGCGGCCGCGCCTCATCGACCGGCTTGGAAGGCGTCGTGGGCTCGAGGTCGAGCTCGAGCTGTCCGTCGATGAGGGCGGTCTGCGGATGCGATCGACGCGGCTCGCGCTCCGGCTCCGGGTGCCGCGCCTGCCGACGTGCGGGGTGCGCGACGTGCGCCGGGTGCGCGGCGTGCGCGGCGTGCGCGGCGTGCGCGGGGCGGGCGGGGCGGGCGCCGCGTCACCCATCCGGCACCTGCGCATCCCGCTGCCGCGCATCGTGACCATGACGCTCGACGAGCGCGCGCATCCGGACGGCGACGGGCGCCAGTGCGTCGACGTGCGCCTGCGGGCGCCGCTGCTCGGAGATGTATTCCGCTACCTCGGCGAGTTCGAGTACGGCATCGTGCCGGTGTCAGTCCCGGTGCCGGAGCCGGAGCCACTGCCGAAACCGGAGCCGGTGCCAGAGCCACTGGCAGTGCCGAAACCGGAGCCGGTGCCGGAGGCGCTGCCAGTGCCGAAATCGGAGCCGCTGTGAGGTCGGGCGACTCCGGAGGATTCCCGGGCACGAGCGCGTAGTCTCGCGCCGGAGCGAGCCGCACCGAGAGCAGCATTCCCAGACCAGCATCCCAAGACCAGCATCCCAAGACCAGCATCCCGAGATCAGCATCCCGAGACCAGCATTGCGAGGCCGCATGGACATGAGCACCGAGACGCCCGAGATTCCGGAGATCGCCATCGGCGGCCCGATCAGGCGCACGATCGCCATCCTCGGCGCGGGCGGCGACCTAACGGAGCGACTGCTGCTGCCCGGCATCGCGAAGGTCGTCGACGCGAGCCCGGAGATCGAGGTGCACCTCATCGGGGCTGCCCGCACGCCGCAGTCCCGCGACGAGTGGCGGGGCGTGGTTCGTCGCAGCCTCAAGGCCGCCGGCGTGTCCGCCGCGACCATCGACGGTCTCGTGGCGAGGTCCGAGTTCGTGGCGACCGACGCATCGTCGCCCGAGGAGTTGCGGGAGCTGCTCGATGCGTGCCCGACCGCGCCGCTGCTCTACATCGCCCTGCCGCCAGCCATGGGCAAGAAGGTCGCTGCGGCGCTTGCCGAGCTCGAGCTGCCGGGAGAGCTGCGGATCGCGATCGAGAAGCCCTTCGGCGAGAGCGAGGCCGATGCGCGGGAACTCAACGATGCACTCGCCGAGGTCGTTCCCGATGAGCGGCTGTGGCGCATCGACCACTTCCTGGGCACGCCGGCCGCCCTCGAGCTGATGCGCTCACGCGAGGTCGTCGACGCGAGCGGCGTCCCCCGCCTCGAGGCGAGCGAGGGCGGCGACCTCGGGCGGGTCGAGATCGTCTTCGAGGAGGAGCTCGGCATCGAGGGGCGCGGTGCCTTCTACGACGAGACCGGCGCGCTGCGCGACATGCTGCAGAGCCACCTCATGCTCATGCTCGCGCTCACGGCCATGGAGCGGCCGGGCGGTCAGGAAGGCAGGCGCGAGGGGGCGCACGATGGCGAGGGGGCGCACGACGGCGAGGGGGCGCACGACGGCGAGCCGGGCGGCACGCTCGACGACGCCATGATCGCCGTGCTCCGCAACGTGAGCGTGTGGGACGACGAACCGGTCTCGGCACGCCGGGCGCGCTACACGGCGGGTGAGGTGGGCGGCAAGCAGCTCCCGGCGTACGTCGAAGAGGAGGATGTGGATCCCGAGCGCGGCACCGAGACGCTCGCGGAGATCACGCTGCGGGTCGAGACTCCGAGGTGGCGGGGCGTCCCGTTCCTCCTGCGCTCCGGGAAGGCCATCGGGGCAGCGCGGCAGGAGATCATCCTGACACCCGCCGATCCTGGCACGGAGCCGACGCGCATCCCGCTCGATGCCCCGGCCGACGACAACAGTGCTGACCCCTACGCGAGGGTGATCGCCGGCATGCTCGGCGGCAGCACGCTGCTCTCCGTGCGCGGCGACGTTGCCGAGGAGCTCTGGCGCATCGTGGGTCCCGTGCTCGACGCGTGGGATCGGGACGCGGATGACCTGGGGGAGTACGAGGCCGGCTCGGCGGGGAAAGTCGGGGACGAGGGCGGCCGCTGAGCGGTTCAGGCCCGAACCCGCTCCGCCTCGCCCCGCCCCGCCCCGCCCCAGGAGGAGTGCACGTGCCGCGTGCATGTCGAATCGGCATCGGGTCATGCAGATTCTGAAGCGCCACTGTCGGTGGCCGGCCATAGCCTCGAAGGAGGACTCACCACAGCACGAGGCTCACACCACAGCACGAGGCTCACACCACAGCACGAGGCTCGCGCCAGAGCACGAGGCTCACTTCAACGCACGAAGAAAGGCACGCAATGACGCTGGCACCACATTCGCTCATCGCCGGAAGCAGCGAACTCGGGGGTGGCGACGAGCTCGTTGCTCGCCGCGCCGCGGACGGGGCGGTGCTCGCGCCGACCTTCCGCAGCAACACAAGCGAGGAGCTCGAGGCCGCCGTCCAGGCGGCGCACGAGGCGTTCGACGAGTACCGTTCGACGTCGCCGGCTGCCCGGGCGGCCTTCCTGGAGCGGATCGCGGCGGAGATCGAGGCCGACAAGGACGAGATCATCGCCCGCGCCCACGAGGAGACCGGGCTTCCTGTCGCGCGCCTGACCGGTGAGGTCGGGCGCACGACCGGCCAGCTCCGGCTCTTCGCCAAGGTCGTGGCCGAGGGCAGCTGGCAGGGGGCCCGCATCGATGAGGCGCTGCCAGACAGGGCGCCCCTCCCGCGCGCCGACATCCGCCAGCGGAAGATCCCGCTCGGCCCCGTCGCCGTCTTCGGAGCGAGCAACTTCCCGCTCGCGTTCTCGACGGCAGGCGGCGACACGGCCTCCGCGCTCGCGTCGGGCAGCCCCGTCGTGGTGAAGGCGCACAGCGGACACCTGGGCACGGCGGCGCTTGTCGGCCACGCGATCGCGCGCGCCGTCGAGGCCTCCGGCCTGCCGAGCGGCGTCTTCTCGCAGCTGTTCGGCTCCGGGCGGGTCATCGGGCAGGGCCTCGTCGCCGACCCACGCATCAAGGCGGTGGGCTTCACCGGCTCACGTTCCGGTGGGCTCGCCCTCGTGCGCGTTGCCCAGCAGCGGGCGGAGCCGATTCCGGTGTACGCCGAGATGAGCAGCGTCAACCCCGTGTTCGTCCTGTCGGCGGCACTCGCCGCCGATCCCGCGAAGGTCGCAGCCGACTACGTCGGATCGCTCACGCTGGGCTCCGGGCAGTTCTGCACCAACCCCGGCGTCGTTCTCGTGCCGAGCGGTGAGTCGGGAGACGCCTTCCTCGCCGAGGTGGGCATCCGCATCGCCGCGGCGAGCGGTCAGACCATGCTCACGTCCGGCATCGGCGACGCCTACCGCGAAGGGGTCGCCGAACGCGAGGCCTCCGGTGCGACGGTCGTCGCGCGTGGGCAGGCCGACACAGCGGCGAACGCTCCGGCGCCGATCGTGTTCAGCGATGCCGTCGAGGCGTTCGGCGAGGCGCTCGAGGGCGAGATCTTCGGCGCCGCCGGGCTCGTCCTGCGCTACGACGGCACCGAGCAGCTGCGCGAGTTCGCGGAGCAGCTCGAGGGGCAGCTGACGGCGACGGTCCTCGCGGCCGATGCCGACGCCGACGAAGCCCGAGCCCTCCTGCCCGTGCTCGAGCGCAAGGTGGGGCGCATCCTCTTCAACGGCTGGCCCACTGGCGTCGAGGTCGGCTACTCGATGGTGCACGGCGGGCCGTACCCGGCGACGTCGGATGCGCGCTCGACGTCGGTCGGGGCGCTCGCCATCGAACGGTTCCTGCGCCCCGTCGCCTACCAGGACGTGCCAGACGCTCTACTCCCGGAGGCGCTGCGCGACGACAACGAGTGGGGCGTTCCTCGCCTGGTCGAAGGACGCATCCAGCTGCCCGCACAGTATTGAGTCGCCGCCGGTCGTGCTGAGTCGCCGCCGGTCGTGCTGAGTCACCACCGGTCGTGCTGAGTCGCCGCCGGTAGCTGGTTGCCACCGGGAGTCCTGCGTTGACACCGGTTCCGAGACCATCGACCGCCTCGTGACACGAGGAAGACCTCACCCGAACCGGGGTGAGGTCTTCCTCGTGTCATCAGGTGCGCTGAGCGCGCCGCTGGCTTGCTGAGCACTCCGCAGGTGTGCCGTGCAGTCCACCGGATCGCTGAGCAAGCGGTGTGCTGAGTGCTGCCCTGGCACGCTCAGTGCCGCGCTGAGCTGCTCAGAGCTTTACAGGGGTGAGCAGGGTGCCGTTCTCGAGCCAGGATGCGAGGTTGTCGAGGACGAGCTGACGCATGTCCGCTCGGGTCTCGACGGTCCCGCTGCCGAGGTGGGGGAGCAGGACGACGTTGTCGAGGTCGAGGAGGTCCTCTGGCACGTTCGGCTCGTCGGCGAACACGTCGAGGCCGGCTCCGCGGATCGTGCCGGTCGTCAGGGCGGCCACAAGCGCGTCCTCGTCGACGACGGACCCCCGGGAGATGTTCACGAGCACCCCGTCCGGGCCGAGCGCCTCGAGGACTTCTGCGGAGATGAGCTTCTGCGAGTCCGCGCCTCCCGCGGCGGCCACGACCAGGGCGTCGCTACGGCGTGCGAGCTCGACGAGCGAGTCGACGTACGGGAACGGGGAGCCAGGGATCTCGCGGCGGTTGTGGTAGCTGATGCGGCAGTCGAAGCCCTGCAGACGCTGCGCGATGGCTGAGCCGATTCGGCCGAGGCCGACGATGCCGACTCTGGTTCCCGTGAATCTGGTCGTGAGCGGGAAGTTGCCCGACGTCCAGGACCCGGCTCGAACGTAGCGGTCCGAGGCGCTGATGCCCCGGTACACGTCGAGCAGGAGCGAGAGGGCGGTGTCGGCGACGCAGTCGTTCAGGACATCGGGGGTGTTGCTGAGCGCGATGCCGCGCTCACGGGCTGCGGCGGTGTCGGTCGTGTCGTAGCCGACCCCGAAATTCACGATCGCCTCGAGGGCGGGGAGACGGTCCATGAGCGCCGCGGACACGCCGAATCGTCCGCCCGTGACGACGACGCGCACCTGCGTGAGCTCCCGCTCGCGCTCCGGTGTCAGCTCGTCGGCGACGGCCGAGATGAGCGGAGCGTCGAACTCGGCGATGAGCTCCTTCTCCAGCTGCGGCATGAGCGGTCCGACGCGCAGCACGGTGGCCGCAGTGCCGGGCGAGGGAGGTACGGGCGTGGTGTCCGGCGAGCCGTTGGGAGCGGTGGCTGGGGTCGACGCGAGAGGGGTTTCCATGTCTGGATCGTAGGACGCACGACCGATGCTGGTCCAAGATGCACTTTGCATAGATTGATTCACTCGGAGCATTGATGTGCGTGTTGCCAGTAATCACAAGGGAACGCGGGTCGCTAGTGTTGAGTCCGGCCCCGCGCCTCCCGCCGTCCCCCGCGGCTCCCTCGCTCAGCTGTGTTGACGCCGCCGAATCGGCGGACACAAGCTGAAGGCGTCTCAACGAGGAGAACCACTGACTCAGGGCAAGGCTCTCGAGTTCACAACACCGGAGGAACAACGATGTCTTCTTCACACGAACCGTCCCCGACGATCGGGCGATCCCCAGCTCACCGGCCGTCACGCACGCGCCGTCCCATCGCATCCGTCACCAAGGCCGTCGCCGTTGGAGCCGCCGCGCTGCTCCTCACGAGCTGCGCCGTCGCCAACTCGGACGGCGCCGCGGGCGGCACTGGCGGTGGAGCAGCCGGCGCGCTCCGGGTCGTCCTCCAGCAGGAGCCGCCGACGCTCGAGCCCTGCGAGGCGAACCTCACCTCGACGGGCGTCGTCGTGCGCTCCAACATCACGGAGCCGCTCATCGAGCGCAACCCCACGACGGGCGACCTCGACCCGCTGCTCGCGACCGAATGGGAGCAGACGAGCGACACCGAGTGGACCTTCACACTGCGTGACGACGTCACCTTCCAGGACGGCACGCCCTTCGACGCAGAGGCGGCCGCCTTCTCGATCGACCGCGCCGTGAACAGCGACCTCGGCTGCAACGTCGAGGGCTACGTCTTCGGCGAGACCGACCTCGAGGTGAACGCGGTCGACGCGACGACGCTCACGGTCACGACGCCAGAGGCCGACCCCATCCTCCCCCTGAAGCTGTCCTTCATCGAGATCGTCCCGACCACGACGAGCACCACCGACAAGGTGCGCGAGCCCATCGGCACCGGCCCGTACCAGATCGGGCAGTGGGACGTGGGAACGAAGCTCACGCTGAACGCCTACGACGGCTACTGGGGCGACGCCCCCGCCTACCCGCAGGTCGACTACCAGTGGCGCGGCGAGGGCACGGTCCGTGCCGCCATGATCACGGGTGGCGAAGCCGACATCGCGATGGGCCTCAGCCCGGATGACGGCATCGGCGAGAACGGCGTCAGCTACCCGAACAACGAGACGATCGCGCTCCGCTTCTCGGGCGACATCGCGCCGCTGGATGACATCCGCGTCCGTCAGGCCATCAACTTCGCCGTCGACAAGGAGGGCATCATCTCCTCCCTCTACCCGAACGGCGACGTCGTCGCCTCGCAGCTGATCCCCGAAGGTGTCGTCGGACACAACGACTCGCTCGAGCCGTGGGCGTTCGACCTCGACAAGGCGAAGGCGCTCGTCGCCGAGGCCAAGGCTGACGGCGTCCCAGTGGACACGAAGATCACCCTCGTGACGCGGACGGCGCAGTTCCCGAAGGTCAACGAGCTCTCGCAGGTCCTGCAGGAGCAGCTCACCCAGGCGGGCCTGAACGTCGAGCTCCGCATGGTCGACACGACGCAGCACCTCCAGTACCAGCTGCGTCCGTTCGTCACGAACGAGGGCCCCATCGCGTTGCTCGTGCAGCACGGCAACCAGGCCGGTGACGCCCAGTTCACGGTCGACCAGTACATGAGCTCCACGGGAGCCCAGTCGACGTTCGGCACCCCCGAGTTCGACCAGAAGCTCGACGATGCGGCGAAGACCTCCGGCGACGAGCGACAGACGGCCTACGAGCAGATCTTCGCCGACCAGAACGAGGAGATCGTGCAGTTCGCGCACATCGCGCACCAGACCGGCCTCCTCGGCATCGCGTCTGGCATCACCTACGAGCCGAACTCGGCGAGCGGCGACGAGCTGCGCATCGCCGAGGTGAAGCCAGCGGCCTGACGGCCGCCCGCCACCCCGGAGAAAGCAGCCGCTCATGTGGACTTATCTCAGAACCAGAATCGTCTCCAGCCTGCTGCCGCTCGTGGCCGTCGTCCTCGGCGTGTTCATCCTGGCTCGCCTCACCGGAAACCCGGCGAGCCTGTACCTGCCGCTCAACGCGACGGAGCAGATGAAAGAGGACTTCGCGGTCCGCAACGGGCTCGACCAGCCGCTGTGGATGCAGATCGTCAACTACTTCTCCGGGGTGCTGCGCTTCGACTTCGGCGAGTCCCTCCGAACGGGAGAGCCCGCAGCAGCAATGGTGCTGCGGGCCTTCCCGGCCACACTGCAGCTGGCCGGCGTCACGATGCTCCTCACCGTGGTCCTCGCCGTCATCATCGGCAGCTGGGCGGCGCTCAAGCCCAACGGCGTCGCCGACCGCATCGCGAGCTTCTTCTCGATGGCCGCCGCCAGCGTTCCGGACTTCTGGCTGGCCATCATGGGCATCTGGATCTTCGCGATCACGCTCGGCTGGCTGCCCACCTCGGGCGTCGACAGCGGCGGGCTCTCCTGGATCCTCCCCATAGCCACGCTCATGCTGAGGCCCGTCGGGGTGCTCACGCAGATCGTCCGCGGCTCCATGGTGAGCGTGCTCGGGCAGCCGTTCATCAAGGTGGCCCGCAGCAAGGGCGCAGGCCAGCTCCGGGTCGTGTTCAAGCATGCGCTCCGCAACGCGGCGGCCCCCGCCCTGACGGTGGCGGGTGACCTCACCGTCGGCCTCATCAACGGCGCGGTCGTCGTCGAGACGATCTTCGGCTGGCCCGGCATCGGGAAGCTCATGATCGACTCGATCCTGCAACGCGACTTCGCCGTGCTGCAGGCCGCCGTGCTCATCACGGCACTGTCGATCTTCATCCTCAACATCCTCATCGACCTCGGCTACGCGCTCCTCGACCCACGGGTCAGGCCCGCCGCGAAGCAGTCGCGCATCCGCCCGACGAACAAGGACGACAAGCGGGATGCGGCCGGCGCTGCCGCTCGCACCTCCGGCAGCAACGCAGAGAAGGGCAAGGCGCATGTCTGACCCCCAGAACACACCGGTCTCGGGTGGCCCGAGCACGGGAGCTGCACCGCAGCAGCCGCCCGCGACGACAAACGTGCTCCTGCAGAAGGAGAAGCGCGAGCGGAATGTCGCGGAGCGGCCCTCCATGTTCACGCTGCTGCTCAAGGACAAGGTCGCGACGGTTGCGGCCGCCGTCCTCGCCGTCGTGGCCGTCGTGGCGGTCTTCGGCCCGCTCATGGTGGGCGAGCTCGCGTCGAAGCAGGACCTCACGGCGATCAACCTGGCCCCGTTCAGCCTCGACAACGGTTGGGCGTTCATCCTCGGCAGCGACTCGCTCGGCCGCAGCATGCTGGCGCGCCTCGTCATCGCGACGGGGACGACGCTCGGCGTCGCGGTTCCCGCCGTGCTCGTGGCGCTCATCATCGGCTCCATCTGGGGCGTCTGGGCCGGCTACTTCCGGGGCTGGCGCGAGTCGGTGTCGATGCGCATCGCCGACATCATCATGAGCTTCCCGTCGCTGCTGCTCGCCGTCGTCATCCTGTACGTCTTCAACCCGAGCCTCGCGAACATCGTGGCGGTGCTCGCGCTGACCCGCATCCCGATCTACCTGCGTACCGCGAGGGCCGAGGCCGCTGAACTGCGGTCGCGCATGTTCGTGGATGCGGCGACCAACTTCGGGACCAAGCCGCGGAGCATCATCTTCCGCCACATCGTGCCGAACGTCGTGCCGACCCTCGTCACGCTCGCGACGCTCGAGTTCTGCTACGTCATGCTCGCGGAGTCGTCGCTGAGCTTCCTCGGCATCGGCGTGCAGTCACCAGACGTCAGCTGGGGCCTCATGGTGGCGCAGGGACGCCAGTACCTGCAGCAGGCGTGGTGGCTCTCGGTGCTCCCCGGCCTCGCGATCGTCATCACGGCCGTCGCCGCGAACGTGCTCGCCTCCTGGCTGCGCATCGCGACCGACCCGAACCAGAAGTGGCGCCTCATGCAGAAGGCCACCAAGGTGAAGCTCCGCCCGGCGCTCCCCACGCGCGAGCCCGCCGGCGAGGTGTGAACCTCATCCAGGATCTGCAATCCGAGCCTGCGGTTGGCGCCGCGGTCACCCACTCGGCCGGAGTCGCACGATGACTCCGGCCGAGTGGGTTGCGCTTGTCGTCATCTTCCTCGCCGCCTCCTGCCTGCAGGCCGGCATCGGCTTCGGCATGGGGATGCTCGCGGCACCGTTCATCGCACTCATCGACCCGGCCCTCCTGCCGGCGACCGTCATCATCATGTCGATCCTCCTCACCTCGATCGTGACGGTCGCCGAGAAGGACTCGCTCGACCTGCGGGGTGCGGGCTGGGCCCTCGTCGGCCGCGTTCCCGGGAGCGTCGCGGGGGCACTGCTCGTCACGGTCATGGCACCCGCCGTGCTCTCGTGGGTAGTGGTCGCGACCGTCGTCACCGGCGTCGTGTTCTCGCTGCGCGGATGGGCCCCGAAGGTCACCAGGTGGTCGCAGATCGTGGCGGGTGCCGCATCCGGCGTCATGGGCACCACCACCTCCATCGGCGGGGCGCCCATGGCCATCATCTGGCAGGGCTCGGACTCGGCTCGCCTGCGGGGCACGCTGTCGGCGTTCCTGCTCGTCGGGTCGATCATCTCGTTCGGCCTGCTGCTCGCCTTCGGTGCGGTCGCACCGCAGACGTGGCTCGTCGTCGTGTGGATGATCCCCGTCGTGCTGCTCGGCTTCGTCGCGAGCAGATTCATCACGCCGCATCTCGACAAGACGCGCACGAAGCGGCTCGCGCTCGGCGCATCCCTCCTCGGCTGCGCGCTCCTCGTGGTGACGCAGCTCGTGCAGCTGCTCGCCTGAGCGCTCGCGCCTGCTTCTGTGTCTGCTCCCTTGCAGCGCAGACCTGGGGTTCGCGCATCCTGCCGGGCAGCCGTTGACGTCGAACCCCCAGGTCTGTAGGGGCGCCGGGCGTGCTGTGCAGATCTGGGGGTTGCGCACGTGTTGGGCCGGGCGTGGGTGCCGAAGTCCCGGGTTTGTGGGGAAGCGCCGGGCGCGCTGTGCAGACCTGGGGGTTGCGCATGTGTTGGGCCGGGTGTGGGTGCTGAAGTCCCAGGTTTGTGGGGGCGCGGGGGCGTGCTGTGCAGGCCTGGGGGTTGCGCATGTGTTGGGTCGGGCGTGGGTGCCGAAGTCCCGGGTTTGTGGGGAAGCGCGGGGCGCGCTGTGCAGACCTGGGGGTTGCGCACGTGTTGGGCCGGGTGTGGGTGCTGAAGTCCCAGGTTTCTGGGGGCGCGGGGGCGTGCTGTGCAGATCTGGGGGTTGCGCACGTGTTGGGCTGGGTGTGGGTGCTGATGTCCCGGGTTTGTGGGGGCGCGGGGGCGCGCTGTGCAGACCTTGGGGTTGCGCACGTGTTGGGCTGGGTGTGGGTGCTGATGTCCCAGGTTTGTGGGGACGCGGGGGCGCGGCGTGCAGATCTGGGGGTTGCGCACGTGCCGCGTTGCGCGCGGATGCTCAATCCGCAGGTCTGGGCGACCGAGCGGACGCGCCCGCCCCCGCCCCGAGTCTGCGGCAGGGGAGGGGCAGAGTCAGGGGAGGGGCAGAGTCAGGGGCAGGCCGGGAGGGAAGCTACCGGATGACGCGCTCCAGGGGCAGGCCGGCCGCGCGCAGGTCGATGTTGCGCGCGATGTCGGCGGCCCGCAGCTCGAAGACCTGGCGGGCGTGGCCCGAGTAGTGGGGCGTGAGCACCGTGTTGGCGAGGGGCGAGAAGCGCTCGACCGACGCGGGAGCGTGGCCGTCCGCGTCCGGCGCTCCCCACCACACGTCGATGCCGGCGCCGGCGATGCGTCCCTCGGCGAGCGCGTCGAAGAGGGCGTCTTCGTCGACGACCCCGCCGCGCGCGACGTTGATGAGCACCAGCTCGGGCTTGGCGGCGGCGAGTTCGGCGGCGCCGATCGTGCCCCGCGTGCGCTCCGAGAGGGGGATGGAGACGACGAGCACGTCGGACGCCGCGACGAAGTCGAGCAGTCGGTCTGGCCCGAGGACCTCTGCGAGGTCGAGCCCGTCGGGACGGGGAGCATCCGGCCGCTGCCGGAGCGCGATGAGGCGCATGCCGAGGGCCTGCGCGAGGCGACCCACCTCGGTGCCGATCTCGCCGACTCCGAGGAGCCCGAGGGTGGTGCCGCGCAGCATCGGGTGGAAGGGGATGCTCGCGTCGTTGCCGATGGTGCGCCACTCGCCCGCGCGCATCTGCGCATCCGCCTGCAGGGCTCGCCTGCGCAGCATGAGCGCCGTCATGACGACGTGCTCGGCGATGGCCGCGCCGTGATGGCCCGTGTTGCAGATCGTCACCCCACTTGGCAGGGCGTCGACGCTCACTCGGTCGGCCCCCGCGCCTGTGACGTGGAGGAGCGCGTCGGGTCGGAGCGACGACGCCTGCTGCGCGGTGAGCACGGAGGCGATGACGATGTCGGCCCCGCGGAGCGAGTTCTCCAGCTCCGCGGGGCCGAGCTCGGCCGCGAAGCTCCATTCGTGCTCCCGCTCGGTGCGGGCGAGGAGCTCCGCGAAGCGGGCGATGATCGGGTCGGTCACGAGGATGCGCATGGCGGTCTCCGGCTCTCTCGAAGGGGCAGCGGGGCTCGCGGCTACCAGCGTGGGCTGGCGACGGTGTAGCCGGGCTCGAAGCGCTGCATGTAGCCGGTGTCGTCGCGCTGCGTGATGCCGCTCGCCAGGAACTGCTCGTGCAGCTTCGCGAGGCCGTCCTCGTCGAGCTCGACGCCGAGGCCGGGGCCGGTGGGCACCCGGACGGCGCCGTTCACGAACGAGAGGTCGTGCGTGACGACGTCCTCGTCTGCCTGCTTCCACGGCCAGTGGGTGTCGCACGCGTAGCTGAGCGAGGGGGTCGCGGAGGCGAGGTGCACCATGGCGGCGAGGCTGATGCCGAGGTGCGAGTTGGAGTGCATGGACAGGCCCCAGTCGAGCGACTCGGCGAGCCCGCCGAGGGTGCGCGAGCGGGTGAGCCCACCCCAGAAGTGGTGGTCGGAGAGCACGATGTCGATCGAGCCCTGCTCGACGGCGGGCTTCACGTCGGCGAAGCTCACGACGCACATGTTGGTGGCGAGCGGCAGCGTCGTGCCGCGGCGAACCTCGGCCATGCCGGCGAGGCCGGGCGTCGGGTCCTCGAGGTACTCGAGCGATGATTCGAGGGCCTTGGCGACGCGCAGTGACGTGTCGACGCTCCAGGCGGCGTTCGGGTCGAGTCGGAGCCCGAGATCGGGGAAGGCGTCGGCGAGGGCGAGGATCGCGGCGATCTCCTGGTCGGGTTCGAAGACGCCGCCCTTGAGCTTGAGGGCCGTGAAGCCGTAGCCGTCCACCAGCTGGCGTGCCTGCTCGACGATGCCCTCGGGGGTGAGGGCTTCGCCGAACTCGTCGTCGCCCGCGCCGGGGTGGCCGGCCCACTTGTAGAACAAGTAGCCGCTGAAGGCGATCTCCGGCCGGAGGGCGCCCCCGAGGAGCGAGCTGACGGGCACTCCGAGGATCTTGCCCTGCAGGTCGAGGGCGGCGACGTCGAAGGGGGAGAGGACGCGGTCGGCGGTGCTCGACCCGGTGACCATGCCGCTCATGCCGTGCCCGCCCTGCGAGGTGTCGGCGACGAGGGCCGCGGCCACCTGGAAGCGCAGCCGGTTGGTGTCGAACACGTTCACGCCGACGATGGCATCCGCGGCGAGGGACAGGCGGTGCAGGTGGGGCGCATCCCCGTAGGTTTCGCCGAGCCCCATGAGCCCGGCTCGTGTCCTGACCTGCACGATCGCGCGCAGCGCGTACGGCTCGTGGACGCCGACCGTGTTCAGCAGTGGCGGGTCCTTGAAGGCGACCGGCGTGATCGTGACGCTCGCGATCTCGTTCCCGGGGTTCCGATCGAAGGGCTGGGGGAGCCCGGTGTCTGCTGCTGAAGCGGCTGCGGTCTGCGTGGTTGTGCTCGACGCGGTCATGTCGTCTCCCTCGGTTCGTCGTTGAACGTCGCGGTCGGTGGTCTCGGATGGGCGCACCCGATTGTGCCTGACGGGCACAATCGGGTGCCCTCAGCTCAGCGTCAGGCGACGGTGGCTGCGACGCGGTCCTGCTCCGTGGGGGAGTCGGCGCGCTTCGCGAGGAGTGCTCTCGTGTCGTCGATGAGTCGCTTCAGCTCGGTGACGTGCTCCGGCTTGGCGTCGATGAGGGGCGCGCGCACGTGGCCGGCGTCGATGCCCGACAGCTTGGTGGCTTCCTTCACGAGCGAGACGGCGTACCCGGGAACCGAGTTCCGGAGGCGGACGAGCGGGTGGTAGAAGCTGCGGTTGAGCTCGGCGAGGCGTTCCTTGTCGCCCGACTCGACCGCGTCGTAGAACGCGAGCGCGATGTCGGGGGCGAACGCGAAGGACGCGGAAGAGTAGAGGGGCACGCCGATGGCCTTGTAGGCCTCCTGCGCGATCTCGGCCGTGGGGAGGCCGTTGAAGAAGAGGAAGTCCTCGCCGCGCGACTGGGCGTCGTCGGTGACGGAGCGCACGATGCGCGACATGAGGTCGATGTCGCCGACGCCGTCCTTGAGGCCGATGACGTTCGAGATGCGCGAGACGGTGACGGCGCTGTGCTCGTCGAAGCGGGCGGTGCTGCGGTGGTAGACGATGACGGGGAGCGTCGTGGCCCCGGCGACCTCCTCGACGTAGGCGACGAGCCCCTCGCTCGGGCCTGCGACGAGGTAGGGCGGGAGGAGGAGGATGCCGTCGGCGCCGACGGCTTCCGCGCTGCGCACCTGCGCCTTGGCGTCGGCGACCGTGCCGCCGGCTCCCGCGAAGACGGGGGTCGCCTTCTTGGTGGTCTTCACGGCGGTGTCGACGACGGTCGTGTACTCGTCGAGGCTCAGGGCGTGGAATTCGCCGGTGCCGCAGGCGATGAAGATGCCGCCGGGCTCATGGGCGAGGCCCTGCTCGAGGTGCTGCGCGAGGGCTGCGACATCGACGGCATCGTCAGCCGTGAAGGGGGTGACCGGGAAGAAGAGGATTCTGTCGAGCACGTCGATCTCCTTAGTTGCGTGACTCCGCGGTGCGTCGTTGCACGGTGCGGCTGTTCCGAGTTGATTGCCCGGCTATCTGCGACGCTATGGTCTTATGGATGCGCAAACAAACTAAAGTGTGGATGAATCAATGTTGGGAGTGAATTGATGTTTACCCTGGTCCAGCTTGAGTGCTTCGTCGCCGTCGCCGAGGAACTGCACTTCGGGGCGGCCGCCGAGCGGCTCCGGATGACGCAGCCGCCCATCAGTCGCCAGATCCAGCAGCTCGAGCGCGAGCTCGACACGCAGCTGTTCGTGCGCACGAGCCGCCGGGTCGCGCTCACGGAAGCGGGGCGCACGCTGCTGCCGAGTGCACGGAAGCTCATCGACCTCTCGGCGAAGGCGGCCGCCGACGTTCGCGCGGTCGGCGAGGGGGCGACGGGCACGCTCACGGTGGGCTACACGGCGGTCGCCGCGCACAGCGTGCTCCCCAAGCTGCTTCGGGCGGCGGCCGAGGAGCTGCCTGGCCTCCAGCTCATCCTGCAGGAGTCGGTGACGGTCGACCAGATGGATGAGCTCGAGCGTGGGACGGTCGACATCGGCCTGCTGCGTCCCATGCGCGACCGGCCAGGCGTGCAGTCGACGACGGTGCTGACGGAGCGTCTGGTGCTGGCCCTCCCGAAGGGCTCGAGGCTCGCGGAGTTCAGTGGCCCCATCTTCCTGAGCGACCTCAACGACGAGGCGCTGCTCATGTACTCGCCGGGCGGCGCGCGCTACTTCCACGACCTGCTGCTCAGCATGTTCGTCGCCTCCTCGAGCCACCCGCGCATCGTGCAGTACGCCGGCCAGGTCCCCGCGCTGCTTGCGCTCGTGAACGCCGGCATCGGCGTGGCCCTCATCCCGGAGTCGGCGACGCAGCTCGCTCCGGACGGGGTCATCTGCCGGCCGGTCGCCGACGGTGACCGCTCTGAGCCCTACAACCGCGTGCATCTCGACATCGCTTGGCGCGAGGATTCCGAGAACCCCCTCGTGAAGGCGGTCGTCGAGCTGATGCAGCGCCACGCGTGAAGCGCCGACTCGAGAGTCGGGCTCTCGCGATCAATGTCGAAGGCGCATCCGATCATGCCGAATTCGCCCTCGATCGAATGGATGCTGCTCTTTAGAGTGGCAATACGGCACCGTGGCCAACGCCACGCGTGACCAGTCAGCGCGGCGATGGAGGCGGAGCTATGAACCAGGTGACGGTCGAGAAGTGGGACGTGATCCCCGTGGCGGGCCACGACAGCATGCTGCTGAATCTCAGCGGAGCCCACGCGCCCCTCTTCACGCGCAACCTCGTGAAGCTCACGGACAGCGACGGGCGCGTCGGCATCGGCGAAGTGCCGGGCGGTGAGAGCATCCGCTCCACGCTCGTGGCCTCGGCGGAGCTCATCGTCGGCAGGCCAGTCGCCGACTACCGGGCGATCCTCCGCAGTATCAATGAGGAATTCGCCTGGCAGGACAGCGCGGGACGCGGCGCGCAGACGTTCGACCTCCGCACCACCGTGCACGTCGTCACCGCCTGGGAGTGCGCGCTGCTCGACCTCCTCGGCCAGCAGCTCGGCCTGCCCATCTCGTCCCTCCTGGGCGAGGGCAGGCAGCGCGAGACGGTCGACGTGCTCGGCTACCTCTTCTTCGTCGGCGACCCCGACGCCACTGGCCTCGACTACCTGCGCGGTGACGACGACAGCGACGCGTGGGGTCGGGTGCGGCGCGAGACGGCGCTCGACAGCGACGGGGTCGTCCGGCTCGCGACGGCAGCGCAGGAGCGCTACGGGTTCCGCGACTTCAAGCTGAAGGGTGGCGTGCTCGAGCCGGCCGTCGAGGCTGGGGTCGTCACCGACCTCGCCGCCGCGTTCCCGGATGCACGCATCACGCTCGACCCGAACGGCTCCTGGCCGCTCGCGGAAGCCCTGCGCCTCGGCCCGGACCTCAAGCGGGTCCTCGCCTACGCCGAGGATCCGGTCGGCGCTGAGAGCGGATACTCGGGCCGTGAGGTCATGGCCGAGTTCCGCCGTGCGACGGGCATGCGGACGGCCACGAACATGATCGCGACCGACTGGCGCGAGCTCGGCCACGCCATCCGCTCGCAGGCCGTCGACATCCCGCTCGCCGACCCGCATTTCTGGACCATGAGCGGATCCGTGCGCGTCGCGCAGCTCTGCGACGAGCTCGGCCTCAAGTGGGGCTCCCACTCCAACAACCACTTCGACGTGAGTCTCGCCATGTTCACGCATGTCGCGGCCGCCGCCCCTGGAACGCCGACGGCGATCGACACGCACTGGATCTGGCAGGACGGGGAGGAGCTCACGACGGCAGCCCCGAAGATCGAGGACGGCGTCATCCGCGTCCCGACGACCCCCGGCCTCGGGGTCACGCTCGACGACGATGCCGTCCGCCGCGCGCACGAGCTCTACCTGAGTCTCGAGAACTCGGCGCGCGACGACGCGTTCGCGATGAAGACCTTCATGCCCGAGTGGGCGTTCCACCCGAAGCGGCCGGCGCTCGTCCGCTCCTAGCGGGCGACGCACGAGCACCCAGAGCAACCAATCCAACACGACGAGGTGTGAGAATGGACCAGCGAATGACGCAACAGCAGCTCCAGGCCGAAGAACTGGCCGAGGCGGCGGGGCGAGCCGAGGCTCTCCAGCCCGATCTGGTGGCGAATGACGACAAGGTCGGGAGGCCCATGCTCCTCTCCGTGCGCGACCTCTGCATCTCCTACGGCATCGGCGGCCGCGCCGTCGACGCGGTCCGCGGTGTCTCCTTCGAGCTGTACGCGGGGGAGGTCCTCGCGGTCGTGGGGGAGTCGGGCTCCGGCAAGAGCACCGTCGCGCACGCGCTCATCAACCTGCTCGCGCCCAACGCGGCGGTGACCTCGGGTGAGATCAAGTTCGACGGTGAGCCCATCCAGGGGTTCAGCGACGCGCAGTGGCGCGGCATCCGCGGTCGCCGCATCGGGCTCGTCCCGCAGGACCCGGCCCTGTCGCTCAACCCGACGACGAAGGTCGGCGCGCAGGTCGCGGAGCCGCTGCTCATCCACGGGCTCGCGAGCCGGAAGGACGCGCACGCCGAGGCGGTGCGCCTGCTCGACATGGCGGGGCTCACCGAGCCCGCCGCCCGCGCGCAGCAGTACCCGCACGAGTTCTCCGGCGGCATGAAGCAGCGCGCGCTCATCGCGACGGCGCTCGCTGGTCAGCCCGAGATGGTCATCGCCGATGAGCCGACGAGCGCGCTCGACGTGACGGTGCAGAAGCAGATCCTCGACCACATCGACTCTCTCGTGCAGGAGCTGGGCACCGCGGTGCTCATGATCACGCACGACCTCGGGGTCGCAGCCGACCGCGCCGACCGCATCATCGTCATGCGCAAGGGGGAGATCGTCGAGACGGGTACCGCTGACGACGTCATGCTCCGCCCGCAGCACGACTACACGAAGAAGCTCCTGCGCGCGGCGCCCAGCCTCCACAGCCACGAGGCGCGCACCGTGCTCGTGACGGACAAGGCGACCGGCAGGGCTGCAGGCGCGGTGACGGAAACGGCCACGAGGGCAGCGAGCGGACAGGCCGCGGATGCGCGTGCCGGCGTTCCCGACATCAGCTCGCCGCTCCTGCGGGTCGAGAACCTCACGAAGGAGTTCGCCCTGCCCGGTGGGCGCGGCGGCAAGAAGAGCCTGACGGCCGTCGACAACATGAGCTTCGACCTGCACCGCGGCGAGACGCTCGCGGTGGTCGGGGAGTCGGGGTCGGGGAAGAGCACGACCGCGCGGCTCGTGCTGCGCCTCGAGAAGCCCACCTCCGGCCGAATCGTCTTCGACGACCAGGACATCACCGACCTCGAGGGGGAGCGCCTGCGGGCGCTGCGCCGCAGGTTCCAGATGGTCTACCAGAGCCCGTACGCCTCGCTCAACCCGCGCTTCTCGATCGAGCAGCTCATCGCGGAGCCGCTCGTCTCGTTCAAGCTCGGCGACTCGAAGTCCCGGGCGAAGCGAGTGCGGGAGCTTCTCGACCAGGTCGCGCTGCCGCAGCTGTTCCTCAATCGCGGGCCCGACGAGCTCTCCGGCGGCCAGCGCCAGCGCGTGGCGATCGCGAGGGCGCTCGCCCTCGAACCTGAGTTCATCGTCCTCGATGAGGCCGTCTCGGCGCTGGATGTCTCGGTGCAGGCGCAGATCCTCGACCTGCTCACCGAGCTCCAGCAGGAGAACGACCTCACCTACCTGTTCATCACGCACGACCTCGCAGTCGTCGCGCAGATCTCCGACCGGGTCGCCGTCATGAAGGACGGGGTGCTCGTCGAGCTCGGGAAGACCGGGGACATCCTCATGAAACCGCAGGAGCCGTACACCCGGAAGCTCATCGACGCCATCCCCGGGCACGGGAGCTCGCACGCCGCATAGGCTCGGCGCCCATGGGCGACGACGGAGACGAGAGCCGCGGAGGCCGTGGCGCTGCGAGGCACGGCGCTCCTGCGCAGTACGGCGACGCTGCGCGGAATTCTGGCGCTGCGCGGGGCGGCGACGGCGGGCGGGGCGGCGACACGCAGGATGGTGGCGCTGCTGCGCAGGACGACGAGCGGTGGCTTGTCGTCAAGGGTCGTCGCTGGCGGCGCACCGACCCGGCCCTGCCCGCGGATGTGGTGGAGCGCCTGAAGTCGCATCTCGGGCGCGGCCGGTCCGGGGTCGGCGCTGCGAAGCGCCGCGGTGACGATGCCGCGGTGGCCGCAGCTCGGACCAGGGTCGGCCTTGCGAAGCACGGGCTCGGGGAGCGCGGACCACGCTGGTGGGACGAGCCGGAGGAGGCGCGCCTGCAGCGCGCCCGGCAGGCGCTCTCGGATCTCGAGGCTCTCGACTCCCTCGACGCGTCCGGAGGCTGATGGCCCGACCGCCACACGATCGACCACCACTGTTTACACGTGGGAAACTGTGTTCACTCGATACTTGGTTCATGAGCACTGAATTCCTGAGCGTCGACGCCGTTACCACCGCCGTACCGCCGTTCCGGGTGACCCCGGACTTCTGGTCCGAGCTGCCCCGGATGCCGCTTGAGCAGTACCCGGGCACCGATGGCTACATCGCGGACGTCTACTCGAACCCCGACGGATCCGCCATGTCGGCGGGCTACTTCGCGTTGAACCACACCGATGCGCCGCTCGACTACTTCTACGACTACGACGAGATGAAGGTCGTGCTCTCCGGCACGTTCCGCCTCGAGAACGTCGACACGGGGCAGGTCTCGTTCGCGGGCCCGCGGGACGCGATCTTCTTCCCGAAGGGATCGCGCATCCTCTTCAGCACCGAGGATTCGGCGCTCGCGTTCTACGTCGGCCACCGCTCCGTCGCGCCCTGACCATGATGGAGGCGACAGCCGTGGAACCGGTGGCGGGCGCTGAAGCGGTCACGACCGAGGTCGCCCCGGGGGTGAGTTTGGCCGCGACGAGCTCGGCTCGCTGGCGGCGGCTGCTGGCCGCGGGGAGCAGCAGGGACGCGGATCCCGACCTCGGTGAGGACGCTCGCGCCCGCCGCATCACGTTCCTCGTCGACAAGGCGGGTGACGCTCGTGCTCGTGCTCGTGCTCGTGCTGGTGCTGGTGCTCGTGCTGATCCCGCCGCCGACCGCCATCCCGAGAGCGATGCTGACGGCGACGCGGACACCGGAACTCGCCGTGCGGGAGATCTCGACGACGCTTCTCGTTCCATTGCCGGCATCGTCGTCGTGCTCGGCGATGTGGCCTCGCCCGCATCCCGAGCACGGATTGATGCCGGGCTCGCACGAGCCAGGACCGGGTGGCGATTCCGCGTCGGTGGCGACGAGGCCGCTGTCGGTGCGCTGCGGGCGATCCTGCATGAGGCGGGTGTCCTCGATGAGGAGATCGAGTTCGTGCTGGCACCTCCCGGACAGAGCGACGCGCAGGTGACGGTGTACTGCGGTCACTGCCACGCGAAGACGCGTACGACGGCGCCGCACGCACGTGGTCCGGCGAATTCGGCGCAGCCGTCCGAGCCGTCCGAGCTGGTGTCCTGCGGGGGATGCGGCATCGCGCTCACGGTGTACCACCACTATTCGCGTCGCCAGGGTGCCTACCTGGGGTACTTCGCCGGCGCCGAGCAGGAGCCAGCCGAGCAGGGGCGCACCGAGCAGGACCCCGGCCAGCAGATTCCTGCAGGGCAGGGCCCAGCCGAGCACCCCTCGGCTGGTCGACGCCCCGTCACGCGTGAGCGCTCAGAACTGGCCCTCGCGTGAGCGGCGCCGTCCTCGACCTGGTCGTCGCTGGAATCAGCGAGCTCTGCGTCGGCGTCCGGGCCATCGAGCTGCGGGACCCGGCGGGCCGCGTGCTGCCGTCATTCGTGCCGGGGAGCAGCATCGCGGTGCAGCTCGGCGACGGATCGCGCAATTCCTACTCGCTGACCGGCCCCGGTCGCCGCCCCGACCACTACTCCGTCTCGGTCCGGCTCGACGACCGCGGGCGGGGCGGGTCGCAGTGGATGCACGATCGCGGGATCGGCGACCCCGTCACAGTCAGCGTGCCCTCGAGTGCGTTCCCGCCCGTGCTGTCCGCCCGCCATCACCTGCTCGTCGCGGGCGGCATCGGTGTCACGCCGATCCTGTCCCACGCGAGGGCGGCGGCCGAGTGGGGTCGCTCCTTCGAAGTGGTCTACGCGTTCGGCGCCGGCGGGGGTGCACACCGTGAGGAGCTGGAGCGCCTCAGCGGCGGGCGTCTCACCGTGTGCGGCAGCAGAACCGCGTTGAGCGGGCACCTCGAGGAGGCGCTCCTCGAGCAGCCCCTCGGCGCCCACCTCTACGTGTGCGGGCCGGTGGCCATGATCGACGCTGTCCGCGACGCGGCGCTCTCCGCCGGGTGGCCAGCGGCGCGCGTTCATGCTGAGGCCTTCACCGCTCCAGAACTCGAGCCAGGCGAGGCCTTCGACGCGCGGCTCCTGGGCCTCGGTCGGACGATCCGCGTCGAGTCGGGCACGACGCTCCTCGACGCCCTGCTCGCCGAGAACGTTCCGGTGCCGAACCTCTGCAGGCAGGGTGTCTGCGGGGAGTGTCGCGTCGGCGTCCGACCGGCGCGCGGCGCGGAGACGGCCGGCATCGAGCACCGCGACAGCTTCCTCACCGAAGAGGAGAAGGGCCGCGGCGACTGCCTCATGCCGTGCGTCTCCCGCCCGAGAGGCCAGATCCTGGAGCTTGAACTGTGACCGCATTCGCCGCCCGCGAGGTCGACCCTTCGGTCGCCGTCGCCGGATTCCCCTTCCCGTTCCCCAAGGAGACCTACCGATACAGCACGAACGTGGAGCCCGCCTCGGTGCCCCGCGCGACGCCGGTCGGATCTTGGGGTGAGCATCCGGTCGACATCGACCACGCCTACCGCGGCGAGCTCGCTGAGCGGGCCCGCATCCTCAGCGCCGACCCCTCGCGACTGCAGTGCCTGCCGCACATGGTGCCCGCCGCGTGGGATGCGATGTTCGTGCTCATGGAGCGGCTCTCCGAGGCCTACCCAGAGCACATGAGCCTCACGCGTGAGGGTGGGGGCTGGCACTGGCACAACGGACTCCTCGGCATTGACCGCTGCTTCGCCGTCGGTGAGTCCTCCTCGATACCGGAGGGACCCTTGGGGTTCATCGGCCAGCAGATGCAGGAGGACGTCGTGCTCCTCGACCAGCGCGACGATGAGCTCTGGGCCGATGCCGGGCTCGTGACGTTCGCCGCGGACTGGTCGTTCGGCTTCGATGTGGGCATGTCGTTCCTCGAGATCCACGGGCCGGTGCCTCGCGTACACGACGAGGGGATCATCCCGCGGGCCCAGGCGTTTCTCATGCGGCTCGAGCCTGGTCAGAGCTACCGGCGCACGAACTGGACCCTGACCGTGGATGGGAAGCTGGACACCTCGACGGAGACGTACCCCGAGTGGGGGCCGGATAGGACCTCGCTCGTCGATGGGCCGCTCGCTGACGTCGGCACGCGACTCCACCTGCGAACCGAGGTGCAGCACCTCATCCGTTTGCCCGAGTCGAACGCCATCATGTTCCTGATCCGCAGCTACCTGCTGCCGTTCGCGGCGCTCGCGACGGTGCCGGAGTGGGCGAAGCGGACGGCGGATGTGCTCGAGGAGCTTCCGGAGGACATGGCCGAGTACAAGGGCGTCAGCCGCACACGCGAGGTGGGCATCCGCTGGCTGCGGGAGTTCGGCGGAGCCTGCGATGGCGAGGCCGCAGGGGCTGCCTAGCTGCCTAGCTGCGTTGCCAATTGCTGACTGCCGGTGCCGGTCACCCGGCGCTCGTGGCTCGGTGCCTCGCATCCGCACGCGGGTGGGGTCGAGGTGCTGTGTAGCCTGTCGTCATGGCTGATGCTGACCAGGTCCCGTCCGAGCTCGCCGACGCGACTGAGCCGCCAGCGCCCACCCAGCAGGAGCGCGCCGAGGCGACGCTCCGGTCGATCATGTCCGGCGGCGACCTGACCGCCGAGACCATGAAGCTCTCGAACGAGTTCACCGACCGCCACGTGTCACGCTTGAAGGCGTTCTTCCGGCGCTCGCCCTAGCAGGTGTGGGCTGGTCGCCGGAGGCGAGGCACGATCACGGTCGAGCAGCGTTCCCCGGCGAGCAGCGCTCTCAGACCTCAGACGAGCAAGTAGACAGCACCGGCGACCGTGAGCACGAGCACGATGCGGTCGAACACCTTCTGGCTCAGGCGGGGTGCGAGCCAGCGCCCGAGGAAGGCCCCGCCGATGAGGAGTGGGACGAGGAGCAGGTCGAGTGCGAGGGTGCCCGGAGTGATGAGCCCGAGGCCGATCGAGAACGGCAGCTTCGCGATGTTGACGATCGCGAAGAACCAGGCGGCCGTCCCCAGGAAGGCCTTGACGGGGAACTTCGCGGCGAGGAAGTACATCGCCATGACCGGGCCGCCGGCGTTGGCGACCATGGTCGTGAACCCGCCGAGCGAGCCGTACCCCGCGCGGGCGATCTTCGCGGCTCGATCGCTCGGCGTCTCCGGGGTGCGGTAGCGGCGCCACACGGTGATCGTGACGAGGATGAGCAGGATGATGCCGATGACCCGGCGAACCCAGCTGTCGTCGGCGAACGCGAGGAACGCGGCACCGGCGAGAAGGCCAACGGCGACGGCCGGGATGAGCTTGACGAGCGTCGGCCAGTCAGCATGGCGGCGGTACGTCCACAGGGCGAACATGTCGCCGACGATGAGGAGCACAAGCAGCGCCCCGGTCGACTGCTTGGCGGGGAGGACCGCGGCGAAGGTCGCGACGGAGAGCGTCGTGACTCCCGGCAGGGCGGTCTTCGAGACGCCGACGGCGAACGCGGCGACGGCGAGCAGCACCCAGGCGTACGTGGGGAGTTGGGGGAGCAGCTCGAGCATCAGAAAAGTCTAGGCCCGAACTCGGTTTTGTCCTGTCGTGACGACAACGGAGCGCTCGGCACCTGCCGGTCGGTGTCTCTTGGCCCGCGCCTGTCGCCACCCGCCTGTGACCTGCGTCCGTCGCCCCTGTGCCCGTTCGCGGTCGCTCCGCCGTCACCCCTGGGTGCGTCGCTGAGCATCGGATCCTGAGCGCCGGATCCCCGATCGCTTGATCCCCGAGCGCCGGATCCCCGAGGCTCGGATTCCCGAGGCTCGGACCCGGGCACCCTAGCCGAGTTGGGGCGTTGTCTCCTCGCCGGCGAGCTCTCGCGGCCAGGGCGGGTTGGCGCCCGCACGCGCCACGGTGACTGCCGCGCTGCGTGCGGCGGTCGCGAGAGCCGCATCCGCCCACGAATCTTCATCGAGGCCTTCGACGAGCGCGTCGCGGACGGTCGCGGCGGAAACGGCGTGCAGGAGTCCGGACATGAAGGCATCGCCAGCGCCGACGGTGTCGACGACGCGGACGGGCGGAGCCTCGACGGTGAGCTCACGCCGTGACGTGCGCGCGAGTGCGCCCTCACCGCCGCGGGTCATGACGGCGAGGCGCGCTCCGAGCGTCGTGAAGCGCCGCAGCACCTCGGAGGGGGAGACGCCCGGGTACAGCCACTCGGCGTCTTCGTCGCTCAGCTTCACGACGTGGCTGAGCGAGGCGAGGGCTTCGACGCGCTCGAGCACCGTCTCGCGGTCGCCCATGATGGCCGCGCGCACGTTCGGGTCGTAGCTCGTGAGGACGCTTCCGCGCGCTCTTGCCTCGGCGAAGGACGCACGGACGACGGCACCGCCGGGGTCGACGACCGCGCCGATCGATCCGGTGTGGAGCACGTCGACGCCATCGAGGTGCGGCGTCGGCAGCGAGAAGTCGAGGTCGAACTCGTAGCTGGCGCTGCCGTGCGCGTCGAGGGTGGCCCTCGCAGTTGAGGTGCGCTCGCCGTCGAGTGCTCCGTCGACAAGCGCGACGCCGGACTCCTCGAGGTGTGCGAGCACGAGGCGCCCGTGCTGGTCATCGGCGAGGCGCGCGGCGAGCTGGGAGGGGTGGCCGAGACGCGCGAGTCCCACGGCGACGTTCATGGGGGAACCGCCCGGCAGGGCGCGCCCGTCCGGGGAGTCGGCGTCTCCAGGTAGGAGGTCGACGAGTGCCTCACCCAGCACGAGGGTGCTCGCGAGGTGACCAGCGGAGTCGTGGCTCTCGGACCTGTCGTGGCGCTTGGACCTGGGTGCTGCGTGGTCGGTGGATGGTTCCCGCTGGTTCATGAGATCGCCTCCGGTGCGATGTCGCGACCGCTCAGCCACATGAGCAGGTCGATGGCTGTTCCCCTGACGGCCGGCCCGTGGCCGAGTGTCAGCGATCGGTCTGGTGTGGCACCCGCGTCGATCGCGACGAGCATGCGGTTGGCGGCGAGCTCCCGGCCGCCGCCCATGGCGACGGGCGTCTTGCGCTGGTGAGAGATCGCCTCGAGCACCGCCGAGCGCGGGTACGTGTGGGTGATGCCGAGGGGCCTGCGGATGTCCTCGCCGTGCACGAACGCTTCCACGTAGCGAGTTGCGGCCGGTGTCGGCGCGCTCGACGTGCGGCCGGCGGCGGCTCGGAAGCGCTCGAGCGTGTCGCGCGGATGCTCCTGCCGCTCGGCCTCCATGCCGCGCTGGTTGAGGGCGTCGAAGTCGAAGCGCGCCGACGCGAGCTGCGTGACGAAGCTGAACGGCGTCGTCTTCGCGTCGTTCACCAGGTGCGCGAGCACGTCATGCACCGTCCACCCCGTGCAGAGGGAGGGGGTCGCCCAGGCGCTCTCGTCGAGCTGCTCGAGGTCCGCGATGAGCGCCTCGCGCTCCGCGTGCACGACGCTCCAGGGCGCTCCCGATCGACTCACGTGCACGACGCTACCGCCTCGGCGAGCTCTCGGCGAGCCGCAGGCGCGGCTGGGAAGTCAACCCCGCGCGGCGCAGAGGCGCCGGTCCGTAGCCTCGGGGCGAACCCAGGGATCTCCGGGCGCCCGCTCGAGGCAGGCGTCCGTTCTCCCGCGAAGAGAGGAATCCTCATGCGCGCACTCACCTGGCAGTCGACCGGCAAGGTCACCGTCGAGACGGTCCCGAAGCCCCTGATCCAAGAGACGGGGGACGCGATCATCCGCGTCACCTCGGCCGCGATCTGCGGCTCCGACCTGCACCTGTACAGCGTCTTCGGGCCGTTCCTCGCGAAGGGCGACATCCTCGGCCACGAGACGATGGGCATCGTCGAGGAGGTCGGCGACGGGGTGACGAAGCTCAGCGTCGGCGACCGGGTGGTCGTGCCGTTCGTGATCGCCTGCGGCGACTGCGTCGCCTGTCATTCCGGCCTCTCCACGCAGTGCGAGGTGACCCAGAACACCGATCAGGGCACCGGTGCCGAGCTGTACGGCTACACGGAGCTCTACGGGTCGGTGCCAGGCGGGCAGGCGGAGTACCTGCGCGTGCGCCTGGCCGACAACAACGCCATCAAGGTCGGCCACGAGCTGTCCGACGAGCGGTACCTGTTCCTCAGCGACATCCTCCCCACGGCCTGGCAGGGCGTCCAATACGCGAACGTCCCGGCGGGCGGAACCCTCGCTGTCCTCGGGCTCGGACCGGTCGGCCAGTTCGCGGCACGCATCGGGAAGCACCTCGGCTACCGGGTGCTGGGCGTCGACCCGGTGCCCGAGCGTCGCGCGCTCGCGGAGCGCTACGGGGTCGAGGTCTTCGACTACGACTCGCAGACCGCGGAGTCCCTCCGCGCGGCAACCGAGGGGCGAGGCCCCGATTCAGTCGTGGATGCGGTTGGGTTGGAGGCGCACGGTGCCGGTGACGGCAGCGGGATCGCGGAGATCGCGCAGAAGGGCGCGGGGCTCCTCCCGGATGCGCTCGCCAAGAAGGTCATCGAGACGGTCGGCGTCGACCGTCTGTCCGCCGTCATGCTGGCCATCGACGCGGTGCGCCGCGGCGGGACGGTCTCGCTCAGTGGGGTGTACGCGGGAACGGCCGACCCGATGCCGCTCATGACGATGTTCGACAAGCAGCTGACGCTGCGCATGGGCCAGTGCAACGTGCAGCGGTGGATCCCCGAGCTGCTTCCACTCGTCGAGGACCGCAGCGATCCGCTCGGCACCGAGGACCTCGTCACGCACCGTATGCCGCTCGAGGACGCGCCCCGCATGTACGAGGTGTTCCAGAAGAAGGCGGATGGGTGCATCAAGGTCGTCCTGAAGCCGCGCGGCTGACGTACGACGGTGAACCCGTGCGGCTGACGCATGACGGTGAACCCGTGCGGCTGACGCACGTCGGCTGATGCAGCGAGGCTGACGCACCGCGGCGGGCGGATGAGGGGCTGGCAGATCACGGGCTGGTGGATCACGGGCTGGCAGAGATCACGGGCTGCCAGTCGCTGCGCGTCTCGCAAGGCCGACCAGGCGTCCCGTGCGGGCGCCTGGTCGGCGCACGGAAGATCTCCCTCGCGCGCTGCAGCGCTTGATCTGTCAGCGAGCAACGTGGCTGGCGAGGTTCTCGAGGGCCTGGGTCCAGCCATCGTAGACGTTGTCATCACCCGGCTCGCCCGCGATGCCTCGCACGTGCAGCGCGAGCTCGGTCTCGTCGCCGCTCGCGGTGAAGTCGACGGTCACGACGGGGGACTCGGCGGGGTCGTCGTCGGGGGAGGCCCACGTGAAGGCGAGCCGGTCGGGTTCCGAGACGAGGAGATAGGTGCCTGCCGTCGGATACTCCGCACCGTCCTCGTCGTTCACCATCGTGTACCGGTAGGTGCCGCCCTCGCGCACGTCGACGGCGATGGAGTCCCGCGGCGTCGAGACCCCGGCCGGGTGATGCCAGAGGGTGAGCTCGTCTGGGTCGGTCCACGCGCGCCAAACGCGCTCGCGGGGAGCCCCGACGCTGCTGTGCAGGGTGAATTCGGGTTGGGCGACGGCTTCCGGACTGGTCATGGCGTCTCTCCTCTGCGTCTGTCGACTCGAGGGCAGCTGCAGATTCGTCAGCGTGCGAGCCGAGCTGGCAGCAGGCTAGGCTCCACGGTTTGGAGTCGCCTCAGAGCGTCCAGAGCGTCCAGAGCGTCCAGAGCGTCCAGAGCGTCCAGAGCGCCTCAGCGCGTCCGGAGCGTCCAGCACGTCCGGGCCGGTCGATGCGTCCGGAGCGTCCGGTCAGAAGAGCGGCCAGGGAGCGGCGGGCATGTCGCCTTCCGGGGCGGGGAACTCGCCGTCCTGGACCAGGCGGTCGATGCGGGCTGCGAGCTCGTGGAGCTCGATGTCGGACAGCAGCTCGGCCAGCCGCGCCCCGAGCCCGGAGTCGCGTTTGTCGTCGAGTGCGGCCCGGAGCTTCCGGATGCTTGCCAGCTCATCGCTCGTGAACGCCTCGCCGACCCACCCCCAGAGCACGGTGCGCAGTTTCGGTTCGGCGTGGAAGGAGAGGCCGTGGTCGACACCGTAGCGGTGGCCGTCTGCCATGGCGAGGACGTGTCCGCCCTTGCGGTCCGCGTTGTTCACGATGGCGTCGAAGATCGCCATGTGGCGCATGGTCTGGGAGTCCTCGTGCACGAGGACGACCTCGCGACCGGTCTCGTCCTCGCCCGTGAGCACGGTCCGCCATCCGGTGTCGGGCACCTCGGAGGCGTCGACGAGGTCGACGGCATCCTGAGCCTCATCGATGTCCTGCCACAGCTGCAGCATGCCTGGCCCGAACTGGCCGTCGCCGAGCCAGGTGCGGGGCACGATGTTCCAGCCGAGGCTCTCGGAGACGAGGTAGGCGGCGACCTCTCGCTTGGCGAGGTCGTTGTTCGGGAAGTCCCACAGCGGGCGCTCGCCCTGTGAGGGCTTGTAGACGACTTCGACGGGTTCCTCGCCGGGCGCTGTGTAGTTCCCGACGAAGGAGGCGTTGGAGGCGCCCATCAGCCTCGCGGTGAGCTCGAGGGTCGGCCCGGACGGTGTCGTCTCAACCGACGAGGTCCCGTCGTCGGGCGTGTCATCGTGCGCCACGTCAGTGTTCGGTTCTGGGTCGGTCACAGGCCGTCGTCGGCCGGGCAGTCGTGGCCTTCGGGGTCCTTGGGGAGGCCGCAGCGCGGGCAGAGCGACCGGCCGGCGCCCACGATCTCGAGGGTGCGCTTCGCGAAGGCCCGCGCTGAGCCGACGGGGATGCGCACGCGCAGCAGCTCTTCCGGCTCGACGGCTTCGACGAGCTCGTCGAGGCCCGCCATGCGGGCGAGCTCGGCCTCGAGGGCCTCGGTGTCCGCATCGGCGTCGATCTCCAGTTCGACCTCGACCACGGGAATGACCTCGAGGATGACCTGCGCGGTCGCTGGCTCCCAGCCGAGGCCGATGGTTCCCACGCGGAAGCGACCATCGACGGGCGTGTCGAGCGGTTCCTCGTCGATGAGCTCGATGGGGGTCGAGCTGGGGACGCTGTAGCGGTTCCCGTCTTCGAGCATCAGCTGGTCGAGGATCTCGTCGACCTTCTCGGCGAGCAGCGCCGACTGCTCCTTCTCGAGGATGACGCTGATGACGCGGGCGCCGTCGCGGGCCTGCAGGTAGAAGGTGCGCTCGCCGGGCTTGCCGAGCGTGCCGACGATGAATCGGTCCGGCCAGTCGAATTCGTGCACGAGGGTCGTCATGGTCTCAAGCCTATGCTCAGGACGCTCTGCCCGCGCCGCCGCCGACGGTCGCGTCGCCCGTGTGGGACCCGCCATCCGGGGAAGTCTGGGCCGGGACGAGCCAGGTGAGGTCGCCAGCGTCGGAGTTGATGATGGGGACGCTCGGGCGCGCCTTGCCGTAACTGATGATCGAGGTGGAGGCGGGGCCGACCGCGAGGCGCTGGAACAGGTCGAGGTGCATGCCGAGGGCGTCGGCGAGGATCGACTTGATGATGTCGCCGTGGCTCACTGCGACCCACACGGCGCCGGGTCCGAACTCGCGCTCGACCTCCGCGTCGTGGCGGCGCACGGCAGCGACTGCCCGAGACTGCATGGTGGCCATCGATTCCCCGTCGGGGAAGGTGACGGCGGAGGGCTGCGTCTGGACGCTCGCCCACAGCTCCTCCTTGGCGAGGTCGGCGAGCTTCCGGTTCTGCCAGGCGCCGTAGCCGCACTCGGTGAGGTCGTCGTCCACGAGGTCGAGGGCCGGCTCCAGATGCGCATCCGTGAACGGTGCGGTCGGCTGCTGCGCGCGAATGGCTGCAGCGGTCTCGAGGCAGCGCTCGAGGGGGCTCGTGACGAGTCGCGCCAGGGGCACGGCGGCGAGGCGAGCCCCGGTCGCTGCGGCCTGTGTGCGGCCGGTCTCGTCGAGGAGGACTCCGGGGGTGCGCCCCGCGAGCAGCCCGCTCGCGTTCGCTGTGGTGCGTCCGTGTCGGACGAGGATGACGGTGGCCATGCGGCACAGCCTAGGACCTACGCGGCGACGGGAGCCGTGCGGGCGTCCAGGTCTGAGCCGCGCGCTTCGGGAGGGTCCTGCTTCGGGAGGGAGCCGTGTCCGGAGGCTCCTGCGTCCGGGGGGTCAGTCGTCGTGAGGGTCCCTCGTCCGGACACGCCTCTGCCCGACCCGACTAGACCAACCCAACCCGACTCGACCCGACGCCGCCCGAGCCCACCCGTGCGCCGCCTCGACCGTCACCGTTCCGTGAGCTGACCGCCCTCGACGTGCCAGGCCCGGTTGAGCTGCACGGTCTCGAGCATCCGCCGGTCGTGCGTGACGAGGAGGAGGGTGCCCTCGTAGCTCTCGAGGGCCTGCTCGAGCTGCTCGATGGCGACGAGGTCGAGGTGGTTGGTCGGCTCGTCGAGCACCAGCAGGTTGACGCCCCGGGCTTGGAGGAGCGCGAGCCCCGCCCGGGTTCGTTCGCCGGGGGAGAGTTCGTCGGCGCGGCGTCCGACATGGTCGGCCTTGAGGCCGAACTTGGCGAGCAGGGTGCGCACCTCGGCGGTTGGCCAGTCGGGCACCTGGGCTTCGAACTGCTCCGCGATCGGTGCTGGCCCGGTGAGGGCTGCCCTTGCCTGGTCGATCTCACCGAGGGCGACACTGGAGCCGAGGCTCGCGGTTCCCGAGTCCGGCTGGATGTGCCCGAGCAGCAGGCGGAGGAGGGTTGATTTCCCCGCGCCGTTCGGGCCGGTGATGCCGATGCGGTCACCGGCGTCGACCTGCACGGAGACGGGCCCGAACGTGAAGCTCCCGAGGTGCAGCTCGGCGCGAGAGAGCGTCGAGACCACGGAGCTGGAACGCGGAGCCGTGCCGATCGTGAACTGCAGCTGCCATTCCTTGCGCGGCTCCTCGACCTCATCGAGGCGCGCGATCCGGCTCTCCATCTGGCGCACCTTCTGCGCCTGCTTCTCGCTCGACTCCGTGGCCGCTTTCCGCCGGATCTTGTCGTTGTCCGGTGCCTTGCGCATGGCGTTGCGCACGCCCTGGCTCGACCATTCGCGCTGCGTCCTGGCTCGCCCGACGAGGTCCGCCTTCTTATCTGCGAACTCTTCGTACTCTTCCCGCGCGTGGCGCTTCGCGGTTGCCCGCTCCTCGAGGAACGCCTCGTACCCGCCGCCGTACACGTGGTTGCTGTGCTGGGCGAGGTCGAGTTCCAGCACGCGGGTGACGCTCCTGGCGAGGAACTCGCGGTCGTGGCTCACGAGGACGACGCCACCGCGGAGGCCTTGGATGAACGCCTCGAGCCGTTCGAGCCCGTCGAGGTCGAGGTCGTTGGTCGGCTCGTCGAGGAGCACGATGTCGAAACGGGAGAGCAGGAGTGCGGCGAGGCCGACTCTCGCGGCCTGCCCGCCGGACAGGGAGGTCATGAGGGCGTCGGCGCTCAGCTCGAGCCCGAGCTCGGCGAGGACAACCGGGAGGCGCTCTTCGAGGTCAGCGGCTCCGCTCGCGAGCCAGCGCTCGAGGGCGACGGCGTACACTTCGCCGGGGTCCGGGGCGCCTGGTTTCGCCTCCTCGGCGAGGGCCTCGGCTGCCGCATCCATCTCAGCGGTGGCTTCGGTGGTGCCGGTTCGGCGGCCGACGTACTGGGCTACGGTCTCTCCGGACACGCGCTCGTGCTCCTGGGGGAGCCAGCCGATGAAGGCATCGGCCGGCGCGAGCGACACGCTGCCCTCCATGGGCTCGTCGATGCCGGCGAGGAGGCGAAGCAGCGTCGACTTGCCCGCTCCGTTCGCGCCCACGACGCCGACCACGTCGCCGGGGGCGACGACGAGGTCGAGGGACGAGAAGAGCGTGCGGTGGTCGTGGCCACCCGCGAGGTCCTTGGCGACGAGGGTTGCGGTCATTGCTCTATGTTCGCGCACTCTGGGAGCCCCTGCGGACGGCTCGCGGGCTCGAGCACCTCCGCCGCATTTGGCGGCGACCCCTTGACCGGGTGCGTGGCCGGGCCGACACTGAACTCGCAGTTGACGAACCCCCGCTGGCTGCGTTGCCGTTTGTTTCCGGATGCGTCCGGCTCGCGGGCCGTGCAGAACGTTCGGGAGAGGACAGCCAGTGGCAGAGACGCCGTCGAACCTGCCGCAGGAGCCTTCGAGTGGAGGGCCACCGAAGCCGCCTCGTACCCTGGGCCGTGCAGCTTCACGCTCACCGAAGCGAATCGTCGCGTTCGTCGTGACGGGGGCGCTCGCGGTCGCCGCGGTTCTCATCGGTGCCGAGGTGCTGCGGGTGAGCGGCGACACCATCGAGCAGGGGGACCTTGCTGCGTTCTACGTGCAGCCGGACGGGGACGTCCCCACAGAGCCAGGGACGCTGGTGCGCAGCGAGCAGCTGCTCGGGACCCCGATCGGCTCGCAGGCTTGGCGCATCCTGTACTCGTCGACCGACCTCGATGGGGCTCCGGTGCTCGTGTCCGGGGTCGTCATCGTCCCGGACGGCAAGGCCCCTGCAGACGGGCGCACGGTGCTCGCGTGGGGCCATCCGACGACCGGCACGGATCCATCGTGTGCGCCGTCTCGGGCCTTCGATCCGTTCATCGGCATCGAGGGGATGCGCCTCATGCTCGACCGCGGCTACGCGGTCGTCGCGACCGACTACCTCGGCATGGGGGTCACCACTGCGGAGGGCGTGCAGGCGGGGAAGGACTCCTATCTCGTGGGGGAGACGGCGGCGCGCAGCATGCTCGACTCGGTGCGAGCTGCTCAACAGATCGACCCAGTGGAGGCAGGCGACGACGTCGTGCTCTGGGGGCACTCGCAGGGCGGTCAGGCTGCGCTCTTCGCGGCACAGGAGGCGCCGAGCTACGCCCCGGAGCTCACGATCGCCGCGGTGGCCGTCGCGGCACCCGCCGCTGACCTCACGAAGCTCATGGGGTCGCACCTGGACGATATCTCCGGGGTCACGATCGGCTCGTACGCGTTCCCGGCGTTCGCCGAGGTGTATGCGAGTGTGCCGGGCGCAGATTTGTCGAGCATCCTCACTCCGGCCGCAATCGAGAAGGTTCCGCAGATGAACTCGCTGTGCCTGATGAGCAGCCTCACCGAGCTGCACGACATCGGGCAGCCGCTCATCGGCGAGTTCACGCTGCACGACCCCACTACGGCGGAGCCGTGGGCAACTCTCCTGCGCGACAACTCTGCCGGGGGCAAGGGAATCGATGCGCCTCTCTTCGTCGCGCAGGGAAGCGCCGACGAGCTTGTGCTCCCGGCCGACACGGCTGCGTTCGTCGCCCACGAGGAATCGATCGGGATCGAAGTGCACGCTGTGACGGTGCCCGGAGCAAGCCACGGAACTATCGCCTACGAGTCACTCCCCGAGCTCGAGCGCTGGCTCGAGCAGAATGTGCCCACCAACGGAGGTCCCTGATGCCCGAGTTCCCACGCCCCGCATCTGTCGGTCTTGCGCTCGCCGCGACGATCGGGCTAGCTGTCGCCGTGAGCGGATGCTCGACGCAATCCCCAGCGACGCCTTCTCGGGCCGTCGCCACGTTCCAGGTGGTCGACCAGAGCTACAAGGTCGAGCTTCCGACTCCTGGCCTCGTCGAGCACGCTCAGAAGCTCCTCGAAGGGGAGGACGTGCCGGCGATTCCTGTGGGGACGATCGTGCGCGACGACGCGTCTGTGAACGAACCGTGGACGTGGCACATCGACCCGACAACGCTCGAGTTCGCGGACTTCACGACGGAGGTGTGCGACGGCCTCCCCGAGTACGTCGAGGACGGAACGCTCACGAGCGACGTGTACTGCCCGTGGTCCGCGAAGATCACCGAGATCGAGGTGCTCGAGTAGCGGCCATCAGGGGGGGGGCGGCACGCCCAGATGGCGGCGCCCCCGGGTGGGTGGCGGTGTTTCGAGCGGTGTTGACTGACTGACTTGCCGGGCGGATTGACTCGCCGGGCGGATTGGCCGGCCTCGTCTGATGGGCCTGCCGTTGCTGTCGCGGCGCATGTCCGGTTGCGCGGATCCGGGGCAAGTCCACGTCTCGCGTGCACGGGGTTCGGAGCCTCGAGTGCTTCCCTGGGATGAGTGGGGCGGCAGTCAGTCGCCCGCGAGGATCCGAGCGCAGTGAGGCGGCGAAGATCATGGGAGTCACCAACATCGAAGAAGGAGTTCCCGAGGGCGAGGAGCGGTGGCGAGACGAAGGCGGCTCCGGTGAGAGCACGCACTTCCACGCGCACGGCTGGCGTCCCGACCCCGTGGTGCCGAACTCGGTGCCGTCAGCGGCGGCCGCGCCTGACGGAGCGGCACCGCCCGCCTCGGTACCGACCGGATCGGACGATCAGGCCCGCTAGCAGCTCAGAACCACTCGCTGACAGCGAGACTCGAGAGCGCGCAGGAGGAGACGTGTCCGAGATTGCGTCCGGCACGACGCTGAGCGGGGCAGCCCCGACTGGAGCGCCCGGGATGACGCAGCCGCATCGGGCAGTCCAGCCGGGTGCGCCGACTTTGCGGCCGGGCCGCTAGCCGGACGCGCCCGAAAGCCGGACGCGCCCGAAAGCCGGACGCGCCCGAAATCCGGATGCACCCGAAATCCGGACGCACCTGAAATCCGGACGCACCTGAAATCCGGGTGCACCCGCTGCCCGGGTGCGCCCGCTTGCGGCTGGGCGCGCCATCCGGACGCACCGCTGTGCAGATAGGCCCGCTCTCCGGATGCACCCACTGTGCAGATAAGCGCGCTCTCCGGATGCACGCACTGTGCAGATGTGCCCGCTTTGCAGCTGGGCAGGTCATCTGGCTGGGTCTGCTATCCGGCAGTGCGGGCGTTGGCAGCAGCGCGGCGTCCGGTCCGGCGGCGCCGGGGACGTGCCGCCGCGACGTCCGATTGGTCGTGCTCGACGGGGAAGAGAGCCTCGGAGAGAGCCTCTTGGGCTTCGTCGAGGGTCCCATAGTCGCCGATGCTCTGGCCCTGGGGGCCCTGGAGGGTGTGCAGGCCGGTGTCTGCGATCGTGATGAAGCCAGCGAACTCGTCGCTGATGGTTGCCGCGTACACGTCGTCGTCGGCTTGTCGCCAAGAGACTCGAGGTGCGGGCAGGGTGAATGGTATTGCGAGTGTGATGCGATTCTTCGTTTCGTTGCGGCGCAACCCGCCAGCGTTGGCGGGGCGCATTCTTTCAAGCATGTGTGCGCCGCTGTGGGCGCGTGCTGGTCAGCCGACTCGTGCTCGTAAGCAGGTGGGCGTCTCGGACTTGGGTCCTGGTGGCCACGGATCCGGTGGCGCGGATGGCGACAGGCAGGATCTGGAATGTCCGCGAGAAGCGGGGTGATCATGCGTCGACTCCACCACTATACGGCACGAAGCCTGAATGGGACGGATTTCTCGTGAACGATGACATCAACAGCAGCGTCGGTGAGGGGGACGAGGTGAGAGAGAGCGGCGGCACGAGCGGGCTCGGTGAGCTGCAGCAGCTCGGCTTCTCGGTGTCCGGATCCATCTCGAAGTCGGTGGATGAGGTCTACGAGGCGGTGGCCGGAGCATGGCGTACGGCTGCGGGAGGGCTTCTGCAAGTAGGCGAGAGCGTCGGCGGGCCGCCTCTTTCGCTGACGGTGCTGCTAGTCGGTGGCGACCGGATCGAGCGTCGGGTACTTCGGCGTGCGCGAGTCACCTGACGACTTGCCGGTGAGCCGGCGGCCGATCCAGGGGAGCACGTACTCACGCCAGTACTCGGAGTTGCGAGGGCGCTGGATGCTGGGGGTCTGGGGGCCGAAGTCAGGTGCGGGCACGTCGAGGGCGGAGAGGACGTTTGCGGCGACCCTCCGGTGGCCGCTCACGCCCATGTGGAGGCGGTCGCGTGACCAGTAGTCGAGGTGGCGCAGCTCAGGGTCCGCCCAGTTGTCGACGAAGGTGATGCCGGGTTGCGGCGGCATCTTGGCGTGCACAGCGGCGGCGAGTGCGTCTCCGCGTGCCGCGATGCGCTTGCCCATGGGGAGGTGGTCCGAAGGGTTCGCGCCCGAGAGGAGGATGACGTGGATGCCAGCGTCGAGGGCCTGCTTGGCGCCGTCGACGAGGCGCTGGGCGACGTCATCGATGGAGACTCGGGGGCGGAGGATGTCGTTGCCGCCGCCGTTGAGGCTCATGAGCTGTGGCTTGAGCGCGATCGCTGCGGGAAGCTGCTCTTCGAGGATCGCGTCGAGAAGCCGCCCGCGGATAGCGAGATTCGCGTAGGTGACGGGCTCCGGCGACGAGACAGCGAGACCCTGCGCGACGAGGTCAGCCCAGCCGCGCACTCGACCATCCGGCAGCTCATCGCCCACGCCCTCGGTGAAGCTGTCACCTATGGCGACGAAACTCGTGAATCCCATGGTGAGAGTCCATCACACTAAAGAACCCACGCCGCTCAGGAGCGGAGACGCGCGCCGGAACCAACTCGCGCTCTTCCTGCTGCGTCGGCGGCGGGGGAGTTCAGAGCAGAGCTGCTGTGCGCGACGCAGCTCTGCCCTGCTCTACCCTGCCCTGCTCAGATCACGCAGGCGTCGCCCTCGCAGGCGATGCCTGCGTCCCCCAGCATCGTGAAGCCGCCTGCCTGTACGGACCCCGGAGCCGCGTCTGATTCCGCGTCCAGGGCAGCTGGCGTCACGACTGAAGCGCTCAGGGTGCCAGTGCTCACGCTCGAAGTGCCCGTGCCCGTGACCGCAGTCGCGGCCGCATCCGCAGTTGCACCTGGAGTCGCCGTCTCCGGAGCCGCCGCAGCTGGATCCACGGCCGCAGCCGTAGCGGGGGCGGCGGCCGTGGCGGTGGTGGATTCGTTCACGCCGTTGATCAAGTGGTCGGTCACGCGGTCGTGTTGTCGCGGTCGGTGGTGACCTTGTTCAGGACATCGGCGAAGGTCGCCGCTTCCTGGGCACCGGAGACGCCGTATTTGCCGTCGATGACGAAGAACGGGACGCCTTGGATGCCGTACGCCTGCGCCTGCTGCTGGTCGGCGAGGACATCGTCGTGATGGACTCGCTCTTCGAGCGCGTGCACGGCAGCGGCGCGGTCGAGGCCGAGCTCTTCGGCGATGTCGCCGAGCACTGCGATGTCGCTGAGGTCGCGTCCTTCGACGAAGTAGGCCTTGAGGAGGCGCTCCTTGGCGTCGAGCTGGCGGCCATTGGCCTTCGCGAAGTGGATGAGCTCGTGCGCGCGCACGGTGTTGACGTGCTGGACGGAGTCGAAGTCGTAGTCGAGGCCGACGTCCTTCGCGATGCCGGTGACGCGGTCGAGCATCTGCTCGACCTGCACGACGGGGAGGCCCTTTCGCTCGGCGAGGTACTCGGTGGTCGAGCCGTGGAAGTCGATGGGCGTATCGGGGGACAGCTCGTAGCTGTGGTACTCGATCTCCACGGCCGGGGCGTCACCCGACGCTGAGAACTGCTCGATGCCGCTCTCCAGTTTCCGCTTGCCGATGTAGCACCAGGGGCAGGCGATGTCCGACCAGATATCGATGCGGATCGGAGCCTGGCTCGATGCGGCCTGAGATGTGTTCTGCGTTGCTGTCGTCACACGCAATGCAACAGGGCCTCTTTCTCGACTATTCCCAAGCGAAACCGGCGGGCTGACGGTCCGGCCGGCTGTCCCGTCAGCGGGCCCAGGCGGTTGGCGCGCCGACGGGGCAGGCGGTTGGCGCGCCGCCGGGCGAGCCGCCGGACCAGCTGACGGGGCGCCGCCGGACCAGCCGACCGGGCGCCGATGGACCAGCCGTCGGGTGAGCCGATGACCAACCCACGGACCAGTCGAGGGTTGAGCCGACGGGCGAGCCGATGACCAAGCGATGGCCAACCGACGCACCAGTTGACGGACCACTCCTCGCCCCTCGAGTCGAGTCGAGTCGAGTTAGAACGGTGGCTCCGGAGGTGCAATGGGCGCCGCGGGTGGAGGATCGTCGTCTCTTTCGCGGGGCGGTTTGCTGTCTCGCCGCCAGGGCAGTTGGTCGGTGGGTGTGAAGGTGGGGCCGTGGGGTTCGGGGTGGTCTGTGTAGGTTTTTCCGCTTGGGGTGGTCCATTCGAGGGTGCCGCCGTCGTGTTGGGTGACGGTCCAGGCGGTGTGGTGCTTGATGATGTGGTGGTTTTTGCAGAAGTCGCTGAGGTTCCAGGTGGCGGTTTTGCCGCCGTATTGGTGGTCGATGGTGTGGTCGAGTTCGCAGTTCGTGGCGGGTTGGCGGCAGCCGATGAAGCGGCAGTGGATGTCGCGGGCTTGGAGGAACGCGCGCATGGCAGCGGTGGGGGTGTAGGCGTCGACGGCTTGGACGGCTCCGGTGATGGGGTGGGTGAGGAGGCGGACGAACGCGGGTGCGGTCGCGGCGAGGTGTTTCGCGTCTTCGATGGGCATGGGGGACATGCCCTCGAGCAGCGCTGGGGCGCGGCGAGGGTGGCCATCTCTGCCGGCGTCGGTCGGGCCGCCGCTGTCCGCGCCGGTGTCGGTGAGGAGTGTCGTGATGGGGATGCTGACGTGGGTGGTGGCCTGGATGCCGTTCGCTGCGCTGGAGATGGTGGGGTCGCTGGTGAGGAGCAGGTCCGCGATGACGTCGGACATGACCTGGTCGAGGGTGCGCTCATCCGGCGCAACCGCGTCTGCCAGCTCGCCCGGCTCGCCCGTCTGACCGGTTTCGCCGGCCTGGCCGGTCTGATTGGTGCCCGGCTTGGGGCGGGCTCTGATGATGGCTTTGCTCTGCTTGCGTGCGCGGTCGCGGATGGCGTGCGCGAGGAAGGAGCTCATGAGCACTCGCAGGATGCTCATGCCGTCGCCGAGGTCCTCGACGCTCACGCGGCGCCGTTTCTTGGCGCGTTCGTGGCGTTGGTCGATGGACTCCCCGGTGAGCTCTTCCGCGACGCGCTCGGCTGCTTTCTGCAGCGCTGCCGGTGGGAGGGGCTCTCGGCGCACGCGCTCCAGCATGACCTGGACGAAATCGCCCCGCCGGTGGGTCTGCTCGGCCGGGTCGTCGTGGTTGATCTTCAGGCCGGTCTCGACGAGCTTGTGCACCTGAGCGGGCGTCGCAGCATTGCTCTCGAGCGCGAGGGCGAGGGCCGGGAACTCGCGCAGCGTCACGGATGCTGACGCGAGGTGTCCCTGGGCGGTGCCGGCGGCGAGCTTCACGAGCAGGCCGACCTCGTTCGCGATCGATCGCACGTGCATGGCGGATTCCGCGCATCCCTCAGCGACATCGAGGGCGTGCCCGAAGTCGTACGCGGCGGCGTGTGCTCGCAGTTGCAGGGCGGCGCCGGCCGCGAGCATCGCCGCGGCCGCTTCCTCCATCGCGAGGATCTCCGAGCGGCGAGCCGCGACGGAGGCCGGGTCCGAAGGGTCAAACCCCGGATCCGGGACCGGGCTCGCCTCGGCCCCTGACCCCTCGTGTCTGTCGCGTTGCTGCATGCCCAAAGTCTACGAACGACCACCGACATTCGAGAGGGTGGTGGATAACTTTCTCGGAGCGCATGGACTGCGGCTCGCGGTTCAGTGAGTCTATCCACAGACCTGACGGGCACTTCAGCAAGTAGTTATTGGTACATGTGTTCCATTCTGAGTAGGTGCGAAACCAGAACTCACGTTAACCCAGAACTTCGCCACTCACTCCGCCTTGACGACCGCCAGCTCGTCCCAGTGGGTGGTTGCACGGGGTGAGACCATGTCGCGCCGCATAGTCCAGCTCCGCCCACTGCGGAGGCCGGCGACGCCGAGGCCAAGCGATTCCTGGCCGAACTTCGCGGCGACGGCGTCGAGGGCCTCGCCCACGCGCCTGTCTTCGCCGCGCTCGTCGAAGATGTCGAGTGCCGCGTACGAGTCTCGCGCGACGAACTCGAAGAGCGAGACGCCGACGCGCACGTACTTCAGCTCGGCTCGCAGCTGCGGGCCGAGGGCGGTGGCGGCGGCACGGAAGAGCACGACCGGGTCGTCGGTGGGTTCCGGGAAGGCGACGGACACGGCGTGCGACTCGTGCCCTTCGCGGAAGGGCGAGGTCGCGGCGTAGCAGCTCATGGCCCGCGTGAGCGAGCCTTGCGCGCGGAGCCGAGCCGATGCGCGCTGCGTGTACACGGAGAGCACCTCTTCGAGTTCCTGCACCGTGGAGATGGGGACTGCGAAGGAGCGGGAGAACTGGATCTGCTCGCGCTCCGACGGGACCTCGTCGATGGGGAGGCAGTCGATGCCGCGCAGCTCCTGGACGACGCGCTCCTGGACGACGCCGTAGCGGCGGCGGATGGCGGTGGGGGAGGACTCGCGGAGGTCGAGGGCGGTGCGGATGCCGAGGCCCACGTATTTCGCGGCCATCTTGCGGCCGACGCCCCAGACGTCACCGATGTCGATGGTGCTGAGGATCCCGCTGAGCTGCTCTCGCTCGTAGGCGCTGAGGTGGCAGACGCCGCCCAGCGATGGTTCGGATTTGGAGCCGCGGTTGGCGAGCTTAGCGAGCGTCTTGCTTGGGGCGATCCCGATGCTGACGGGGATGCCGATGAGCTTCCGCATCGCCACCCTGATCTCGCGGGCGACGGCGAGGGCCTCCCGGCGGTCGCCTGGCAGCCGGATGAAGCTCTCGTCGATCGAGTACACCTCCTGTGAGGGCGTGTAGCGGCCGAGGAGCTCGATGGTGCGGGCGTTGATGTCGCCGTAGAGCTCGTAGTTGCTGGAGCGGGCGACGACGCCCTTCATCGCGGCTTCCGGGGCGATGGCCTGCCAGGGGGCGCCCATCGGGATGCCGACGGCTTTCGCTTCCTCGGAGCGCGCGATGACGCATCCGTCGTTGTTGGAGAGCACGACGATGGGCTTGCCTTCGAGGCTGGGGTCGAAGATGCGCTCGCAGGATGCGTAGAAGTTGTTGGCGTCGACGATGGCGATCGCGGACTGCCGGAGCTCCTGCGTCGATGCCTGGGTCGAGTCGTGCGTCGCGTCCGTCATCTCAGACACGGTGGAGGCATCTCGTGACGACGCCCCACACGGTGAGCTCGCTGAGCTCTTCGAGCACGATGTCGGCGTATGCGGGGTTCTCGGGCGCGAGGCGCACGCGGCCGTGCTCGAACCGCAGGCGCTTGACGGTGAGCTCGCCGTCGACGACGGCGATGACCACGTTGCCGTCGTGCGGTTCGAGGGAGCGGTCGACGATGATCTCGTCGCCGTCGAAGATGCCGGCCCCGATCATGCTGTCGCCGCTGACACGGACGATGAAGGTCGCGGCGGGGTCGTTGATGAGGTGCCGGTTGAGGTCGACGGGCCCGGAGTAGTAGCCCTGGGCGGGTGAGGGGAAGCCGGCTGGGACTGCTTCCTCTGCGCGTTCCGGGAGCTGCGCATTGGGCGTGCTGCCCGGTTCGACCTCTTCCGGGTGCCCGAGGGGAGCGAGGATCTCGACGCCTGCATCGCTCACTGTCGGCACCCTGTCCTTCGTCTCGGCGGAGGGAGCGGGGTGTGGTCCCGCTCGATCACGCGTGTGTTCGAGCCCCAATTGTCGCGGATGAACCTTCGGGATGCGTGACGGATGCATCCGCCGAGTGGTGGCGACCGATGGGCACCATGAGCGGCCGGCCGGAGACGGGGTCCTGCACGACGAGGCTCTCGAGCCCGAAGACGGCGCGCACCGTGTCGACTGTGAGGACGTCGCCGGGTTCGCCCGCTGCGTGCAGTCCGCCGTCGGCGAGCGCGATGAGGTGGTCCGCGTAGCGCGCTGCCAGGTTGAGGTCGTGGAGCACCATGACGATGGTCGTGCCGCGGGACTGGTTGAGGTCGGTGAGTAGATCGAGCACCTCGATCTGGTGGCTGACGTCGAGGAAGGTCGTCGGCTCGTCGAGCAGCAGCAGGTCGGTCTGCTGGGCGAGGGCCATCGCGATCCACACGCGCTGCCGCTGCCCACCGGAGAGTTCGTCGACGTGGCGGTCGGCGAGAGCCGTCGTCTCTGTCGCTTCGAGGGCGGCGGCGACGGCGAGGTCGTCGTCGTGGCTCCACCTGGAGAGGATGCTCTGGTGCGGGTGGCGGCCGCGGCCGACGAGGTCGGCGACCGTGATGCCCTCGGGGGCGATGGGGGATTGGGGCAGGAGCCCGAGGATGCGCGCGAGCTGCTTCGCGGGTGTCTTGTGCACTTCCTTGCCGTCGAGGAGGACGTGCCCGTCGCGAGGTGCGAGGAGCCGCGACATGGAGCGCAGCAGGGTCGACTTGCCACAGGCGTTCGCGCCGACGATCGCCGTCACCTTGCCTGGCGGCACGAGGAGGTCGAGCTCGTCGATGACGACTCGGTCGCCGTAGCCCAGGCTGAGCTGCTCGACGATGAGGGTGTGGTCTGCGGTCATAGCGAGCCTCCCGCGCGGTTCGTGCGGATGATCAGGTAGATGAGGAACGGCGCACCGAGCACGCCGGTCACGACGCCCACGGGGTAGCGGGTGCCGAGGAGGAACTGGCCGACGAGGTCGGCGACGAGCACGAGGAGGGCTCCGACGAGGCCCGCGGGGATGAGGAGCGATCCGCCTCCGCCGAAGAGGCGTGCGGCGATGGGGCCGGCGAGGAACGCGACGAAGGCGATGGGGCCCGCGGCGGCTGTCGCGAAGGAGAGCACGCCGACGGCGGTGATGATGACGACGAGCCTCGTGCGGTTGACGCGCACCCCGAGGGCCGCTGCGGTGTCGTCGCCGAGCTGCGTGGCCGAGAGGCTCCGGCTCTGGGCGAGGAGGATCGGGACGAGCACGAGGATCGAGATCGCCACCGGGAGGATGGCGTTCCAGGATGCGCCGTTGAGGCTGCCGTTGAGCCAGCGCAGCGCTTCCTGGAGGTCCCACTGGGCGGCCTGTGAGAGCACGTAGTTGGTGATGCTGTCGAGCATGGCGGCGATGCCGATGCCGATCAGGATGAGGCGCGTCCCCGTGACGCCGCCCTTGAACGACAGGACGTAGATGAGGATGGCCACGCCGAGGCCGACGAAGATCGCGAAGAAGGACACCTCGCTCGCGCCAAGCGAGAGCGTGACGATGCCGAAGGCGGCGGCCGCGCTGGCGCCGGAGGAGATGCCGATGATGTCGGGGCTCGCGAGCGGGTTGCGCAGCATCGTCTGGAAGGTGACGCCGGCGAGGCCGAAAGCGAGTCCGGCGAGGACCGCGAGCACGGCACGCGGGAGCCGGAGCCGCCCGACTGTGAAGGTCGCACCCTGCACGTCCTGGCCCAGCACGACGGCGATGACCTGGTCGAGGCCGTAGAAGGTCTGTCCGACCATGAGCGAGACGACGAAGACGAAGAGGATGAGGGTGACGAGCACCAGCATGAGGAGTCGGCGCCGCGCGTTGCGTCGGCCGCGGCTGCGCGCGACGGCGCGGGCTGTCGCCTCGATGACGGAGTTCGGGGAGGCGGGGGCGAGCGAGGTCGGCGATGAGGCTGGCGCGGCCGAGCTCGAAGGACGGGTCGCGGTCATAGGGCGCGCACCTTCGAACGGCGGACGATCCAGATGAAGATGGGGGCTCCGATGATGGCCGTGATGATGCCCACGTCGATCTCGGACGGGCGGGTGAGGATGCGGCCGAGCACATCCGCCCCCGTCAGCAGGGAGGCGCCGACGACTGCGGAGAAGGGCAGCACCCAGCGGTGGTCGACGCCGAACATGAGGCGGCAGGCGTGGGGCACGACGAGGCCGACGAACGCGATGGGACCCGTGACGGCGGTGGCGGCGCCGCAGAGCACGACGGCGCCGAGGGCCGCCGCGCCGCGCGTCAGCGCGACGCGTTCGCCGAGTCCAGCGGCGAGATCGTCGCCGAGGGCAAGCGAGTTGAGGCCCTTCGCCGAGGCGAGGCTGACAAGGAAGCCGACGATGAGGAACGGCAGCACCTGCGAGATGCTGTCCCAGGTGCCTCCGCCGACGCCGCCGATCTGCCACGACCTGGCGCTCTGGCTGATGTCGCCCCGAGGCAGGATGATGGCGGTCACGAAGGACGCGAGCGCGGCCGACGTCGCCGCACCGGCGAGGGCGAGCTTGAGGGGCGTCGCGCCGCCCCGCCCGAGCGAGCCGACGACGTACACGAAGACGGCCGCGAGGGCCGCGCCGGAGATGGCGACCCAGATGAAGCTCGACGCGGAGGCCAGGCCGAAGTAGGCGATTCCCGTCACGACGGCGAGGGATGCGCCCATGTTGACGCCGAGGATGCCCGGGTCTGCGAGCGGATTCCTGGTGACGCCCTGCATGACGGCGCCTGAGACGCCGAGGGCGGCCCCCACGGCGACGGCGAGGAAGGTACGGGGGATGCGTTTCGCGACGGCCGCCTCGTCGAAGCCGTTCGTCGATCCGCCGAGGGCTGCTACCGCATCCGCCCAGCTCACGTCGCGCGATCCGATCATGACGGACACCACGATGAGCGCGCCGAGCGAGGCGATCGCGAGGAGGAACCACAACGCCCGCAGCCGCCGGGGGCGTCGCACGATGGCGACACCCCCGGCGGCTACGGGAGGAGCGGTCTGGGTCACTTGACCTGTTCTGCTGCCTGCGAGAGGAGCGCGACGTAGTCGTCGAGGATCCACGAGATGGACAGCGGCGTGGGGTTCGCGGCCGTGCCGAGCGGCTCCGTGCCTGGCAGATTGACGATCGAGCCGTTGGCGACGGCGGGGATCTGCGAGAGCACGGGGTCGCCCTGGAGGGTCTGGACGAGCTCCTCGCCGCCGTAGGTGACGATGATCTCGACGTCGGCGAGCGTGTCGCTCTGCTCGGCGCTGATGGTCTGCGAGAACTGGTCGGTCGATGCCGACGCGTCGACGAGGCTCTGCGGGAACGTCATGCCGAGGTCCTCGAAGAAGGCGCTGCGGGTGTCGTGCGTCGTGTAGAAGCTGACCTGGCTGAGGTCGGTCTCGTCGACGTGGGTGAGGAACATGGTCTTCTTGCCCTGGATGGCCGGGTACTTGGCCGCCGTCGCCTCGATCTCGCCCTCGAGCTCGGTGATGAGCGCGTCGCCTTCGGCCTCGAGGCCCATGCCCTGGCTGTTGAGGCGGATCATGTCGCGCCACGAGGTCGCCCAGGCCGTCTCCGGGTAGGCGACGACGGGTGCGATCTCGGAGAGGGTGTCGTAGTCCTCCTGCGTCAGGCCCGAGTAGGCGGCGAGGATGACGTCGGGGTTCGTGTCCGCGACAGCCTCGAAGTCGACGCCGTCGGTCTCGTCGAAGAGCACTGGGGTCTCGCCGCCGAGCTCTTCGAGCTTCTCGCTCACCCAGGGGAGGATGCCGTCGCCGTTGTCGTCGCCGAAGTCGGCCCTGGCCATGCCGACGGGCACGACGCCGAGGGCGAGGGGCACTTCCTGGTTGGCCCAGTTGACCGTGGCGATGCGCTCGGGCTTCTCGGTGATCTCCGTCGTGCCGAGGGCGTGCTCGATGGTGATCGGCGTGAAGTCGCCGCTCGCTGCGCCCGGCTCCGCGTTCGTGCCGGCTGAGGGGGTGGTCGAGCAGGCGGCGAGGCCTGCCGTGAGCAGCGCTGTCGCGGCGAGGGCGACGAGCTTGGAAGCGCGGGGCATGGTGTCCTTTCGAGGGGGGAGCTGAGCCTTTTGCGCACGCCGATGAACGCCGTCTGGCGGCGGAGAGGCGGGGTGCGGTGTCGAAGTCAGCGGCAGCCGTGCAGGGCCGAGAGCTTGCCCTGTTAGGAGTGCCTTACCAAAGCTAAGCGACGCACGTCGTGTTTGCAATCGAGGCGAACCGACACATTTCTTCGCGAAACGGACACCGTGTGGTGGGTGTGGTCGCGTTTGGCAGCCGGTTCGGCCCGCCAGTGCTACTGAGTCCGGAACCGCCCTGGGCTCATCCCCGTGACCCGACGGAACGCGGTGCCGAAGGCGCTCGCCGACCGGAACCCCGCGGCGACCGCAACGTCGTCGATGCTCTCCCCGTCAGTCAGGAGCACGATGGCACGCTGGATGCGAGCCGTGGCGACCCAGCGGCTGAAGCCCAGGCCGGTCTCCGACTGGAACTGGCGTGTGATCGTGCGGGCGCTCACGCCGAGCTCGACCGACCACTCCTCGAGTGTCCCAGCGTCGCGGACATCAGCGCTGACTGCCTCGACGATGGGAGCGAGCAGGGGAGAGTCGGGAATGCGCAGCAGCAGTTCATGGGGTGAGGGGGTGAGCACGTCGAGCACCATCGCCTCGGTAGTCGCCCGGGACGCGTCGTCGAGTCCGGGCTCCGCGAGGCGGTCGAGGAGCAGGCGCAGCAGGTCGGTGACGTCGACCGCCACGGGTTCGTCGGCGATGGGTGCCGTCGTCTGCACGCTGAACATCGCCGTCCGGTACCAGGTGCCGGCCGGCGTCCACGCCGTGTGCCTGACTCCGGCGGGGATCCAGAGGCCGACGGCCGGCGTGATCGTCCACGTGCGTGGGCCGACTGTCAGCGAGGACGCGCCCCGCGTGTTCCAGATGAGCTCGTGCGTGGGGTGGGAGTGCTCCTCCCAGAATGTGTTCCGCTCGATCGCCTCGTTCATGCCGTCGATGACGTACGGCACGTCGATGGAGCCTGCCTCGTAGAGGGGCAGGCTCCTCCGGTCGACCTCCGGAGCGCCGAGAGTGCTCATGGCACCAGCCTACGGAGCCGAGCAGATGCCACCCGCACGGCGGTCGTCGTTCAGTCGTGCTCGGCTTTCAGCCAGTCTCCGGACGTCGGCGCCCACCCGTAGGCGTCTCGCGCGTACTGCCCGGTCGCGGCCTGATCCTGCAGGAGCGCGTCGGCGAAGGGGGCGCCGAGCCGTTCGCGGCTCGCATCCGGTGTCTCCTCCACGAGCTCGACCGTGCCGTGCCCTGACGATGCGATCTCGCGAACCGTGGGGTTCTCGCCGCTGGCCGCGATCACGTAGCCGACGGCGGCGCCCTTCTCGAGGACCCGCACGTACAGCTCAGCGAGGTCGTCGACGTGGACGAGTGTCCACCGCTGCCGGCCGTCGCCGACGAGGGACACGGGGCCGGACCCGTCACCTGCGAGGAGCTGGGTGACGCCCCCCTGCCCGCCGTAGACGACCGCGGGTGCGATGATCGCGGTGTTGACGTTGCTGTTGATGACCTGGCGGTCGATGGGGATGCGCCACGACACGATCTCGGGTGCGTCGGGTTCGGACTCCTCCGTGATGGCCGAGTTGTCGCCGAACAGCCAGATGCCGCTCGTGTGCACGAACTGCGTCGGGGAGTGCACCAGCTCGTTGAGCACGATGGGCACGAAGCTGGGGTCGACGTCTGCCGCCGATGCGGTGTGGATGACGCCCTCCGTCTGGCGGAGCAGTGGGGCGAGCGCAGCCCGGTCGGTGAGGTCGACGACAATCGCCTTCGCGCCTGTCTCTCGAACGAGCGCCGCCTTCTCCTCGCTGCGCACCGCGGCGGTCACGGCGTGGCCGTTCGCGAGGAGCGCGCGCAGGACTGCCGAGCCGATGTAGCCGGTCGCTCCGGTCAGGAACACCTTCATGTTGTTGCCTTCCGCTGTGTCGAACTGGACACTCGGGTGCAACCTCGGCAGGGTCGGAGTCATTCCGGGCGGTCGCACCCGCCGACCGTATCCTCAGCTTTCGTCCGGCCCCGACGGACGGGCGCGGGTGCCCTGCTCGACGGGCGTCGGGTTGCGCTCGTAGGAGTGCTCGTCGAGCGAGCCGCCGGACTTCAGCACTCGCAGCTCCTCGGTCTGCACCCGGAGCGCGGGTGCGGCTGCCAGGTTCGACGGCTGCTCCGGGGTGCCGGGCAGCCACACGTTGAAGAACAGGTTCAGGATCACCGAGACGATCGCCGCAGAGCTGATGCCCGAGTCGAAGATCGTGACGAACCAGTCGGGGAACGCGTGCCAGAACTGCGTCGAGACGACTGGGATGAGCCCGAAGGCCAGCGACGAGGCCACGATGATCATGTTGTTGTTGCCGGTGTAGTCGACCTTCGAGAGGGTGCGCACGCCGCTGGCCGCGACGCTGCCGAAGAGCACGATGCCCGCGCCGCCCAGCACGGGGCTCGGGATGACGCTGAAGACGGCGGCGGCCATGGGGGAGAGGCCGAGGAGAATCAGGAGCCCGCCTCCGGCCGCGACGGCGAAGCGGCTCTTGATGTCGGTCAGGGCGACGAGTCCCACGTTCTGCGCGAAGGCGGTCGCGGGGAACGAGTTGAACACGGGGGCGATGAGTGAAGACAGCATGTCGGCGCGCAGCCCGTCGCCGACGCGGCGCGAGTCGACCTTCGTTCCGACGACTTCTCCGACGGCCAGCACGTCTGCCGTCGTCTCGACCATGATGACGAGGATCACGATCGTCATGGAGACGATGGCGCCGATCTCGAAGATCGGCATGCCGAAGGCGAAGGGCTGCGGGAACGCGAAGATCGACGCGGACCCGACGGCGTCGAAGTCGGCCTGGCCGAGGATGAGCGCGAAGCCCGTGCCGATCGCGAGGCCCAGCAGCACGGCGAGCCGGGAGAGGGCGCGGATCTTGCTGAGGATGAGCACCACCGCGAAGGTGAGGAGGGCGAGGCCGATCTTGTCGGCGGATGCGAAGCCCTCGGCGGTCGGGTCGGATCCCGTCACCCAGCGCGCCGCGACGGGCATGAGGGAGAGGCCGATGACGGTGATGATCGATCCGGTCACGACGGGTGGGAAGAACCGCACGATCCTGGCGAAGAACGGGGCGATGATGAGGCCGATGGCGCTCGCGACGATGACGGCGCCGAACACGGTCTGGAGTCCGGTCTCCCCGTTGCTGCCGATGATGGCGAGCATGGTCGAGACGGCCGCGAACGAGATTCCCTGCACGAGGGGGAGCCTCGAGCCGAAGTACGGCACCCCGATGGTCTGCAGCACGGTCGCCGCGCCGCTGACGAAGAGCGCGCAGGTCACGAGCAGTGCCTTCTGGCCGACGTCGAGGCCGGCGGCGCCGCCCACGATGAGGGGTACGGCGATGACGCCGCCGAACATCGCGAGGATGTGCTGGACGCCGTAGCCGACGGTCTTGCCTGGGCTGAGCCGCTCGTCCTCTGGACGAGCATCCGGTGAATGTGACGCGGACGTAGACGTTGCCGGAGGGGTTGAAGGCGCTGGGCTCTTGCGGGACTCGGGAGACATGAGCTGACCTCTCTTGGGGTCGTCAAGCAGCGCTGCCACGCGGGAGCTGGGAGGAGCGCTGAGCTGAGGGTGTGCGGAGGCGCCGGCTCGATGGCCGACGCGCCCCTAGATGAACCCGGGCGTGTCTGCCCAGGCCTCGGGCGCCGGTGCGACGCCGTCTCGGATGACGGTTCCCTCGATGAGTCCGTAGGGGCGGTCGGCGGCGAAGAACACCTCGCCGGGGTTGTCCAGGTCGAACGGGGAGAGGTCGACGAGGAAATGGTGCTTGTTCGGCATTGCGAAGCGGACCTCCGCGATCTCAGGGAACTGCTCGATCGCCACCTTGCCCATCTGCCACAGGGTCTGCTGCAGGGCGAGGGAGTGGACGGTCGCGAACGTCGAGATCAGGACCGCCGAGATCGCGTCGTAGAGGGCGTTGTAGTCGGGTTCCGCATCCACGGCCTCTGGCGTGTAGCGCCAGCGCGCCGTGACCGAGGTCGCGAGGATGCGGTCGGTCGCCTCCGCGAGGGTCGTGTACTTGTCGCGCGGGAAGCCGTGGAACTCGCTGCCCGTCGACTTGAGCACCGTCAGGTCCTTGAGCCCGGCCGTCACGTGGGTCGCGCCGTCGATCTTCTGCACGGTTGCAAGCCGGGTCGCCTGGCCTTTGCGCACGAAGGCGTGGTCGTGCTCGGCGCCGTCCACGCTGATGCGCTCCCACTCGAACTGCTCGGCCTGCCACAGGCCGCCCTCGATCCACTCGAACGCGTCGACGAAGTGCGAGCCGAGTTTGAGGAGGAAGCTCTCCGGCGAGCCGACCCCGTGTTCGCGGGCGAACGCGAAGATGGTGTTCTTCTGAGTGTCGGTGGCGACGACCAGCGAGTTGTCGCCGTCGAGGTAGGACCCGGCGAGGGCCGCTCCGCGGAGCTGGCTGGTGATGTTGAGGTCTTCGATCTCGTGGCGATCGGTGTCACGGGTGATCCTGACGAGGCGGTTCTCCGCCTTGCCGTACTTGTTGGCGCCGAGACTCACGGTGACGTCGGTCATGGTCAGGTCCCCCTGTAGGTCGAGTAGGCGAATGGGCTCAGCAGCAGCGGCACGTGGTAGTGCGGCGGGTCGCCTTCGCCGGGCGCGGTGTGTGCGCTCGCGACGGTGATCGCCACCGTGATGTGCGGGTAGAAGGTCGCGACGCCGCGCTCGGCGAAGTACGCGCCCGTCTCGAACAGGAGCTCGTAGGTGCCAGCGGGGAGCGCCGCGGGCCCGAGGTCGGTGACGCGGCCGTCCGCATCCGTCACCGCCTGCGCGAGCTCCCGGCCGTCGAGCGTCCGGAGGCGGATGCGCACACCCGCGGCGGCCAGTCCGACGGAGCTGTCGAGCACGTGGCTCGTGATCCGGCTGGTCATTCGGTCACCGATTCGTCGAGGCGGAGGAGGGTGATGTCCCGGAGTTCCGAGGCGACGACAGCGAGCTCCGCGTCGTCGTCGTTCTCGAGGCGCGCCTCGAGCTGCTCCAGGATCTCGGCGGGGGAGCGGCCCGCGGCTCGAACGAGGAAGATGCGGTCGAAGCGCGCCTCGTATCGGCGGTTGCCCTCGGCGATGCGTTCGCGGAGCTCATCGCCCGCGGCGGCGACCGCCCCCTGCTCCCTGGCGGAGTGCCCGGCGCCCGGTTCGGCGGCGCTGGCACGCTCGCCGATGCGCGGGTGGCCGGACAGCGCGAGCTGCACCTCAGTCTGGCTCCAGGCGGCCGCCGCATCGGCGGCGCGCTCTCGCATGGCGGCTTTCGACGCGAACGGTCGCGATTCAACCAGCGCAGTCGTGAAGGCGGGTATTGCGACGAGCGTCGCGGCGAAGTCGGCTGCATCGGCTTCGCTGAGCCGGTTGTAGTCGTTGATGAGCACAGGAAGATCCCTCCGTGGCGGATAACCGTAAAGCTATCCCTTCACGCCCCGTCGGAGATTTCAGCGAGGTAAAAGAGAGATTTCCATGCGTTTCGAGAACGCCGCCGACGAGTTCGCCTCAGCGACGGGGCAAACTGCCGTCAGCTGCGCGCGGTGTGCGATTCGGAGAACAGCGGGTCGCTCGGGTCGGAGTGCGGGGCCCTGGCGATGACCCAGTTCGCGACGCACGGCTCCGGGGAGCGGTTGCTCACGCGGTGCGGTGTCTCCGAGGAGTACGTGATGGAATCCCCGGCACGCAGGGTCACGGTATCGCCGTGCACCTCGACCGTGAGCTCGCCGGAGATGACGACCCCTGACTCGACGCCCGTGTGGGTCGCGAACGAGCTCGCGTCGCCCGCAGAGGCGGAGGTCATGGGCGGGAAGGTCGACTCGAAATGGTCGATGCCCGAGGTGCGCGAGCCGGAGAGGCGGCGGTAGATCACGCCGTTCTCGAGCACCACGGGAGCGATCTCGCCCTGCCGGAGCAGGCTGTAGCTGCCGAAGCTCGAACGCTCGGCATGCGCGCCGGTGCCGCCCGCGAAGACATCCGTGATGGAGGCGCCCAGCTCGCCGACGATCGCGATCAGCCGATTCACGCTCGGCCGCATGACTCCACGCTCGATCTGCGAGACGGCGCTGGCGGAGATGTCGAGGCGCCTTGCCAGCTCCCTGAGGGAGAGGCCGGCCTCCTCGCGGAGCACGCGGAGCCGGGCACCCAGCTCGGCGGCGTCCCCCGCTTGATCGGCGAGCGTCGAAGCAGCGGCGATCTCCGCGTCAGACCTGGGGGTGACGGTCTCTGGTTCTCGCACTGGTCACGCGCCTCTCGGCTCTGGGAACCCACAGAGTAGCAAGCGCGAGCTTCACACCGCCGGAAGCCGGAGCTCCGGCGGTGTGAAGGACGAGCTACGCCGTCGTCGGTCCCAGGTCCGGGTCAGTGGCCTCCGCGGCGGGCGCAGGCGCGACGACGTCGCTCTTCGGCACACCGTCGGTGTCGGCCGCGCTTCCCGCACGGTCGGTGGAGTCAGGGCCGCGGCGCTCGACGCCGACCGTCACCTGCGTGACGAGTGCTGCGATCGCACCCACCGCGACGAGCACCGGGGCGAGTGCCGCGGCGACGACAGTGACGGCGAGGCCAGCGGTCAGGGGGATCTCGAGGAGTGTCGTGCCGTCGTCGTTCTTGATGAACACGCGACGCACGTTGCCCTCGTGGATGAGCTCCTTGACCTTGCCGAGGAGGTTCTCCCCGGAGACCTTGAACTCTTCGTAGCCGCTCTTCTTTTCCGTCATGTGGTGCATCCCTTTCGTCGGTGATCTTGCGTTCGTTGGAACTGGGTCAGGCCATCTTGGAGTAGTCGGGCAGCTCCTGGATGGACCAGGAATTGCCGTCAGGGTCGGCGAAGTAGACGAAGCGCCCCCACGCCTGCTCGTCGATGTCGCTCACGGCGACGCCTCGGCTCTCGAGGTCGGCGTGCGCCTCCTCGATGGAGGCGACGACGCACTGAAGCGCACGCAGCGAACCTGCTGGCATGTCGCTGATGCCCACACCGAAGGCGATCGAGCAGGCGGAGCCGGGAGGAGTCACCTGCACGAACCGGATCTCGTCGCTCACCACCTGGTCGTGGTCGACCGGCCACCCCAGCGTCTAGCCGTAGAAGGCGCGCGAGCGGTCGACGTCGGCGACGGGAACGCCGACGAGTTCGATGCGGTACTCAACCATGATGATGCCCCTGATTCCCCTGGTGTGCCGTTCGGTCGAGACCGGTGGATGCCGGCGCGTCGACGGCGCAGCGTGCGGGCAATCTAGCACCGGCCGCCGACAGTTCCCGGAGGTGCTTTGACTGGGTCGCTGCGGGTGTCAGCGAACCTCGCGCCAGGCCGCGAGTGCGGCTTCCCGCCCCTCCTTCAGTCCAACGATGGGTTCCGGGTACTTGTTGCTGCCCGCCTCGGGGACCCATCGCTGCACGTAGGCCCCGTGCGGGTCGAATCGCTCAGCCTGGCGCTCCGGGTTGAAGACCCGGAAGTAGGGCGCCGCGTCCACACCGGAGCCTGCGACCCACTGCCAGTTGAAGGGGTTGGAGGCCTGGTCGGCGTCGACGAGCGTGTCCCAGAACCACTCCTCGCCGCGACGCCAGTCGGTGAGCAGGTGCTTGGTGAGGAACGAGGCGGTGACCATGCGGATGCGGTTGTGCATGCTGCCTGTGCGCCAGAGCTCTCGCATGCCGGCATCCACGATGGGGACCCCGGTGCTGCCGCGCTGCCAGGCGTCGAGTGCGTCGCGGTCGAGAGCGGGCCACGGGAAGTCCTCGTAGGCGGCTCGCCAGGGCCGCGTGTGCAGCTCCGGGAAGCTGTAGAGCGTGTGCCAGGCGAACTCCCGCCAGAGCAGCTCGCGACGGAAGGTCGCTGCGCCCTCGCCCGTGCGACCCTCGAGGGCGTGCCAGGCCTGGGCGGAGGAGATCTCGCCCCAGCGCAGGTGGGGGCTGAGCCGGCTCGTGCCCTCGAGGTCTGGCCGGTCGCGATCGGCCTTGTAGTCGCCGACGACCCCGTCGAGGAATGCCTCGAGACGCTCGTGGGCGCCGTGCTCACCGGGGGTCCACTCTTCGCGGAGGCCCTCGGCCCAGTCGGGTCGCGTGGGGAGCAGCTCCCAGGAGTCGAGGGGGTCGGAGTCGAGCGAGCTCGCCTTCGAGCCGTGGGGCAGCGCATCCGGTGCCTCGAGCGGCACGCGGGGCGGCTCGTGCTGGAAGCGGCTCTGGCAGGCATTGGCGAAGGGCGTGTACACGCGGTAGGCCTCACCCTGACCGGTCTGGATCTGCCAGGGCTCGGTGAGGAGCGACCCGGGGAGGCTGTGCGCCTCGATTCCCCCGTCGACGAGGCCCTGCTTGATGCGAGCGTCGATCTCGCGCTCGGCCCCGCCGTAGCGCCGGTTCCAGACGACGAGCTCGGCGCCAGCGTCCTCCGCGACCGCTGGCACGATCTCCTCGGCCCTGCCGCGGCGCAGCAGGAGCGCCCCACCGATCTCCTCGAGGCGCTCGCGTAGGGCGAGCAGGCTGTGGTGCAGCCACCACTTCGCGGCGCCCCCGAGCGCGCGAACGCCGGGGGATTCCTCGTCGAGCACGAAGAGGGCGATGACGGGCCCACCGCGCTCGAGGGCTACGTGCAGGGCCGGGTGATCGTGGATGCGCAGGTCGTCACGGAACCAGACGAGCGTTGGGGAGGCCATGCGGCAAGGCTATTGGGCGAACCTCGTTCGCTGGCTGGACGTGACGCTCGCCCGTGTCATCCCAGAGGAGCATGCTGCCGCGACCAGGGGTGGACGCGACCGAGCCGGGCGCGTCCGTAGCGTCGAGGACATGAACACCACACCCCCACTTGTCGCGAGCGTCGTCGACGTTCGGAAGATCTACGGCACCCACGGCAGCGTCGCCGCCCTCGACGGCGTCAGCCTCGGCATCAGAAGCGGTGAGTTCACGGCCATCATGGGCCCGAGCGGATCCGGCAAGTCGACGCTCATGCACGTTATGGCCGGCCTCGACGGTGCCTCGTCCGGGCGCGTGTTCCTCGGCGACACCGAGATCACGGGCATGGGCGACGGCGAGCTGACGGTGCTGCGGCGCCGAGCGGTCGGCTTCATCTTCCAGGCCTTCAACCTCGTGCCCACACTGGATGTGCGCGGCAACATCATGCTGCCGTTCGACCTCGATGGCCGTACCGTCTCGCGCGACGAGGAGGCCTGGATCTCGCACCTCATCCAGACGCTCGGACTCTCGCAGCGTCTCGCGCACCGACCGTACGAGCTGTCCGGCGGGCAGCAGCAGCGGGTCGCCATCGCCCGGGCCCTCGCGACCCGGCCGAAGCTCATCTTCGCCGACGAGCCCACGGGGAACCTCGACTCCAAGACCGGCCGCGAGGTCCTCTCGCTGCTCTCGACGGCGAGCAGCCAGTACGGCCAGTCGATCGCGATGGTGACGCACGACCCGATCGCCGCGAGCCACGCCGACCGCGTCGTCTTCCTCGCCGACGGCAAGGTCGTCGCCGATCGTCCGCGCACGAGCGCCGCCGAGATCGCGAACCTCATGCTCTCCATGGAGACGGCAGCATGAGTGCCACGAGCACCGCACCTGCGGCCCAGGCAAGCAGCGCCGCCAAGGCGCAGCGCGCCCCCGAGTCCCAGCAGAGCAGCGGAGGCGCCGCCGTCGTGCTCGTCTCCGCCCTCTCGGCGGCCTTCGGCACGGTCCTGATCATGATCGTCGCCGACCTGGCCGCCTACTTCGACGCGATGGGCCTCAGCGAGATCGGCGCCCTCGCCAGCGTGCTCGGCACGGTTGCAGCGCTGTTCTTCGCGATCGCGCTCTTCGTGGGCGCCGTCGTCACGTCGAACTCGGTCGCCACCGTCATCGCCGGACGCACCAAGGAGATCGCGCTGCTGCGCCTGATCGGGGCATCTGGTCGGTCGCTGCGCCGGCGCACCGTCCGCGAAGGGCTCGTCCAGGGCGCCTCGGGTGCTGTTGCCGGGGCCTCCCTCGGTGTCGGGCTGACGGCCCTCGGCGCGCAGCTCGCCATCACGAACGGCGCGCTCGACCCGTTCCCGTTCCCGATCGTGCACCCGGCGATCCTGGCGCCCGTCATCGCCGTCACGGCGGCGACCGTCATCGCGTCCTGGGTCGGCTCGCGCCGGGTCCTCACGGTCTCGCCGATCGCGGCCACCTCGTCCAGCGCAGAGCCCACCATGCAGGAGCTCCGCGCCGGTCGCGGACGCAGCATCACGGCGACGATCCTCATCGCCCTCGGCACCGCCATGCTCATCGGCGGCGTGTTCCTCGGCCTGCAGAGCTCGAGCGGCGTGCTCGTGAGCGTCGGCGGCGGCATGCTCTCGTTCGTCGGCGTCATCGTCGGCGCTCCCGTCATCCTCCCGCCCCTCATGAGCCTCGTGGGCAGCGCCCTCGGTCGCGGCCCGGTGCCGCGCCTCGCCGCCGCCAACGCCGTGCGCAACCCCGCGCGCAGCAGCCGCGCCGTCATCGGCCTCGTGATCGGCATCACGCTCGTCACGATGTTCGCGGTTGCCAGCGAGACCTTCCGCGCCATCACCCTCCGGTTCGGGCAGATGGAGCCCGAGATGTACGCCGCCTTCGAGCAGGTCATCGACGTCACGACCGCCATCATGAGCGTGCTCCTCGGCTTCTCCGTGCTGCTCGCCGCCGTCGGCATGGTCAACACGCTCTCCCTGAGCGTCATGCAGCGTCGGCGGGAGCTCGGGCTGCTGCGAGCGCTCGGCTTCACCGTCGGCCAGGTGCGGCGGATGATCGTGACCGAGGCGGTTGCCATGATCGCCTCATCCGCGCTCTTCGGTCTGCTCCTCGGAGTGTTCTACGGGTGGGTCGGCGCCCAGGCCACCTTCGGGTCGCTCGTCGGACAGCTCGTCCTGCCCAGCATCCCGTGGGTGACCGTCGCCGCCGTGCTGCTTGTGACGCTGCTCATCACCGTCGCCTCATCGCTGCTGCCGGCTCGTCGAGCCACCCGGGTCTCGCCCGTCGCGGCGCTCGCCGTCGACTGAGGCGCTGACGCCGGTTGTGACGCGCTGACGCCCGTTGTGAGGCGCTGACGTCGGCGGCCTCCGCTAGTGCCCGGCCACGTGCTCCCGCTCGAAGGCCCCGCGCTCCCGCCCGCCCGCGCTCACGCCCGCGCTCACGCCCGCCCGTCCGCAGAGTTGTGGCCCGGTGCTGCTCCCGATCACGGGAGCAGCACC
>NZ_JADKSL010000009.1:0-171860 GCF_015351275.1 Pseudoclavibacter sp. VKM Ac-2867
GTGGATGCGCGGTCGGCGCGCATCCACCTCTTCTGTTCTGCAGGGAGAAGCTGGCTACTCGAGCGGCCCGCGTGCAGCGGCTGACGCGGCGAGCTGCGCGTAGATCGTGCTGAGCTCGGAGTCGTCAGCCTCGATGCCGAGGGGCACGATCGAGGTCTCCGTGAGCCCGGGGATGGGATCCGCCTCGAGGAACCACACGACGCCGGCCTCGTCGACGATGAAGTCGACCCGAGCGATATCGGAGAGACGGATCGTCGCGACCGCGTGCAGGGCCGCCTCGCTGACGCGCTCGGCCTCCTCGTCGGACAGCCTCGCCGGAGCGTAGTACGTCGTCTCACCGGCGTTGTAGCGGGCCTCGTAGTCGTAGACACCCTTGTTGGCCACGACTTCGACCGCGGGCAGGGCAAGCGGTTCGCCGTCGAGGTCGAGCACACCGACCATCACCTCGCGCCCCTCGATGCGCTTCTCGATGAGCACCGTGTCGTCGTAGGTGAACGCGGTGACGAGTGCCTGCGGGAACTCCTCGAACGTCGAGACCGATGTCACACCCTGCGCTGAACCGCCCTCGACGGGCTTCACGACAGCTGGCAGTTCGATGCCGCGCGCGATGAGGCGCATGACGGCCTCGGCGCCGAGTTCACGGAACGTGCTGTTCTCGAGCACGATCGAGGGCGGAGTCGACAGCCCTGCTCGCTTCGCGAGCGCCTTCGCGGTGGCCTTGTTCCACGCGAGCCGCGCGGACGTCGGTCGGGATCCCACGTACGGGATGCGCGCGGCGCGCAGCAGCGAGTACAGGGCGCCGTTCTCGCCGCTGGAGCCGTGCAACAGGGGCCAGACGACGTCTGGCTTCGTCTCTTCGAGGAAGCTGAGCAGGGACGCGTCTGGTTCGCGGATGGTGACGTTTGCGCCCGCTCGGGTGAGCGCATCCGCGACCCGCCTGCCAGATCGCAGCGACACGTCTCGCTCATGCGAGATGCCACCGGAGAGGATGACGACGTGCAGGCCCTCGATGCTCAATGGGGTTCCCTTCGTAGGAGAGTCAGGTGCCGCGGTCAGGAGATGTTGGGCGGCGGCATGTTGACGCGGTCCGCGTCGGGTCCGCGCCGCGTCGACGTTCCGAACGTCTCGACGAGGTCGAGTTCGCCGTTGATGACGTTCGCGAGACGCCGCACGCCGAGCTTGATGCGCTCGGGGGTCGGGTAGCAGAACGAGAGGCGCATCTCGTGGCGCCCGCGGCCGTCGGCGAAGAACGCGGTTCCTGGCGTGTAGGCGACGAGTTCCTTCACGGCGCGGGGCAGCATCTGCTTCGAGTCGAGCTGCTCGGTGAGGCGCACCCACACGAAGAAGCCACCGTCTGGCTTCGTCCAGCTGAGCTGTGGGAGGTGCTCCCGCAGGGCCTGGTCCATGGCGTCGCGACGCTCCCGGTACACGTCTCGGTAGCCCTCGATCTGCTGTTGCCAGTCGCTCTGACGCAGGTACTCGGTGACAACCCACTGGTTGAACGTCGACGGGGAGAGGATGGACGCCTCGACGGCGAGGATCAGCTTCTCGCGGATGGCGTGCGGTGCGAGCGCCCATCCGACTCTGAGGCCCGGGGAGAGGATCTTCGAGAACGACCCGAGGTACACGACGTTCTCTGCATCCATCGAACGCAGCGCGGGCAGGCCGGGCTTGTCGAAGTAGAGGAGCCCGTAGGGGTTGTCCTCGAGGATCAGGATGTGCTCGCGCTTGCAGATCTCCAGCACGCGGATGCGCCGCTCGAGGCTCATCGTGACGCCAGCCGGGTTGTTGTAGTTCGCGACGGTGTACAGGAACTTGATCGTCCGGCCTTCGGCGCGAAGACGCGCGATGGTCTCCTCGAGCGCTTCGGGGATGAGCCCGTTGTCGTCGATCGTGACGTGGGCCACATCCGCCTGGTACGACTTGAACGTGCCGAGCGCACCCACGTAGCTGGGCGCCTCCGCGAGGACGACATCTCCCGGGTTCAGGAAGAGCTTCGACACGAGGTCGAGGGCATGCTGCGAGCCGGTCGTCGTGACGACGTCGTCCGCTGACGCGTCGTTGATGCCTTCGAGGCTCATGACCTGCAGGATCTGCTCGCGCACCTCGGGGATGCCCTGGCCGCCCCCGTACTGCAGCGCTTCGGAGCCGTGCTCCCGCATCATCGTGGAGAAGGCGGAGTGGATGAGCTCTTCCGGAAGAGCCTGCACAAACGGCATCCCGCCGGCGAGCGACACGACCTCGGGGCGAGAGGCGACGGCGAAGAGGGCTCGAACCTCGCTGGCGGCAAGACCGGCGGTGCGGTCGGCGTAGCTGGTGTACCACGGGTCAAGGTTTCGGCCTGTCTGCGGGCCGACGTCTCCTGGATGCGTCACGGGGTTCCTTCGCGAGAGTCGAAATCCCAGGATACGCCCGCGCCGAGCGTTGTCTCGCGAACCGCATGCAGGAAGTGGACTGATCGGCTCGTGTGCGTGAGCTGCAGGCGAAGTCCGAGCGCAGCTCACGCACACATCAGGAGACGGGCGCGGTGAAGGTGAAGACAGCCCTGTCCGAGGTGCACTGCAGCTCGTCGGGGGCCCGGGAGGTGTCGCTCGGCACCAGCGTCACCGCCCACTCACCGTCCACGAAATCGATGACCGCGAGCTCATTCGGGTACAGCTCCTCGAAGGCCTCAGCGTAGAGTGCCATGCGCGAGTCGCGAGTCGCCATCCGACACTGTTCGAGCGCTTGGCCTCGGGTCAGAACGTGATCGGAATCGTCGTCGGCCGCGGGCCAGTCGTCGTAGCCATTGCTCAGCGCGACCGTCTCGGATCCGCCGGTCGCGCAGTAGAGGTTCCACTCGGCTTCGCGATTGAGCTTCGGAAGCAGCGTGATGCGCCACTCGCCAGCCGCCGTCGTCGCAAGATAGTGGTCGGTTCCGAAGGTCTCTTCGTAGTTGGCCTGGAAGTCGGAACCTACTCCCGGGTGCCATGCGTCGAGGCACTGAGCCGCTGCGTCGGCCTCACTGAGCACTGGCTTCTGTGTCGGCTCAGGATCCGCGCTGGCCGAGACCGTCGTCGTCGTGCTGGCTTCGGCATCCGGAGAATCGGAAGCTGTCTCCGACGTGTTTGCACATCCGGTGAGGACGAGGAGGGAGGATGCCGCGATCACGGCGGGTCGGGTCAGGCGCATCGGTCCAGGCTAGCGTCACGAGTCCCAGAGCCTCAGAGCCTCAGAGCCCAGAGTCAGCGCTTCGAGATCGGCGCGCGATGGCCGTCGAGAACCTGCAGGAACGCCGCCGGCGCGACCTCGATGTCCAGGCCGCGGCGTCCGCCGGAGACGAAGACCGTCGGATACGCGAACGCAGACTCGTCGAGGTACGTCGGCAGGCGCATCCGCTGCCCGAACGGGCTGATGCCCCCTCGCACGTACCCGGTTCGCTTCTCTGCGAGTGCGGTGTCGGCGAGCGACGCGCGCTTGCAGCCAGCCGCCTGAGCGAGCCCGCGCAGGTCGAGCGACCCGCTGACGGGCACGACGGCGACAGCCAGCTGCTTCTCGTCGAGTTGCACGATCAGCGTCTTGAAGACACGGGCCTCGTCGATGCCGAGCTTCGCGGCCGCTTCAGCCCCGAACGCAGAGACGCCGGGGTCGTGCACGTAGCTGTGAACCACGTGCTCGACCCCGGCAGCGACGAGCGCCTTCGTTGCGGGCGTTATCGGCGCCCTCGCCATGTCTGCTTCCTTCGCCGGTCGGGTCTAGCCCAGGTAGTCGGCGAACTGCTTCTCGAGTGCCGCACGCGGGTAGGCGCCGACGACCTCCTTGACGACCTCGCCGTTCGAGAACAGCTTGAGGGCCGGGATGCTCGTGATGCGGAACTTCATGGCCAGGTCAGGCTCGTCATCGACGTTGACCTTGACGATGGAGAGGTTCTCGTGCGCTTCGCTCATCTGATCGAGCACCGGCGCGACCTGACGGCAAGGGCCGCACCAGGGCGCCCAGAAGTCGACGATGACGGGACCCGGGGCGTCTGCCACGATCTGGTCGAAGTTCGCCGTGGTGGCGACGATCGGTTCTGACATTGGTACCTCCGTGGGAGTTGTCGTGCTTCGTGGTGAATGGTGTTCGGGGCGGAGTGCCTGCTCGGATTGAGTCTGGCTGCACTCCGGCCGGTCAGACGATGACGGTTTCGCTCTCCGTCACCGCAGCGGCTGCCTGGTCTTCCGACTCCTGTGCGATCGGCTCGGGGAGAGCTGCCAGGAATGCTTCCGCATCGAGCGCCGCGACCGTGCCGGAGCCCGCAGCCGTGATGGCCTGACGATAGTGAGGGTCGATGACGTCGCCAGCGGCGAAGACGCCGGGGATGCTCGTGCGCGACGAGCGGCCATCCACCCAGATCGTGCCCTCCTCGGTGATGTCGAGGACATCCTTGAAGAGATCGATGCGGGGGTCGTTGCCGATGGCCACGAACACACCCGTCACGGGCAGCTCGGTGCGCTCGTCGGTCGCCGTGTTGAGGACGCTCGCCGACTCGACGCTCGCCTCACCGGCGATGTCCTCGATACGGGAGTTGAGCATCCACTCGATCTTCGGGTTCTGCTCTGCACGCTCGCGCATGATGACCGATGCGCGGAGGTTCTCGGAACGGTGGATGATCGTGACCTTGCTCGCGAAACGCGTCAGGAAGGTCGCCTCCTCCATCGCCGAGTCGCCGCCGCCGACAACCGCGATGTGCTGGTCCTTGAAGAACGCACCGTCGCAGGTCGCGCACCAGGAGACGCCGCGTCCCGAGAGACGACCTTCAGCGTCGAGGCCCAGCTTCCGGTAGGCGGAGCCAGTGGAGATGATGACCGTGCGCGCCTCGAAGTCGCCGCTGTACGACGTGGAGACCTTCTTGACGTCGCCGTCGAGGTCGACCGTCGTGACGTCGTCGTAGACGAGCTCAGCGCCGAAGCGCTCAGCCTGCGCCTGCATTCGCTCCATGAGGTCAGGTCCGAGGATGCCCTCGGGGAAGCCCGGGAAGTTCTCGACGTCGGTCGTGTTCATGAGCTCGCCGCCGACTTCGACGCTCGAGGTGATGACAACAGGCTTGAGGCCAGCACGGGCCGCGTAGATCGCAGCTGTGTAGCCGGCGGGGCCTGAACCGATGATGATGACGTTCCGCATGAGTCCTCCGCACTTCTCCGAGTCGCGGGAATCGCGGCTCGACATACAGGCAAACGCGTTGAGACTAGCGACTATTCCTTCGGACGAGGTGTTGAACCGCGCCCGTCGTCGTCATCGGCCTGGCTCCGGGCCTCACGGGCGAGACGCGCCTCTTCTTCACGGCGGGCGGCCAGCTCGATCACAGCTCGGCGCTCCTCCTCGCGACGCTCTCGGCGGGTGCGGGGCGGTTCCTGGCGGCCGACCTTCGGGATCTCGGTCGTCCGAGAGTGCATGGGCAGGATGATGCCGGCGGTCGAGAGGTCCTCCGTCGCGCCACCGAATGCCCAGGAGGCCGCGTTGACTCGCTCCTCGCGCTGTTCCTGCTCCTCAGCGTGCCGGCGTTCGTCCGCTGCGTCGGGCTCGATCTCCTCGGATGCGAGATTCCATGGCGTTGGTGCCGAGTCCTCCGCGCCAACGGTGACGGTCTCCGGGAACAGCGGAAGGTCATCCTCGTCGAGGCCCTTCTCGCCGGGGCGGGCTGGATTCGATGGCGGTCCGGGCTTGATGCCGAATCGAGCGAGGAGCGGGCCAGCGAAGCCCCGGAACTCGGGTGACTTGAGCAGCCAGAGCAGCGGGAAATAGAAGAGGGCCATGATGCCGGCGCCGATCGCGCACGAGACGAGTGCCTGGAAGATGCCGGAGCGGGGGAAGCCGTCCTCCTGGAACGTGCCGAGCAGCATCATGACGATCAGGGCCGGGATGGATGCAGCGATGGCCGCGATCGTGAAGCGCACGTAGGAGCGGGCGATGTTCGCGAAGTCGAGCTGGCCCATCCGCTTTCGCAGGATGAAGAGCAGGATCGCGAGCCGCAGGGTCGACATGATCGACTGCATGAGGGCGAGCCCCACGACGATGAGCTCCACCGGCCCGATCGCTGCGAGCGCCATGCCGAAGATGTGCAGTGGGACCGTGAACAGGAACACGAAGAACACCGTCTTGGTGTCCTCGAGCGCGTAGAACGCGCGCTGCACGAGGAACAGGCCGCTGAACGGGATGAGCCCGACCAGGAAGGCGACAAGTGTCAGTGCGATCGAGTTGATGCCGGTATCCGTCGATGCGAAGATCCGCGCGAACGGGACAGCGACGAGGGCGAGCCCGAACCCCGAGAAGACGAGGAACATGCCGATGAGGCGTGAGCCCTCGGAGAGGTCGCGGATGAAGTCCTTCGGCTTCCCGTCACTGATCGCCGCGCTCATGCGGGTGAAGAACGCCGTGGCGATGGAGACGGCGATGACGGCGTGCGGAAGCGCGAAGATGAGGAACGCGTTCTGCATGGCCGCGATGGACGCGGCCCGACCGAATGCGACGTTGGCGACGATCGTCTCGACGAGGCCGGCGAGCTGCATGACGAGGAGCATCCCGAGCGTCCAGCCCGCGAGGCGGCCCACCTGTCCCAGGCCGGTACCGCGGAACTGGAAATCCAGGCCGAAGCGCAGGCCGGCGCGACGCCAGAAGAACAGCAGGACGATCGTCTGCATCGCGACGCCGACCGTTGCCGTGCCTCCGAGGACCGCGATCATCGTCGGGTCCCAGTCCGAGATGATCCTGTCCTGGCCAGTCGGGTCGGCGCCGAACACGGTGCTGAACAGCAGCAGGCCTGCGATGCCGACAACGTTGTTGATGACGGGCGCCCACGCGAACGGTCCGAAGAGGCCGCGGGCGTTGAGGATCTCGCCGAGGACGGCGTACATGCCGTAGAAGAAGATCTGCGGCATGCACCAGTAGGCGAAGGCCACGAGGAGCCCCAGCTGTTCGGGGCTGAGGCTCGCGCCGTAGAGCGCACCGATGATGGGCGCCCCAACGGTCGCGAGGATCGTCAGGCCGCCAAGCAGCACCATGGCGAGGGTCACGAGCCTGTTGACGTAGAGCTGCCCGCCGTCCTCGTGTCTCGCCGCCTTGACAACCTGCGGCACGATGACGGCGTTGAGGAGACCGACCGAGATGATCGAGTAGATGTTGCTCGGCAGCTGGTTCGCCCCGGCGTACGCGTCAGCCGAGACGCCGATGACGCCGATCGTCTGAGCGATGACGATGGCCTTCACGAAGCCCAGCACGCGAGACACCATGGTGCCCGATGCCAGGAGCGCGCTCGCCCGCGCGATGCCCTGAGCCATGCCTACTCCTCGGTCTTCGCTGCGTCGGCGGTGTGCTTGCCGTCCGCGTCAGCTTCGGTGCTGTCCTCTTCCGAGGTCTGCGCGTCCGACGGCTCGGCTCCGGCTCCGGCCACTGCCGCGCGCCGGCGACGGATGGTGCGCACGAGACCCGCGACGAAGAGCACGGCCAGGCCGACGCTCGCGACGAGGATCGCGATGCTCTCCCACTCGGCGCGCACATCCAGGCGGATCTGCTTCGTCGAGGAGAGCTGCTCGCCCTCCGGAGTCATGACGTTCACGGTGACGTACGTCGTGCCGTTGGCGATCGCCTTGATGGGGATGCCGACACGCGACATCGAGTTCGGCTCGATCGTGAGGGCCACGGCGTCGCCGGTCTCGACTGCCCCCGTCGTCGGCCTCAACTCGACGAGCACGGTGACTTTGCGATTAGGAACTGCGTTGGACACGAAGAGTGGCAGCTCCGTGTCGCGGCCCACGATGAGCGCCTCGCTCGTGTCGCCGAGCTGCACGTACGACTCCGTGAGCGTGACGTAGTCCCGGAGTCCGCTGACGGCGGTCTGCGCCTCTGCCGGAACGGTCGCCCATCCGGTCGCGAGCGCACCGATGCCGGCGACTCTGACGGGGTCGCTGTAATCCAGCGGGTCGTCGAAGATCGTCGAGATGACCTGCGCGCGCTCGATGGTCTGCATGACGCTCGTCATCTGGTTGAACGAGGTCTCGCCGACACTGCCGTCGATGAGGGAGGCCTCTCGGCGCCCGGTGTCCGCATCGCTCGGGAACGTCAGCGGCGTCGATGACGCCCAGCTCAGCCCATCCACGAACTGGAGGGTCTGTGCGAGGCGGTCGCCGTCGAACTCGTCGCGAGTCACCGTGCCGACCAGCGTGCGCGGCTCGTAGGGAAGCTCGCGGGTCACGACGGCCAGCAGGGTCGCGATGCGGGTGGCCGCCTCGTTCCACTCCTCATCGGTGGTGGCGTGCACGGCGTCGTCGATCGCGTCGTCGAGGGTCTTCTCGGCGATCACCGCGCTCCACCCGGCGACCGTGGCCTGCGCGCTCTCCGTGAAGTCCGCATCCGTGCTGACCCCCGTGTTGGAGTCGTCCAGGATGAGCGACTCGCCGCCCCAGCCGCGGAACTTGTCGAGGTCCGTCGACTGGACGGTGCCCGCTTGAGGCCAGACGACGCCGCTCATCGTGTACGGGAAGCTGACGAGGCTCTCGGTCGTGGGGAGCGGCGGTGCGACGGGCTCAGGATCCTCCGTGGCGGTCGGCTCCGGAGTGTCGGCTGCGGTCGCCTCTGGAGACGCGGACGCTTCTGCACTGCCCTCCGTGTCGGTGCCAGTGGCCCCGTCCTCGGAAGGCGTGGTCACCCCCGTGTCTGCGCTCTCGGTGGGCGTGGGTGTGGGCGTCTGCGTTTCCGTGGGATCGGCGAAGTTCGCGGGATCGATGTCGAAGTCGAAGTTCGTGACCTCGAGCGGCTGCTGCGCCCCCCACTGCGACTGGAGTGTGAGGCTCGCGTCGGCGAAGGGAAGCTCGAACGTCTGGTTGTCGAGGGCCGTCAGCCGGTCCAGCCAGGTCAGCGCCGACTGCGGCGCTGCAGAGCCGAGCACGCGGATCGAAGCCAGGATGCGGGGGTCGATCGCGACGGTCGAGTTCGGGCTGGCCTCGACTGCGGCGAGGATCTCCTCGAGGCGCCCGCCCGGTGCCGTCTGCTCGGCAAGTCGCGCACTGCTGAGCAGTGGCTCATCGGCGTCGACGAACAGGCCGGAGGTGATGGGGACGACGGTCGAGACGAGCGTCGGCTCAGCCGCCGCGGCCCCATTGAGCACGATCGTGGAACGCGCCTGTGCGAGCTTCGCGTCACCACTCGTGAGCGTCGCAGCCATGGCACGAGGCCCGAAGTCGTCGGTGGCGGCGAAGGGCAGCCCCTCCGCGGAAACGGAGACGTTGAGCAGGTCCGTCTCTCCTGGCGGAACGCTCTCGGTTGCGAGGCTCGCGACGACATCGAGCCGGTCGACCGCGGACTCGCTGCTCGAGGAGCTCCACGCATCCAACGCGAACCTCGTGTCGATCGTCGACGAGCCGACCGCGAGCTCGAGCTGAGCGGGCGGGAGCTCGGCATCCGTCTTATTCACGACGACGAGCTCCACGACAAGCGGTCCGCCGGGCTGCACGAGACCGCCGTCGGCCGGCGCGGCGAAGATCGAGACCTGCCCGTCCGGTGCGTCGGCGATGGCCCGCGGCGCGGCCGTCGAAGAGCTGACCGCGGCCGGGCTCGTGTGGTTCGTGGGTGCACCTGACGCGCCACCGGTGACCCCGAGTGCCAGCACCGACGCCAGGAGCGTCGCAGGGACAACCCGGCGTGCGCAGGCACGCAGGAACCGTGGCACAGCGGCGCGCGGTGCGTGGTCCATGACCTCCATAGTAAGGACGGACGGCGAGGTGGCGAGCTGAACGCGCCCTCAGTGGCGAGCCGACCATCCGCCTCGCCTCGTAGAATGAGCGGATGCAAAACGTGCAGTCCGCCATGGAACGCCTTCGCGGACTCGCGACCGCGTCCCCCGTCGCCGAGCTCGCCTCCGCCTTCGAGGCCGCGGGCTTCGAGCTCGCCCTGGTCGGCGGCCCGGTTCGGGATGCCTTCCTCGGAAGGGACGTCACCGACCTCGACTTCACGACGAACGCTCGGCCGGATGAGATCCTCCGCATCGTCGCCCCGATCGCGGATGCGCACTGGGACATCGGTCGCGAGTTCGGCACGATCGGGGCCCGGTTCTCCGGTGAGACCGTCGAGATCACGACCTACCGGGCCGACAGCTACGACGGGACATCTCGAAAGCCCGTCGTGGCGTTCGGCGACAGCATCGACGGCGACCTGCATCGTCGCGACTTCACCGTCAACGCGCTAGCCCTTAAACTCCCCGCGCTCACGCTCGTCGACCCCTCCGACGGCACGAAAGACCTCATCGAGACGACCCTGCGCACGCCCATCGAGGCTGCAGTCTCGTTCGGCGACGACCCCCTGCGGATGCTGCGGGCGGTGCGGTTCACATCGCAGCTCGGCTTCCAGCTGGACCGCGACTCCTTCGACGCGATCGTCGAGCTGCGGCGGCGCATCCTCGACATCTCTGCGGAACGAGTGCGCGACGAGCTCGTGAAGCTGCTCAAGACGGACACACCTCGGCCGGGCCTCGAGCTGTTCGTCGAGACGGGGCTCGCCGAGCTCGTGCTGCCGGAGCTGCCCGCGCTGCAGCTCGAACGCGATGACGCGCACCGGCACAAGGACGTCTATGAGCACTCCATCACGGTGCTCGAGCAGGCCATCAGCCTCGAGCGCGAACGCAACCCCGGAGCGGACTCGGACCTCGTCCTGCGCCTCGCCGCGCTGCTGCACGACATCGGCAAGCCCAAGACGCGACGCTTCGGCGAGGGGCGGAAGGTCACCTTCTACAACCACGACGTCGTCGGCGCGAAGCTCGCACGCAAGCGCCTCACTGCGCTGCGGTTCGACAACGACACCATCAAGTCGGTGGCGCGCCTCGTCGAACTCCACATGCGGGTCTTCAACTACGAGGGCGCGGGCTGGACCGACTCGGCCGTGCGACGTTTCGCGCGAGACGCCGGACCAGAGCTGCAGCGGCTCCTCATCCTCATCCGCGCCGACATCACGACGCGCAACCAGCGGAAGTCCGACCGGCTCCTCTTCGCGATCGACGACCTCGAGCGGCGCATTCTGGAACTGCAGGAGAAAGAAGAGCTCGACTCCGTGCGTCCGAGCCTCGACGGGGAGCAGATCATGGCGATCCTCGAGATCGCCCCAGGACCGCTCGTCGGCAAGGCATACAAGCACCTGCTCGAGGTGCGCCTCGACGAGGGTCCGCTCGAGTACGACGATGCCAAGCAGCGACTGCTCGCCTGGTGGGAGCAAAATCGCCCGTAGCCGCACCAGGCCAGGCCGTAGTGGCATCAGGCCGGAGTCGCACCAGTGGGGTGCGTGATGGCTTTCGGTGACGCTGATGGATTTTTACCCATCATCACTCGTGAAAAGCCAGCACGCGCCGAGCAGAAACCCACCATCGGTCACCCAAACCCAGCACGAATCGTCCACAGGTGGGGCGATGCGGCAGGGAAGACGGCGGAAGGCGCGTTCGGTCTGCCGAGTCAACTCTTGCCCAGCCAGGTCAACTCTGCCCAGCCAGGTGAACTCCGGTCTGTCCAGGCAACGCAGAACGGCCCCCTCCGCAGAGGGGGCCGTTCGTGTCGATATGCCTGGAGCTACTCGGCGACCAGGTAGTCGGCGAGGCTGTAGCCCGAGCAGGAGACGTAGCTCGAGCTCGTCGCCTCTTCGACGACGTTGCCGTTGACGGTCAGCGTGCAGGTGAGCTGCGCGGTGTCCGAGTAGTCGCTCGTGGATGCGTACACCGAAGCGGACGAGCTGTCGTAGCCGTACTCAGCCTTGTACTTCATCGTGACCGACTCCGACCACGGCACAGCGCTCGCGAGAGCCTCCGTGTCGACCTGCTGGCGGTCGGCGCCCGTGAGGGCGTTGTCGTAGCTGTAGGTGATGTCGACCGGCGTGGTCGAGGTGCTCGTCACGGTGAGCTCGACATCGATCTCGCCCTCCGACGGGAAGCCGTTGTCGAGGGTCGAGTACTCGTCGTCGAGCTCCTGCTGGAAGTCATCCACAGAGCTGTCGACCGAGCCGGCAACCGCGGCGACGGTCGTGGCGGTCGTGATGAACGGTCCCACGATGAGGCCGAGGCCACCCAGCACGAGGCCGATGATCGCCATGAGCTTCTTCGCGTTGTAGCGCTTGACGACGAGGCCTGCGATGCCCAGGCCGATGCCGACGAGGGCGAACAGGATGCCGAAGTAGCCGAAGAACGGGATGAACGAGATCAGGAGGCTGATGGCACCGGCGATGAGCGCGATGAGTCCCAGCGTGTTCATGCCGCCCTTGCCCTGCGGGGCGTAGTTGCCGTACTGCTGCTGCTGGCCTCCGCCAGCACCACCGGCTGCTCCGTAGGCAGGAGCTGCTCCGTAGGCGCCGGGAGCTGCGTTCGGGTCCTGCGACGGGGCGCCGTAGGCGTTGCTCTGTCCGGAAGCGCCGTACGCGTCGGGCGCCGGAGCGGAGCCGTACGCGTTGTTCTGCGCGGATGCACCATACGCGTCGGGTGCTGGCGCAGAACCGTAGGACCCGGGTGCGCTGTCGTTGCCGTAGCCGTTCCCGGCCGAGTAGTCGGGAGTGCTGCCGTAGCTCGGAGCCGCGTAGTCGCTTCCCGATGCGGAGGGTGCCGTGTACGAGGTGTCACCCGTATACGAGCCGGCGCTCGGCGACGAGTAGGAGTTGTCGCTCGGAGCACCGTAGCTGGGGGTGTCGCTCGGAGCGCCGTAGCTGGGGGTCGAGTAGCCAGAGTTCGACGATGCGCTCGGCACGCTCGAACCGGTCGACCCTGAGTACGACGACTGACCGCCCTGGTAGCCGGAAGCTGCGCCCGGGGCCTCGTAGGAGCCGCCAGGTGCCGTGTAGTTGCCCGGGGCCTGGTAGTTGTCGCCGCTCGAGCCGTAGCTGCTGCCGACGCCGTAGCCATTGCTCGAGCCCTGCTCGGCTCCGCCGGGCTGGTCGCCGAACGACGCCTGAGGAGCCTGCGACGCCGCAGCGTCGCCCTCTTGCGGTGCTGAGTTCTTTGGCACGGGGGCGTTCGGGTCGCGTTCGCCCGCGCCGCCTGTTGGATCGCTCATGATTCCCCTAGGTAGTGGTGCGTTTCAGCGGACCACGGGGGCCGCCGGTTGTGCTGGAAAGAGCATATTCGTTCGCGCGTGGGGGAGTTCTTCCAATTGACTGGCATTTAGGAGCCGGAAGCGACTATGCTTGCCAGGTTGTCTGAGCGATCAACTGCCCAGGCACGCGCAATAACCCTCCTGCTGCAGATCGTCTGCAGCCGTTCTAGACCGAAGGAGGTGGGTTTATCGTGCATCAGTATGAGTTGATGGTGATCCTCGATCCAGAGATCGACGAGCGCACCGTAGCTCCGAGCCTCGATAAGTTCCTCAACGTCATTCGCAATGACGGTGGAACCATCGAGAAGACCGACATCTGGGGCCGTCGTCGCCTCGCCTACGAGATCAACAAGAAGAGCGAAGGCATCTACGCCGTCGTTGACTTCACGTCGACCTCGGCAACGGCGAACGAGCTCGACCGCCAGCTGAACCTGTCCGAAGCTGTCATGCGCACCAAGGTGCTCCGCGCAGAAGAGGCCATCGCTCGCGTCGCCTCCGAGGCGAAGCGCGACGAGGCTCGCAAGGCTGCCAAGGCCGCTGCTATCGCAGCGAAGCCCGCGGCGACCACCGAGGCCTAGTCATGGCTGGCGACACGATCATCACCGTGGTGGGCAACCTCACGGCTGACCCCGAGCTGCGGTACACGCAGAACGGGCTCGCAGTCGCGAACTTCACCATCGCATCCACCCCCCGCGTGTTCGACCGTCAGGCGAACGAGTGGAAGGACGGCGAGGCACTCTTCCTTCGGGCGAGCGTCTGGCGTGAGTTTGCGGAGCATGTCGCCTCGAGCCTCTCAAAGGGCTCGCGAGTCATCGCGCAGGGTCGCCTCAAGCAGCGCTCCTACGAGACGAAGGAAGGCGAAAAGCGCACTTCCATCGAGCTCGAGATCGAGGAGATCGGTCCTAGCCTCCGCTACGCCACTGCGCAGCTCACCCGCACGTCCTCCGGCGGCGCCGGCGGACAGCAGGGTGGCGGCCAGGGTGGCTTCGGCGGTGGCCAGCAGCGTTCCTTCGGTGGCAACGGCGGCGGCAACGGCAACGGCAACGCGTCAGGTGGACGTCAGTCCGCCCCGGCGGACGAGCCATGGGGCCAGCCTGCGGGCCAGCCCCGCGACAACGGCGCATCCGGCTGGGCGACGCCCGGCGCATCGAACGATTTTGACGAGCCCCCCTTCTAAAGGGCGCTCGCAAACACACTCAACGAAAGAAGATCCCAATGGCTGGAAAGTCAAGCGGCGACCGCCGCAAGGGTGTACGCGGGAAGGGCGGCAAGCCCGCTGCTCCCGCGAAGCAGATCCGGGTCGGAGTCATCGACTACAAGGATGTCAACACCCTCCGCAAGTTCATCTCGGAGCGCGGAAAGATTCGCGCTCGTCGCATCACCGGCGTCTCCGTCCAGGAGCAGCGCCTCATCGCACGTGCAGTCAAGAACGCACGTGAAATGGCGCTCCTGCCCTACGCCGGCTCTGGCCGCTAAGGAGTAGTCGACATGGCAAAGGTAATTCTTACGCACGAGGTCTCCGGCCTCGGTGCAGCCGGTGACGTCATCGAGGTCAAGAGCGGGTACGCCCGCAACTACCTCGTCCCCAAGGGCTACGCAGTCAGCTGGTCCCGTGGCAGCGAGAAGCAGGTTGAGCAGATTCGTTCCGCTCGTGCCGCACGCGAGCTCGCAACCCTCGAAGAGGCGAAGGCGCTCAAGGACAAGATCGAGTCCGCCCTCGTCAAGCTTCACGTGAAGTCGGGCGCCGAAGGCCGCCTCTTCGGTTCCGTTCGCGGTGCCGACGTCGCGACCGCAGTCGAGGAAGCTGGCCTCGGTCAGATCGACAAGCGCAAGGTCGAGTTCCCGAACCCGATCAAGTACACGGGCAACCACGAGGCGACTGTTCGCCTCCGTGACGACCTCGTTGCGACCGTCAAGCTCCAGGTCATCGCCCAGCGATAGCCAGAAGCTGCTTCGGTAGCTGATCGACAGAGCACGGCCCCGGACATCTCGATGTCCGGGGCCGTTCCTGTCTCGCGTCGGGGCCAAAGTCGCACCCCACGGCCTGCACGCACCAGTCTGAGGTGGATGCGCGACCGAACGCTATAAGGTCAGCGGAGTCCAGCATCCAGCTGGTTCCCTTTCCTGATTGACACACGAACATGTCGAACCACACGCACCGACCGGCAGCAGAGCACGAGCCGCGCCGGTTTCCGGTGACGGTGAGCCCGACGGTCCTCGGCTTCATCGGGTCGCTGTTCATCCTCATCGGATCGTTCGGCGCTGGCTGGATCGGCGATGGCCTCGGTATTCGCGAGTGGTTTCCCATCGCGTTCTTCCGCAGCTCACCAGACCTGACGCGTCTCTGCACGATGCTGCTCATCGTCGGCGGCTTCCTGCTCCTCATCGCCTGGATCCGCTTCAGGCCCAGCATTCGCGACGACGACGCCTCGCTGCGACGCGTGATCAGGACGGCCGTCATCTGGGCCCTGCCGCTGCTGATCTGCATCCCCGTTTTCAGTCGGGACATGTTCTCGTACGTCGCGGTCGGGCGCCTCATGGCAGCGGGGATCGACCCGTACCAGCACGGCGTCAACGAGATCGCCGGCTGGTACTCGCTCGGCGTCGACCCGTTCTGGTCCAGCACCGAGTCGCCTTATGGTCCGCTGTTCCTCGGCGTCGCGGCCGTCTTCTCCTGGCTCGGGGCTGAGATCCCCGAGTACGCCCTGTTCCTGAATCGCGTCGCCGCAACCGCGGGCGCTGTGCTCATGGTGGTGGCCTTCTTGAAGATCGCCGCACTTCGTGGACGCAACCGCGCGTTCGTCGCCTGGATGATCGCCGCGAACCCCCTCACGCTCCTCCTGTTCATCGCCTCAGGGCACAACGACGGCCTCATGCTCGCCGGCATGGGGTTCGGCCTCCTCGCGGCGCTCAAGGGGCATCGTGTCCTCGGAGTGGTCTGGATCGCGCTGGCCGTCGCGATCAAGCCGATCGCGCTCATCGCCCTGCCCATCGTGGCGCTCATCGGCAGGCCCAGCTCGCTCCCCGTGTGGGACAGGGTCAAGAGCTGGACCCTGCACGGTGCCATCGCGGTCGGACTGGTGGGTGCGATCGGCCTCGTGCTGGGCTTGGGGTTCGGTTGGGTGACGGCCCTCACCGTGCCGGGGGCGATCCAGCACTGGTACTCCCCGTTGACGCTCATGGTCGGCACCGTGCGCGGCCTGGCGGAGCTCGTGGCCCTGGACCCGTTCGTGTTCGAGGTCATCCTCAAGGTGATCGCCTTCTCGATCGCCGGTCTCGTCGCCGCGTGGGTTGTCCTCACGAAGCGGCCCATCGACCCCCTGCTGCGCCTGGTGCTGTGCACGGCGGTCATCGTCGCGGCCTCCACTGCCATCCACCCCTGGTACGTCATGTGGATCCTCCCGTTCGCGGCCGTCGCTGGTCCGTGGAGGAAGGGGCAGGAGCACCTCGCGATGCTGGTGAACATCTTCTTCACGACGGTGACGCTCGCTGAGCCGACCGACTCGTTCTTCGAGGGGCCATACACGCGCATCGCGGTGGCCAGCATCACGGTGCTGTTCGCCCTGTCCGTGCTCGTCTGGTGGTGGCGTTCGAGCAACGTCTCGGGTCGTGCGGTGGTCATCGCCGTTCCGTACGGACAGGTGCTCGTCGATCGGTGGAGCGCGAGACGGCAGCGGAAGCTGCGGCAGCGCGCCGACACGCAGCGCTGAGCTCACGCTCGCGAGGCTGTGGAAAACGCCCGGATATCCCCGGTTTGCGTGGGGAAGTGGGCGGATGTTATGCACAGTCCTGCTTGCAGGTTTCAACCTTCAATGGATGCTTCACACCTGTTGTGCACAGCAGAATTTCAAAGGAAAACACCAGGTGAGAAGGCATTTTTTGCCTACATCTCGCAGATTATCCCCGACGTTATCCACAGAGTTTCCACACATCGTCCGGCGCGTCTCCACAGTTACACACAGAGTTATCCACAGGCACGCCGGTGATGGTTCGCTCGGCTGGGGAGCTGGGGGCTACTGTGGTCAAATCTCTCACCGGCATTCGAGCGAAGTCAGGAGCATCCGTGTCGATCGCGCATCTCGGTTCCTCATCTCAGGGTGAGCGAGAGACGCACGACGGGGTCCGCACACCTCCCCACGACCTGCTCGCCGAACAGTCCGCCATCGGCGGCATGCTCCTTTCGAAGGACGCGGTCGCCGACGTCGTCGAGGCCGTGCGCGGCATCGATTTCTACGTGCCGAAGCACGAGATCATCTTCGACTCCATCCACGCGCTCTACGCCGCCGGTGAGCCCACGGATGTCATCACCGTCACCGACCACCTCACGAAGTCGGGTGAGCTCTCGCGTGCCGGCGGTGCCGAATACCTGCACACGCTGGCCGGCATCGTGCCGACAGCAGCGAACGCCGGCTACTACGCGGCGATCGTCTCGGAACGCGCCGTCTTGCGGCGCCTGGTCGAGGCCGGCACCCGCATCGTGCAGATGGGCTACCTCGCGGAAGGTGAGGTCGTCGACCTCGTCAACCAGGCCCAGGCAGAGATCTACGGCGTCACCGGGGCAGTCGAGAAGGAGGACTACGTCGTCCTCGCCGAGGCCATCCTCGAAGCACAGAACGACATCGACGCCGCGCAGAACAAATCCGGGGGCATGACCGGAGTGCCGACCGGGTTCAGCGACCTCGACCGCATCACGAACGGCTTCCACGGTGGCCAGCTCATCATCGTCGCGGCCCGCCCCGGTCTCGGAAAGTCGACGGTGGCGCTCGACTTCGCACGCTCCGCATCCATCACGCACGGCAAGGCCTCGATCTTCTTCAGTCTCGAAATGGGCAAGAGCGAGATCGCCATGCGCCTGATCTCGGCGGAGGCCAGCGTTCGGCTGCAGCACATGCGTGCCGGCGGCCTCACGCAGGAAGATCTGACGCAGATCGCCCGCACGCAGGGTGATATCTCCGACGCCCCGCTCTACATCGACGACAGCCCCAACATGACGCTCGTCGAGATCCGCGCGAAGTGCCGCAGGCTCAAGCAGAAGGTCGGGCTGTCGCTCGTCGTCATCGACTACCTGCAGCTCATGACAAGCGGCAAGCGCGTCGAGAGCCGCCAGCAGGAGGTGTCGGAGTTCTCGCGTGCGCTGAAGCTGCTCGCGAAGGAGCTCGACGTTCCCGTCATCGCGCTGTCGCAGCTGAACCGTGGTCCCGAGCAGCGTGCCGACAAGCGTCCGGCGGCGAGCGACCTCCGCGAGTCCGGATCGCTCGAGCAGGACGCCGACATGATCATCCTGCTCCACCGCGAAGGCGCTTACGACCGGGAGAGCCCGCGCGGCGGTGAGGCCGACTTCATCCTCGCCAAGCACCGCAACGGCCCGACCGACACGATCACGGTCACCTTCCAGGGGCACTTCTCTCGCTTCATGGACATGGCGCCCGGCTACGCGACGGGGCAGTAGGCGAATCCGGCCGCGCCTCCTCGACGACGTCGTCACCAACGCGCCGCCGGAGAATCGCGAGGCGGAGGCGACCAAGGAACGCGAGCGGCATGAGAAGCGGATGGAGCGCGAAGCTCGTATCTGCACCACGAGCTCGTCGGTCTCATCCCTCCGGCTATCGAGTTCAGCCCCGCGGCCGAAGCGCCGAGGCTCCTGTGCTTCGTACCTTGAATGCAGCACCCACTCGCGGTGACAAGGACAAGGGAGAGATCATGAACGCTGACGCGACGCAGCCGGCCAGCATGAAGCAGCGCCGATCGATACGCATCCTCACGATCGCGATGAGCGTTCTGCTGCTCGCAGTGCTCGTCATGCTGGTTGCCGGGGTCATGGCCAGCTCTGCGCCCATGATCATCGCCGGCAGCAGCGGATGCGCCGCGATTGCCACGGCCTGGACGACCGGCGTCCTCGCGATCCGCCAGCAGGCCAGCAAGTAGCCCGAACGCGATCGCCGAGGCGGCGAGGCATCTGCCAGACTGAGCGCACCGACCCCAACTGGAGGAACCCAATGGTGAGTTCTGAAGAGATCGTCCTGGGCGACCTGCCCGCAGGTATCGTCCGAGCCGACGAGGCCGTGGCCGGCCGTGTCTGGAATGTGCTCGGCCACACCTACATCACGAAGGCAGAGAGCTCCTCGACCTACTCATGGCTCTCGCTCGACCCGGCCGGAACCGGGGTGCCGCCGCACGTGCACCCCACCCAGGACGAGTTCATCTACGTGTTCGAAGGGGTCTACACCCTCTACCTCGACGGCCAGTGGACCACGGCCGGCCCTGGCGACCTCGTGCAGATGCCGAAGGGCATCCCGCACGCCTACTACAACAAGCAGGACGAGGCTGCGAAGTCGCTGTTCTGGGTGAGCCCAGGCGGAAGGCTGGCGAACCTCTTCAGCCTGCTGCACAACGTGACCGACCCGGCCGAAGTCGTGCGTCTCTCAGCCCTGAACGGCGTCGACTTCCTGCCAGAGGGTGCCGTGGAAGGCGCGTGAGGCGTCGCACGTGACGGATGCGAGCGTCCGGGGCGTGCCGGGCGACCCGGAGGCGAGGCGCGAGACATACGGGTCGGACGCAGATCAGCATCTGACGTTCTGGGCGGCTTCCGGGCCCGTGCGCGGGCTCGCCGTGCTCATCCACGGTGGATATTGGCGATCGCAGTTCACCGACGAGCTCATGCTGCCGCTGGTGCCAGAGTTCACCCGACGCGGCTGGGCCGTGGCGAATCTCGAGTATCGGCGGGGCGACGATGGATGGTCGGCGACGCGTGGGGACCTCTCGCGTGGCCTCTCGGCGGCGCGCAGCGAGGCGTCCCGGTTGACGGCGGATGCGCGGCTCGTGATCGTCGGGCACTCGGTTGGCGGTCAGCTCGCGCTCCTCGGCGGAGAACCAGGCGACGCGGTTGTGGCGCTCGCGCCCGTCACTGACCTCGCGCGCGGCTACGAAGAGGGCAACGGCGACGGAGCCGTCTCGGAGTTCTTCCGCGTGGCGCCCTCCCAAGCCCCGGAGGTCTACGCGTCGGCGTCACCGATCGAGCACTTGCCTCTGCAGGCACGGGCGCTGCTTGTGCACGGCGCCGATGACGAGCGTGTGCCGGTCGAGCACACCCGCGCCTACGTTGCCGCCGCCAGGCGGGCTGGCGCCGACGTCGAGCTCATCGAGCCCGCGAGCCTTGAGCATCGCGCCGCGATTGCGCCGGATGCGCCGCACTGGCCAGACGTGCATGCCTGGCTCGACGCATTCGCATTCGCTCATCACGCCTGAGGCAGTCGACCGTGACGCCAGGGAAGGACTGACAGGACCGCCTGACGACCCCGCGCGTCTCCGCTGCGACGTATGCTTCCATCCGGCGAGAAGTCTGAGCACAGACCCCGCCATCGTGGAGGGGAAGCCATTGGGCCAGCAGAAACAGGATTGGGTCCGTCTCGTCGCGGACCGTCTGCGCACCGAGTCGGGGAGCGCCCTCCTGCTCGTCGGCGTCGCGGTGTTCGCGTTGCTGTGGGCGAACTCGCCCTGGTCTGAGTCGTACGTGCAGCTGTGGGAGACCCACGCTGCCATCGGCATCGGCGACTTCCGCATCGACATGAGCCTCCACCACTGGGTGAACGACGGCTTCATGGTCATCTTCTTCTTCCTCATCGGGCTCGAGGTGCGACAAGAGCTCGCGGTCGGCTCGCTGCGTGACCGGCGCCAGGCTCTTGTGCCCATCGTCGCGGGCCTCGCCGGAGTCGCTCTCCCTGCGCTCATCTACCTCGCCATCGCCGGGCGCGACGCCCCGGAAGCGTGGGGAGCGGTCATCGGCACGGACACGGCGTTCCTCCTTGGTGCGCTTGCGTTGGTCGGTCCGAAGATGTCGAGCCAGCTGCGCGTCTTCCTGCTGACGCTCACCGTCGTCGACGACTTCCTCGCCGTCGCCATCATCGGCATCGTCTACACGGAGTCCGTGCAGTGGATGCCCCTCGGCATCGCCGTCGTCTGCCTCGTCCTCCTGTTCCTTCTGGCACGCGCGAACGAGTGGCGCAGCAGTCCGTACATCGTCGTGATCGTCGTGCTGTGGGCCGCGACGCTGCTCTCCGGTGTGCATCCGTCGCTCGCCGGAATGGCCGCTGGTCTGCTCATCCCCGCCTCGGATCCGGACCGGGAGGACGTGGTGCGAGCGAAGCGGCTCTTCCGCGACTTCTGGCAGTCACCCCGCGCCGACGCTGCCCGCAACGTGCGGCTCGGTCTCGCCAAGTCGATCTCCGTCAACGAACGGCTCCACGAGGTGCTGCTCAGCCCCGTCGCGCTCTTCATCGTGCCGGTCTTCGCGCTCGCGAACGCAGGGGTCGACCTGCGGGGCGGGATGCTCGGCGACGCGCTCACCTCGCCCGTCACGTGGGGTGTCGTCGCGGGTCTTGTCCTCGGCAAGTTCGGCGGCATCGCGCTCGGCAGCTGGATCGCTGTTCGTGCTGGCCTCGGCACCCTCCCGCAGGGCGTCGGCATGGGCAGCGTCTTCGGCGGCGCCGCGCTCAGCGGCATCGGCTTCACGATGTCGCTGCTCATCATCTCGCTGGCGCTCGAGGGCGAGGTCGCCGGGCAGGCCATCGTGGGCGTCTTCATCGCCATGGTGCTGTCCTGGGTGCTCGGCTGGCTCACCTTCACGTTCGCGCGCGTCAAGATGAACGAGACCACTGCCGATCTGCCGACGAAGCTGTCTCGGCCCGTCGATCCCGAGCGCGACCACCTCCTCGGCGACCCGGATGCGCAGGTCACGATCGTCGAGTACCTCGACTTCGAATGCCCCTTCTGCGCGCGAGCGACCGGCATGTGGCAGGACCTCGGCGAGTACTTCAGCGACGGCGGGGCACGCTACGTGGTGCGCCACCTGCCGCTGGAGGAGTACCACCCGCACGCCTTCCAGGCCGCGATCGCGGCCGAGGCCGCCGCGAACCAGGGGAAGTTCTGGGAGATGCATAATCTGCTCTTCGCCAACCAGGAGCGCCTCGACGTGCAGTTCCTGCGCGGCTACGCGGAGGAGATCGGGCTCGACCTCGACCGGTTCGACCTCGACATGCTCGACGACGAACTGCCCAGGCGCATCCGCGACGATATGCAGAGCGCCATCGACAGCGGGGCGCGCGGCACTCCGACGTTCTTCCTCGGCGAGACGCGCCACAGCGGTGCGCACGATGCACGCACGCTCATCGCGACGATCGAGGCGCAGCGCAAGGAGGCAGCCATCCGCCGTCGCTCGTAGCACCGCGCCCGAGGTGCTCGGCGCAACTGGGGCCTGCATTCCCGGCGCACGGCGCCGGGTCGTACGATCTCCTCATGGCTGACAAGAAGAGTGCTCTCGTCGAGGAGGGTGCGGCACCAGACACCGACGGTGTGCGATTCGAGGCGCGTGTCATCGCCGCCCCGGTCGTCGGCGATGCGGGCGAGCGGCTCATCGTCCGGTTCCCGGACGACGCGAGCAGAATGCTGCCCTCGCGCGGTCAGGTGGCCGTGACCGGTTCGATTCGGCCGAATGGCGCGAAAGCGGCGCAGTCCCTCGACTCCGTCATCGAACCCGACGGGCTCCGCGGCCACTGGCTGGACGTCGCGGCCGCGCTCGGTGCAGGTGTCCGGGCCGGCGACGCCGTGGCGGTCGAGCTGCGACCTCGAGGCGACTGGCCAGAGCCGGCCATTCCCGAGGACTTCGCCGCCGCGCTCGCGGAGGCACCCGAATCTGCCGCCACCTGGCATGACATCACGCCGATGGCGAGGTGGGAGTGGGTGCGGTGGATCAACGCGACCCGGAACCCGCAGACGCGTCTGCGTCGCGTCGAGGTCGGCCTCTCGAAGCTCGAGGCGGGCAAGCGCCGCCCGTGCTGCTTCGACCTCTCCTCGTGCACCGACCCCGAGCTGTCGAAGAGCGGCAAGCTCGCGGTCTAGCCCCGACGCCGACCGAAGACTGCTCCTGCGGCGAGCAGCAGCGGCACGACCGAGACGCTCATGAGCACGATCCCGAGCGGGGCGAGCTGCGGCAGCAGGAGCACACCGGCGATGAGCAGCGCGGCGAACACGATCGCCGAGACGACCCCGCGCAGCATCCGCTCGAGTGAGCGCATATGCCGATCGACGCTGGGCGTCTGCACCTTGAGCTGGCCCGCCTCGAGGCGAGTGGTGAGCGCATCGAGGCGACCGGGGAGGGTGACTGCGGTCGCCAGCGCGGAGATCGCCTGCTTGGCGACGGCCTGCACCGTGTTGCCGCCCTCGTCGCGGGTGAGGGTGCGGGCGAACGGGTCGACCGCCTCCCACATGTTGAAGTCCTTGTCGAGCGCCGAGGTCACGCCGGAGACGAGCGAGATCGCTCGGATGATGAGCAGGAAGTTCTCGGGCAGCTGGAACGGCATCTCGCGGATGGTGTCGCGGAAGCGGTCGGCGAAGTCACCGAGCTCGGCAGGGTCGACGCGTTGCAGCTCGGCGACTCCCATTCCTCCGAAGCGCCCGAAGAGCTCGGTCATCGCCTGCTCGAGCTCGATGGTGTCACCGGCAGGGAGGAGCACGCCGACGCTGCGCATCGACCGCACGAGCCCTGGCCCGTCGCGAGAGACGATCGCGAAGATCAGCTGGCGGAGGCTCGCCCGGAGGGTGTCGGAGATGACGCCCATCATGCCGAAGTCGATGTAGGTCAGCTCCCAGGTCACGGGCGCGAGTGGCTCGGCGCTTCCTTCGGCATCGACGTCCGACAGGGCAGGCTGCCTTGGGGTGGCCAGGGGGGTCACGAAGATGTTGCCGGGGTGCGGGTCGGCGTGGAAGAACCCGGCGACGAACAGCTGCTGGAACGTGGCCCTCGCCAGTTCGTTGGCGACCTCGACGGGGTCGATGCCCGCCGCGCGCAGGGCATCCACGTCGGTGATCTTGATCGCGGTGACGTCGGAGAGGGTGAGGATGCGCGACGCGGTGCGCTCCCACACGACCTGGGCGGCCCCTACGCGCGGGTCGGCCTCGAAGTCGGCGGCGAATCGCTCGGCGCTCGTGCCCTCGTGGATGTAGTCGATCTCCTCGAGGCTCGTCGCGGCGAACTCCTCGACGAGGGCGGGTGCGTCTGCACGCTTGGAGACGAGCTCGACTCGCTTCAGGAGCTGGCCGACGCGGCGCAGTGCGCGAAGGTCGGTCTCCACGAGGTCCTCGATGCCCGGCCGCTGCACCTTCACGACGACGTTGGAGTAGCCGGTCTCCTCGGCGAGCGCGGGAGTGAGCACAGCCCGGTGCGCCTGCCCGAAGGAGGCGGCGGCGATCGGAGTCTCGTCGAAGCTCGCGTAGGCCTGCCCGAGCGGCATACCGAGTTCAGCCTCGGCCTGTGCACGGATGGCCGGGAACGCGACCGCGGGCACCTCATCCTGCAGCCCCTCGAGCTCTGCGGTTATCTCAGGCGGCAGCACGTCGAGGCGCGAGGACAGGAATTGGCCCACCTTGATCATGAGTCCGCCGAGCTCGACGGCGAGTGCGTGGAAGCGGCGAGCGAGGCGCTGCATGCGCGCCGTGCGTCCGCGTTCCGCGAGCTTCCCGAGGCGGATGCGCGGCAGGAAGATCTCGAACCACCAGATCTGCACCATCGCACGCTGCGCGAACCGCACGATCCTGCGGTACCTGGCACGGCCTTCCGCCGAGAGCTTCGTATCGCTGCTGCGGACGGCACCGGGCCGGGTGACGGCTCGTGCCTGCGCCGCGGCTGCGGTCAGTCTGCTCTCGGCGGCCAGCTCCTCCGTGAGGCCGGGGCCATCGGTCACGTTCAGTCCTCGGCGAGGATCGAGTACAGCTTGCGCCGTGTCTCGTCGAGCAGTGCTGCGGCCCGTTCGGCCTGGTCGGGGGTCGCGCTGCTCTGCACCTGGACGACGGCCTGCGCGAGGCGAGCGCCGGCCTTCGGGAGGGTCGCTGCGCGCTCGGCGCGGCGTGCGGCTGGCGACTCCCAGGGGAGCTCCCCGGCTGAGGCATCCACTGCGACGGCGCGGCCTTCTTCGGTGAGCGCGTAGACCTTGCGCTCGCCGGTGACCTCGGGCACGACGAGGCCCTCGTCGGAGAGCAGCTGGAGTGTGGGGTAGACCGAGCCGGGGCTGGGCTTCCAAGCGCCACTCGTGCGGGCTTCGATGGCCTGGATCAGCTGGTAGCCGTGCTGTGGGCCCTCGAGGAGCGCGACGAGGAGGGCGGTCCTGACATCTCCGCGGCCGGCTCGAGCAGTGGTCGGTCGCGAAGCGAAGGTCTCGCGGATCTCGTCGACGGCTTCGCGGAGGCCGAAGCCGAGTCCGCCTGGGGTGTGCTGAGCGACCATGTGCATTCCTTTCGAGTGCCGAGCATCCGGTGGCGATCGTGTCGGCCGGGTGGATGCGCGGATTGGCGATACCTGACGACACCCGACGATACATCGGTGAATGTCGGTGAAGCTGTGCATTCAGGGTGGCTCTGGGTGTTCGCCAGGTGGCCACTTATCTTTGTTGCTAAGTACCGGTACTCGGTGTTACTTTGTACCGGTATTCATCGTTGCTGAGTAGAGAAGGTGGCCGATGGGCAAGCAAGCATCCGAGATGCTCAAGGGCACGCTCGAGGGCATCGTGCTCGCGATCCTCGCGAAGCGCTCCGCCTACGGGTACGAGATCACGAGCTGGCTCCGCGAGCAGGGCTTCGTCGACATCGCCGAGGGAACGGTCTACGCGCTCCTCGTGCGCATCGAGCAGAAGGGTCTCGTCGACGTGGAGAAGGTCCCGTCCGAGAAGGGCCCGCCGCGGAAGGTCTACACGATCAACGCCGCGGGCACCGAGTACCTCGCCGAGTTCTGGCGCACGTGGGGGTTCCTCGTCGAACGCCTCGAGCAGCTCCGCGACACCATAACCGCACCATCCGCTGACACCAGCACAGACATCGAGAGAGGCAACTGACATGGCCGCCAAGTGGATCGAATCGCTCACGGGCTCATTCGAGGAGAAGAAGCAGTACAAGGAAGCACAAGCTCGGCTGGATGCGCTGCCGGAGCCCTACGGCAGGGTTGCGAAGGCCATCCAGCGGTACCTCATGTACTACAGCGGCATCGCCGATGGCGAGTCGATGGTGCGCATGAACGCCGACCTCGCCGACCTCTGGGAGCGGGCCGTGGCCGATGACGCTCCTGTCCGCGACATCGTGGGCAGCGACCCGGTCGACTTCGCCGAGACGTTCGGCCAGTCGTACTCAGGGAAGCAGTGGATCGACAAGGAGCGCGCCCGCCTGGTCAAGGCCGTCGAAGAAGCGGAGCGGGGGCAGTAATCAGCCATTCCCCACCGACGGTCTCAGGCGGGCGGGAACGTGCAGGTGACGGTGGGGAGCTCGATTCTGAGGTCGTCGTTCGCCGTCAGGTCGCTTGGAGCGATCGCCTTCGAGAAGAGCAGTCGCAGTGTGACCATGCCAGCTGCGCTTCCGGAGTGGTGGGCGAACGTGATCGGGGTCATCGTCGGGTCTGCGCTGTGCGTGACCGGGAGCGTCTGTGCCGGCGCGGGGTCGGTGGATGCCGTGGAGAGCACGGCGAGGGATTCGATCGTCGTCCCCCTCGCATCGACGGCGTCCACGACGATCGCCGCAGGGCGGCTCGACCCGGAGTCGGACGAGTGGCGGCTCGCGGAAACCCGAGACGTGAAGGTGTACGTGCGGCCAGGGGTCACCGGGAAGGCGTAGCTCGCGCTCCAGGTCGCGGGAGCAGCCGTGCCGGCGGCGTCCATCCCGGAGACCAGGGTGACGCCCGTCGAGCTCTCGAAGCCGTTTGTGCCCGAGCCTTCGACGAACGCACCCGTCAGCGGGCCGGCGTCGATCTTCCACGCCGAACGCGAGGTGGAATTTCCCAGGCAGGGGTACTCGGGGGGAGCAGTAGGGGCGACCGCGGCCGCAACGACAGGTGCGCTCCAGGCCGGGCCTCTCAGAATCCGTCGCGCGGTCATCTGCAGGGTGGCGGTCAGTGTCGGTTCCCGGGTGAGTCGCGCTTCTGCTGTCGCTTTTTCGCGCTGCGTCGTTTGGTGATGATGCCGAGGGCAAAGGTGATGATGCGAAGGAACATGGTGGTGGAGCTTTCGGATTGGAGCTGGGTCGTGCTTGTGGGGGTCGCGGTCTGGCTACTGCAGGCGAGTCGACTTCTGCGTTCGTGCTCGGAACCCGCCAGTCAGCTGGAGGAGCACCGGCAGCTCACTGCCGAGCAGCGCGTCGAGGGTGTGGAGGTCGCGTTCGACGATGTCTACGGCGTCTCTCGGGGAGACCCCGCGCCGACAGCTTGCGGAGACCTTCAGTACGGAGGCGCCGCGCACCTCGTAGGCGGAGACACTGGCCCCGATGAACTCATCGCGTTCGCCGAGCGAGTCTGAGAGCGCGTCCCTGGCGACGCTGACGTCCACGACAGTGGGCCCTACTCGCGATTCGCGGTCGTGGATGAGGGTTCCCGTCCGGCCTTGCCCCTGTCGGAGGGTGAAGGCGAGGAGCAGGATGATGCCCACCACGAGCACGGCGACGACGGCGATCATCAGCCAGCTGAAGTCGGTGCCCGGGAAGGGTGTCTGCTGGAGCCAGCTCCCGACCTGCGTGTTGACGGTTTCGGAGATGGGGGTCCAGGTGTCCTTCGCTCCGGGCAGCCAGGCACCGATCGCGGCGGCTGCTCCGATCGCGAGCAGGACGAGGCCGACGGCGACGATGAGGAGGCGGTTCAGGCCTCGGTTCGTGTTGTTCATGCGCCGACCTTCCCGTTCTCTGCGACGCGCACCTTGGCGGTGACGCGCGGGGTGAGCTCGTACTGCTCGAGCTGCTGTTTGACGGCCGCTTCGATGGAGGCGGCGTCGACCGGGACCCCGGAGGCGGGGGTGAGGCGCACGTCGGCGCGACGGTGCGACACGGAGACGGTGACGTTGTCGGGGCTGACGTGGCCGGCGAGGGCCGCGTGGCGGGCGAGGGCGGAGGCGATGACCGCGTTGTCCGCGACGGTGGCGGTCCGCGACGAGCGCAGGACGTGGCGTGCTCGCCGTCCGGGGGCGAGCCCGGCAATGAGCAGGGCCAGACCCAGGATGGCAACCACGACGCCCGCGATCCCGACGTACTGGGCGGGCTGCTCGAGGACGCCGAGGGTCGACGTGAACATGTCGACCGGCGCGACGAGCAGCGCGGGGAGCGCCAGGAGCGCGAGGACGATCTCCGTGCCGACCCAGGCAGCCACGATGATCAGCAGCAGGGCGAGGGTGATCGAGAGCGCCGACCGAGGGGAGTGCGTCTCGCGCCGTGCGACCCGTGCGTAGAGGGAATCGCGGTTGCTCATGTGACTCGTTCCTCGGTTCGGATGTCGAGCCCGGTAATCCGCAGCATGACGCGGTCGACGTGTGAGTCGGTCAACGTCTGGAAGCGATCCCGGATCGCGACCTTCGCGGTTTCGACTCGATCGAGGATCGGCCCGCCGCTGCGTTCGATGGCGGCGTCCTGTGAGCGGATGCGGGCGAGGGAGGGCACACGAATCGGTGTGCTGATCCGCAGCGCGAGTTTGCCGTTGTGGTCGTCGAGGTCGACGTTGACGCTGCCAGCGTCGACCCCGAGGGCGTCACCGGCGACAGCTGACGCGACACGAGTCAGGGCCTTCGCGGTGAGTCGTGTTGTGCCTCGCTGCGCCGCGCCGTGGTGTGTCGTCGCGGCGATGCTCATGAGGAGGTATTCCGTCCCCGGATGACGTCGACGAGGGCGCTGGCGTCGAGCTTTCCTTCGAGGATGCGTCCGACGACGCCGCCGATGATCATCGCGATCGCGACGAAGAAGAACGCCCAGAAGCCGAGGATGATCCAGGTGAGCGCGAGGACTGCGCCGATGAGGATGCCGGTTCGGGTGAGGGATGCGGTGTTCACTGGACTCGCGCTTCTTCCGTCTTGTCGTTGGTGTCGTCTTCGGAGGGGAGGTGGACGTCGTTGACGGTCACGTTGACTTCGGTGACCTCGAGGCCGACGATCGTCTCGATCGCGCGGATCACGTCGGCGCGGACGCCGTCGGCGACGTCCTGGAGGGAGACGGGGTACTCGGCGACGATGGTCACGTCGACGGCGACCTGCTTCTCGCCGACCTCGACGCTGATGCCCTGGCCCTGGTCGGTGGCGTTCAGGGCGTTGCGGATGGCACCGATCGCGCGGGCCGCGCCGCCACCGAGGTCGTAGACGCCGCGAGCGTCACGGGCCGCGATGCCCGCAACGCGAGCCACGACGCTGTCGTTGATCGTGGTCTTGCCGTTGGAGGCGTGAGCGGGGCGCAGGTCCTTGCGGTCGCTGGACGAGGTGCTGACGTTCGGGGTGGTGTTCGACATGATGCGCTCCTTGTGGTTGCCCGGCGGTGCGGGTGCACCTGCTGTGGGGTTGTGCTGGTGAGACGTGTGCTTTCGATGATTTGTCACGAATGGCTTGAGAAAAGAGATTCGGGAGCCGGATCACTGGCCTGACGGCGCGGTCGAGTTGGCGAGAACGGGCAGAGTCGGGGGAGGGGTCGCAGCTGTGGTCCGCTGTGGCGCGCGAGTGGTATTTCACATTGCGTGCACCCAGCGAAGTGAACTCGCATCTGCCCGGTGAGCATATGCACGACGTACGGAATCGTTGCCGAGAGTTTCGCGCCGCGATGTGGTCGCCATCGGCCTATATATCTACGATGACCTGGTATTTTTCGCACATTCGGATGTGGGTTCGGCTCGAGTACCACTTTGATTCAGCGCGTCGACGGAAATGATTCTGGGGAGTTGAAGCCGTCCGAGTGACTCCGAGTTTGCTGTATCGCAGCTCATTTCCCCGGGTGTTTCTCCCCCGTGAGACGCGCAACCCCGTTCTCCAACCCATCCGACAGAATGGAATGTGTGACGAACACCGCGCTCGTGTCGTCTCACCAGGGAACGCGCGGTCTGCGCGTTCTCCGAATGACATCGAGCGATTGGAATGGGTGAGGTGCAGGAGCACACGAGTCAGGCAGACACCGAGGTTGCCGTGAGGGAGTCGAGTGACGGCCAGTGGCCGATGCGGGCGGAACTCCCTCGGGTGGTCTCTCTCACTGTCGACGAGGTGGGGCCGGAGGCCGTCGAGACCGTGCGGGGCTGGGGATGGCATCTCCAGTCGGACGGTCAGGACTTCAGGGTCGTCGGCGATGTGCTCAAGAACGACACCTTCGCCCTCAGCCGCTACCGCCACACGGCAGCGACCTTCCGATACGAAGTCCCGAGCGCCTTTGCCGGGGGCGCCGCCAGGCTGCTCCTCGCCTGCCTGGAAGGCGAGGTCGTGGTCGACATCGCCGGAACGCTGGAGACGCTCACCCCGGGCAGCGTGCTGTTCGCCAACCCGGAGGACCTCGTCAGCAAGACGTCGAACGGTCCGGTCAGCAGCCTCCTGGTGATCTTTCCCCGCCCCCAGTCCTTCACGGAGAACTACGTCGGAACGACCTCGGCGTCGGATGCCTACCTGCAGGTGCTCGTCGACGCCTCCGCATCCATCCTCAGCGGCGGACTCCGCGCTGAGGACCCCGCCTTCACCCGCGTCGGGCTCGGCGTCGAGGCGCTGGTCTGGGCGCTGGCAACTCAGACCGAGCTCCGCACGCTCAGTACGGCGAGCACTGACCTCGCTCACGTCTACAGCGAGGCCGTCAAGTACGTCTCCCGGTTCGCGTCAGACGAGGCGACCACGGTGAACTCGATGGCAGCCGCCCTCGGCGCATCCCGGGCGCACCTGTATCGGGCGTTCGCCGCGACGGGTGACACCGCGTCGGCCTACCTCAGGAGGGCGCGCGTGCGCCTCGCGCAGCGCCTGCTGCTCGAGGGAGCGAATCAGGATGCGGCCGCCAGGGGCGCGGGGTTCGGCACGGCGCGGCGCATGCGCAGTGCTCTGGCCGCGGCCCCGGACGCCGCGGTGTCGCCGCAGAAGGCGATCCCTCCCGCGGTGGAGTGAGCTGACGCTCGCTGCTGGGTGGGTTCAGCCCATGGCAGCTCCTCGTCTTTCGGGGTGCTCATCGGTGTCGGCACGGGAGTCCCACGACGAGCCCCACACGCGACCGACACAATGTCGGAGCCCCGTCCTAGGCTGGTCGCATGACGACGGCGACATCACTCCAGGGCACCTTCAACTTCCGAGACACCGGCGGCATGCCGCTGGCGGCTGGCGGCAAGACGACGCCCGGCCTCTTCTACAGGTCAGATGCGCTGAGCTCCCTCACCCAGACCGGCCTCGAGGAGCTCGCCGCGAGCGATATCGGTGTCATCGTCGACTTCCGCACCCCCTCAGAGCGGCAGATGGCGCCGGACCGCCTCCCCGTGAGTCGCCCGTTCCGTGTTGCGGAGCTGCCCCTGCTCGAGGGTGCCGTGTCCGGACTCGTGCAGCAGGGGCTGCAGTCCACGGCTGGCGGTGGAGACCCGGCCGAGCAGGCGAAGGCGCTCGATGCGGTGCTCGCGCAGATCCCCTCGCTCGGCGAGCTCTACGTCGGCATGCTCGAGCACGGGGCCACGTCGTTCGCTGAGCTCGCACGCCTGGTCGCCAACGCGACGACCGCCCCGCCGACGGCGGTGCTCGTCCACTGCACCGCAGGCAAGGACCGCACCGGAGTGGGCTCGGCACTGCTGCTCGACGCGGTCGGGGTCGAGCGATCGGCGATCGTCGCTGACTACACGTCGTCCGGTGAGCACCTCGCGGGCGAGTGGGCTGAGCGCATGTACGGCATGGTCGCGCAGTACGGCCTGCCGCTCACCGACGAGATCAAGGACCTCGTCGCTGCCACCCCGGCGTCAGCCATCGAGCGTGCCCTCGAATGGGTGGATGCCCACGGCGGCTCGGCCGCGTACCTGCAGTCAGGCGGTCTCACCGGTGCGGAGCTCGCCGCGCTCAAGGGGCGCCTCACGGGCGCCTGAACCGGGATCATCGGGCGTCGGGGCGCTCGCTGGAGCTGCGCGTCCCGCCGAGCGTTCGACGCCGATGCCCGCCACGATGACCAGCGCGAGACCCACAACCGGCAGGATGCCCGGCACCTGGTGCAGGAGCAGCAGCCCGATGACCAGTGCGACGGCGGGCTCCAGGCTCGTGAGGGTTCCGTACGCGGCCGCGGTGATGCGGCGCAGCGCCTGGATCTCGAGCATGAACGGCACGGTCGGCAGGAGCACGGCCAGGCCCAGGCCGGCGAGGGCGGCCTCCCAGGTGAGCAAAGGGATCGTGCTCGGAGCAGCGATGAGGCTCGCGATGACGGCGGCGACCGGAATCGACACGGCCAGGCCGCGCACCCCGCTCAGCTCGTCACCCACCCGCTGCGTGCAGAGGATGTAGACGGCCCAGCAGGCGGCCGCGGCGAGCGCATACAGGACGCCGAGCGGGTCGATGTTCCCCGTCCACGGCTCCGTGAGCAGCACGACCCCGACGGCGGCGATCAGCGGCCAGAGCAGCGCCCGGCCGCGGCTGCGCAGCACGGCGACGGCGAGCGGACCCAGGAACTCGAGGGCCGCGGCAGTGCCGAGGGGGATGCGGTCGATCGCGAGCGTGAAGAGGAGCGTCATTCCAGAGGTTGCCGCGCCGAGCACAACGCATGCCAGGAAGCTGCTGCGCGTGAACCACGAACGGCGTGGGCGCACGATGACCAGCACGAGCGCTGCCGCGAACACGAGGCGGATCCAACCGGTGCCGAGCGGACCGAGCTGCTCGAACAGGCCGGTGCTGAGCGCGAGCCCGAGCTGCACGAAGAGCATCGCCGAGATGGTCATGAGCGTGCCGGAACGTGCAGTTCCCCGCGGAGCTGGCGCGAGCTTGGACGTGGTCATGGATTCAGGATGTCGCTCGGCGGTGTCCGTGTCCACGCGAGATGAGCGAACACATCGTTCGTGAAACACGCACAATGGTGGAGTGGACGGTGACGACCGCGACCAGGATCATCGGCTGGAGGGCCCATGGAGACACGACGCCTCGAGTACCTCGTCGACCTCGACCGGCTCGGCTCTATGCGGGCGGTCGCCGAGCTGCACCGCACCACGACGTCCGTCGTGTCACAGCAGCTCGCACTCCTGCAGCAGGAGCTGGGTGCGCGACTCCTCGAGCGAATCGGGCGCGGGGTGCGGCTGACCGCCGCGGGTGCTCGGCTCGCGACGCGCGCATCCGGGATACTGGCGAGCCTGGATGAAGCGAAGCGCGACTTCGACCCCGACGGTGAGCCGCAAGGCACCCTGCGCGTTGCCGGCTTCGCCACGGCGGCCCGCGCCCTGTTCCCGATCATGCGCGAACTCGCCGCCTCGCACCCGGGGGTGCGGCTCGTGCTCGAGGAGCAGGAACCCGACGAAGCGCTGGCGCTCGTGGATGCCGGCCGAATCGACCTGGCACTCGTCTACGACTACACGCTCGCCCCGCTGCGTATCCCCGCCGGCTACGAGAGCGTACGGCTCTGGCAGGGGGAGTGGGGTATCGGCATGGCGGACCGCCACGCCGACGCGCTCCCGGGCCGCGGGCTGGTGCCGCTGCCGAACCGCGAACTCATGCTGGCGCTGCGCGACCAGGAGTGGATCGGCAACTCCAGGAACAACGCCGACGAGATCGCGATCGGCGTGCTCGCATCGCTCGCCGACTACGAGCCGAACGTCACGCACCAGTCCGACGACCTGGCCCTCGTCGAAGATCTCATCGCCGCCGAGTTCGGGGTCGGGATGCTGCCCCTCACGAGGGAGCAGCGCGACAACGTGCGGATCGTGCGGATGCAGGACCCGCCCATGCTGCGCGCATCCGCCGCGTACCTCCGCGGCACCGCGGAGTGGCCGCTGCTGCGCCATGTGCTCGACCGGCTCACCGCCGGCTGACGAGGCCCTTGGTCGGCGTACCTCGCCGCCGGCTGCCTGCCTACCGCCTTGTCTCGCCGCCGCCCGCCAACCCGGTTGCCTGGTCGCCCGCCTGGTCTCGGGATGGAAAGGTCACTTCGTTCGGGCAATGTTCCCGCAACGAGGTGAGTTCTCCAGCCCGAGGTTTGAGTGATGCGGTTGGGGTGCGCGGGCTGCGGGTCGGGAAGAGCGCGGCGTAGCTCGGGGAGTGCATGGGCGGCGGACCGGATGGGCGCGGCCGATCTCAGACGGCGTCGAGCTCAGCGAGCAGCGCGCGAGCGCGCTCAAGCTGCGGCGTCGCCACCGCCGGCGTGCTCGAATCGATGCCTGCTATCAGGGCTGCCAGGTGCTGTCGCGCCACGTCCGGCGTTCCCGCGCGGAGCTCCGCTTCCGCGAGTCCGAGCAGCGCCCTGGCACGTTCGTGCGTGTTGGCGGAACCCTCGGCTACCTCGAGGGCGAGCGCATGGTGCCCGGCCGCATCCGCCACCCGGTCGGACTGCAGGTGCAGTTCACCCAGGTTGTTCCTCACCGAAGCGACAAGCGACGAGTTGCCCATGGCCTCGGCGAGCGCGAGCGCGGCCCCGTGCTGTGCCGCCGCTGCGTCACGGTCACCGAGGCCGGCAAGCGCGAGGGCGAGATTCGTGAGTGCGTACGCGTGCGGCAGGCCCGCCTGGTGCTCGGTCAGGCGGACGGCTTCGCGCGCGGAGTTCGCCGCGCTCGAGAAGTCGCCGAGCTCCACCTCGACGTCGCTGAGGTTGACAAGTGCCACACCAGCTGCGACCTCGTCGCCCCGGGTGAGGGCGATTCGGTGGGCTGCTCCATGCCGAGCTCTGGCGCCCTCGAGGTCGCCCAGGCGCCGCAGCACGACCCCGAGGTTGTCGTTGAGCGACGCCGCGAAGTGGTCGAGCCCGCCGTGCTCGGCGGCGATGACGGCCTGCTCGAACCGCAGGGCCGCTTCGTCGAGATCACCACCCTGTGCGGCGAGGATGGCCAGGGTGTTCGAGGCCTTGAGCACAAGCTCGTCGCTGCCGACGTGCTCGGCGAGCTGCTGCGCACGCAGCAGCTCGGCACGCGCATACGGGCTGCCCATCCGCACCATCGACTGGCCGACGCGGTGCGCTGCCACCGCCATGGCTTCCGGGTTGCCGCGCGCCTCCGCACGACGGAGGGCCTCACGGTGCACCTGTTCGGCGGTGCGGTGCCTGCCGTCGACGTCGAGGTGGTGCGCGGCGAGCTCGCTGACCTCGATCGGCACCTCGGGCCGTCTGTCCGCGACCGCCGCGGACAGCTCGATGAGCACCGGCAGCTGGCCCCGCCAGAACTCCGCCGCGTCGCCGTCGCCAAGCGGTGGTTCGAACCCGCGGTTCCCCTCCGAACGCTCCGAATCAGCGGCCCGTCGTGTGCTCGAACGTGCTCGCTCGAACGCGTCGGGGTAGCTGATCTCGAGCGCAGCCCAGCCGCGCCGGAGGTAGAGATCCAGCACCCGGTCGAGTGCGGCCCTGCGCTCCACCGGGGCATCCTCCTCGAGGCTGCGCGACAGCGCGAACGATCGGACAACCGGGTGCAGCAGCGTCGCTCCGGTCGAGCGCTGCACGAGCTGCGCCTCCTGGAGGGCATCAAGGGCCGACGCCTGCGCCTGCGCCGAGGGGACCGCGGATGCGCGCAGTTGGTCACGTGCATCCGCGACGACCCCGACGGCCGCCGTGTCGAGACCATCGCTGGGAACAGAAGCGAGGAGACGCAGCGTGCGCTGGACCTGCGCGTCGAGCGCCGCATAGCTCAGCTCGATCGACGCGCGCAACGGCCCATCCGGCGCGCTTTCGCGCTCGTCGAGTTCGTCGAGGTGGTCAGCGAGCCGCCAGTGCGGTCGCTGCAGGATGCGCGTGCACAGCAGGCGTGCGGCCAGCGGCAATCCGCCGGTCGCGGCGGCGAGACCCTGCAGTGCTTCCGGCTCCGAGTCGGCGCGGTCCGTCCCGATGCTGGCGCGCAGGAAGGCGCCGGTCTCCTCGTCGCTCCAGGGGGTGAGCTCGACGAGCCGCAGCCACGGCGCTCGCTCGGCCTCGTTCCGAGATACGACGATGGTCGGGGTCCGCAGCGCACGGATGAGCGGCTCAAGGGGAGCGAGCTCGCTGACGTCATCGACGAAGGCCCCGATTCGGCGCGCGGCGGCGGCGTCGGCGACTGCGGCGATCACCGACGCCTCGGTGTCGCGGGCCTCCGCGGGCACGTCGAGCGCGCGAGCCAGCGCGTCTGCAAGCGAACGAGCATCCGCGGCCCCACCCTTGCTCAGCTGCTCGCGCACGTTGACGACCACGACGTCGCTGATCGCGTCCGTGTCCAGCAGGGCGTGAAGCGCCTGGACCGCGAGCTGCGTCTTGCCGACGCCCGGCATCCCCGTGATGACCGCGGGCCCCTCGCTCGCCGTCAGCATTCGAAGCTCATCCGCCCGCCCGACCAGGGGAGCCGCGGGGCTGGTGGACTCGTCGAGGCCGAGTCTCGCGACCCGGAGCGCCGTGCCGCCGCTCAGCACGCGGCCGCACCAGTCGGACCACAGCTGCGCGCCGCGATCGTCGACGCCGAGCGCCCGCACGATGTCGAGCACCAGGGGCACATCGAGACGACGGCGACCGAGCCTGAAGCAGTCGTAGACCGTCATGCGGCCGACCGCTGACTCCCGCGCGTGGGCCCCACGGCTGACTCGAACGTCGCGAACACGCTCCGTGAGTTCCGAGAACGACGGAGAACCGGAGCGCTGGCGCAACTGCCGAAGACGTCCGACGAGCTCGTCGAACGTCGCGGGAGGGAGGTCGGGATCGTCGAGGGTCGAGACCGGCGCGCTCATGCCGATGAAGGTAGCAGAGACGGGGATGGTCGCATCCGCTGGCCCGGCCGGGCGTCCGGAGGGCGTCACGCGTCGACCCGTACGGGTTCGTACGGGGTCGGGGCGCGCCCTTGCCGCGCCAGATGGCACCCCGCGAGGCTGGTGTGGCCGCGCCCTGGGCAAGGAGACGCGGCCGATGCTGCTGCCCGACGAAAGGTGACCTCCCCTATGACAACACGACGACGGACGCGGCGGCGCGCGGCCCTGCTCACGGGAGCTTCGCTCGCACTCGGCGGGTTCCTCGCTGCGGCAGCGGCACTGCCAGCCTCGGCGGCACCAGCCACCGCCGGAAACTACTCGGGCACCACCGACAGCGGTCGCGACGTCGAGTTCACCATCGACGGCAACGGCACGCTCACCGGCTTCTCAACCACCAGCACCTGCTCGATCTTCGGGATGTTCCCGCAGACGATCTTCATCGTCTGGTCCGGCGACAACCCGCCCGTGGACGTCGAGGTCGGCGTGCCGTTCGAGGTCGAATGGGAGCTGAGCGGCGGCAGCGGCACGACCACCTACGAGCTCTCCGGGGTACTGGATGCGGATGGCACCTTCACGGGCGAAGGACTGGCGCAGATGGACCTGCCCGTCCTCCCCTGCGTCGCCTCGCCCTTCGAGTGGACCGCAGCGATCGGCGGCGTGACCCCAGAGCCTACGGCTACGGCGACGCCCACGCCGACGGCCACCCCGACGCCGACGGCGACCGCCACGGCGACCGCGACCGCGACCGCGACCGCGACCGCGACCGCGACCGCGACGGCCACGCCGACGGCGACCCCCACTCGCACGCCGACGCCAACTGCGACGCCGACGCCAGCGCCCATCGGTGCTGAGGATCTCGCGGAAGAACTCCGCGGCGGCATCTCGGTGCCCGCATCCGCGGAGATCGGCGGAACGGTCACCCTCGGGGTCGGCGCCGACTACGCAGGTGCGACGGTCAATGTCTGGCTGCAGACCCCGGAGCCGCTCCTGCTCGGCTCCGTGCTGGTCGACGATGCCGGGCGCATCGCCGTGACCCTGCCGGTCGAGCTGGAGGCCGGAGACCGGACCATCGCGGTCTCCGACGCTGACGACGCCGTGCTCGGCTGGGACGCGATCGAGATCGTGCCGAGCGCGCCCACGCCCACGCCCACGGCGACGGCGACGGCGACTTCGACAAGCGGCGAGACTCCGACGGCTAGTGCATCGGCGACGACGACCGCGACCGCTCCTGCGGGCGCGGGCTCGACGAGCACGCCACCGGCGGGTGGAGCGGGCGGATCCAACACCCCTGACGCGCTCGCCAACACGGGCTTCGACGGCACGGCGACCTTCGGCTGGATCGCCGGGGTCGGCGCCCTGCTGCTCGGGCTCGGGGCCTACGGCTTGACGCGCCGTCGCCACCACCGGAGCTGAGCTCGCTGGGGCGAAGACGGAGGCGGGAATCGCACGCAGCGGCTCCCGCCTCCGTCATCGCTCGCTCACCTGACGACGCCCATCCGCCACGCCCAGGCCGCGATCTCGACGCGGTTGCGGGCACTGAGCTTCACGCTGATGTTGCGCGCGTGCGTCTTCACGGTCGAGACGGAGACGAAGAGGTCGGCGGCGATCTCCTCGTTGGTGCCGCCGCGGGCGATTGCGGCCGCGATCTCCACCTCCCGTTCGGAGAGCTCGTGCTCGACGCTGGTCGGGGTCCTTCTCACGGCGGTGCCAGCGAGCTCGCCCAGCAGCCGCACCGTGATCGAGGGCGAGACCAGCGCGTCCCCGCCGGCGGCGGCGCGAACCGCCTCGACGAGCAGCCGCGGTCCTGCATCCTTGAGCATGAAACCGGATGCGCCCGCCTGCAGCGCGGAACGCAGGTACTCGTCGCTGTCGAACGTGGTCACGATGACGACCCGCGGCGCGTCAGGCCGAGCGGTGATGATGCGTGTGGCGTCGAGCCCGTTCATCCCGGGCATTCGGATGTCCATGAGCACGACATCCGGGTTCGTCTTCGTCGTCGCGGTGACGGCCTCGTCGCCGGAGCCGGCGACGCCCACCACGCGGATGTCGCCCTCAGCTTCGAGGATCATGCGGAACCCGGCGCGCACCATCTCCTGGTCATCGGCGAGCACGACGGTGATCATCGCTGCGTCTCCAGGGGGAGGGAGACCGCGACGGTCCACGTGTCCGAGGTGCCCGCGCCGGCGGTCATCACCCCGCCGAGGGCCGCGACCCGCTCGGACATGCCCGTGAGCCCGAACCCGGCAGTGGCGTCCTCGCGAGCACCGGCGGGCACCCCGTCGTTCTCGATCTCGAGCACCAACTCGGCGTCGATCACCCGCACCGACACCGCCGTGGTCCCCGCAGGCGCGTGCTTGCGGGCGTTCGTGAGCGCCTCCCTGACCACGCGGTACACGGATTCGCCGACGCCCGGCGGCAGGGGCGCATCCGCGTCCTCGAGGTGCAGCGTCGTGCGCTCGCGGGCTGGGTCGAACCGTTCGACCAGCGTCGGGATGTCCGCGAGACCGTATCCAACGCTCAAGGATGCGGGTTTCCCGTCGCTGTGCTCGTCGCGGATCGCACCGACCATGCGCCGCATCCCGGTGAGTGCCTCAGCGCCGGCCGCCTCGATGGCGGTCAAAGCCTCGGTGGTGCGCTCGGGGTCGTCGCGGGCGACGGCGAGTGCCGCCTGGGCCTGCACGACGATGCCGGTGACCTGGTGCGCGACTACGTCGTGGAGCTCGCGCGCCAGCTCCAAGCGCTCGGTTCGGCGAGCAGTCTCCAAAGCGGATTCACGGCGGAGGCGCACGAACCGAGCTGCGACACCGCCGATCACGGCGCACCCCCAGATGAGGATGGCGAGCAGGATCGCGGCCTCGTCGACGCCGATGCGGAGGAGGGTGATGGCAAGCGCGACCACAAGCGCGCCGCCGCCGACGGCGATCGCGCCTCGGGGAGAAGCGGCGCGCACGCCGAACACTGTGAGCGCGGCGAGGGCTGCCGACTCGGTCAGCGAGAACCAGGGGAAGCCGATGGATGCGGCAACACCGGATGCGAGGAGCGAGACCGCGAACGCGGACAGCACGGTGAGTGTGACGGGCAGCCGGCCTCGAGCGACCACGAGCGCAGCCACGACGAGAGCAACGAACGCGGTCGCCATGGCGCCAGCGATGAGCGCATCGGCGGCGCCGGACTCCGGGACGACCGCGGACCGGGCGGCGAGCTCGAAATCGACCACGAGCAGGAACGCGAGCGCCACGAACTCGGCGATCTTCGGCGCCGCCTTGAGGCGGGCTGGGAGGGAGCCGAGCCGCCCTCGTCCGCCGTCGCTGCTTGTCGTCACTCATCCATCCTCGCGGAACCGGCTTGAGCTCCACTGCGTCTCACCAGCAAATCGTTCGAAGGGACGAGCGAGCCGGACATGACCGTCCCCTCGGTCGAGGCGGGCAGGCATTCCCGCACCGGAGGGTGGATGCATGACTCAAGACCTCGGCGCTGTCCGCTCCCAGCCCTCCGCGCAGCCGCTCCCGCTGGCCGCTCAAGCAATCGACGTCGTGCGCGAATACGGTGCCTCCGGCAACCGAGTGCGCGCCCTCAACGGGCTCAGCCTCGACCTGCCCGCGAGGCGGTTCACGGCCATCATGGGTGCCTCCGGTTCAGGTAAGTCGACCCTGCTGCACTGCCTCGCGGGGCTCGACCAGCCGACCTCCGGCCGTATCCTGCTCGGCGATACCGACCTCGGGCGGCTCGACGACGCAGCCTTGACGGCAGCACGTCGAGACCGGATCGGGTTCGTGTTCCAGGACGGCAACCTGCTCCCGCATCTCACCGCGGGTGAGAACATCGACCTCGGAGCGTCGCTCGCCAGGCGTCGCCCCGAGCGTGGTTGGCGGGCTGAGCTCGTCGAGCGGCTCGGCATCTCCGACCGACTCCGGCACCTGCCTGCACAGCTCTCCGGCGGTCAGCGTCAGCGGGTCGCCGTCGCGAGGGCCCTGCTCGGACGACCCGACCTCATCGTCGCCGACGAGCCGACCGGTGCCCTCGACAGCGAGTCGGGCAGCTCCCTGCTCGCGCTCTTGCGCGCGTGTGTCGACGAGTACGGGCAGACCGTCGTGATGGTCACCCACGACCCGGTGGCCGCCGCCGTCACCGACGAGGTCGTGCTGCTCAGGGACGGGAGGGCCGCCGGCACGCTGCCCTCGCCGACCCGCGGTCGGGTGCTCGAGAACGTCGCCGCGCTCGCGGCCGGTGCGGGGGTGTCCGCATGATCGTCATCCGCGCGGCGGCCAGAAGCGTGCTCCGGAGGCCGGGCCAGGCGGTCCTCATCGGCATCGCGATCGTCGCGGCGACCGCCTTCGCGGCGGCGTCCCTGCTGATCGCGCTCAACGCCCGGACCGCACTCGTGGCCTTCGGCATGAGCACACCGGCGGCGGCGGATGCAGTTGTCCTCCCGCACGCGGAACTCGCGACGGAGGCGGTCACGGAGATCGCCGAGCGCGCGCGTACGCTCCCCGGCGTGGACGAGGTCGCCGTCGAGTACCTCGGCGACGTCGAAGTGCAACTCGGCGGCTCCACCACCGTCTGGAAGCTGACGAGTGACCCCGGTACCGGCCCGCTGAGCGGCATCGGCGCGCTGACCGCCGGCGCCCCTCCGGAGGTCGGCGAGGTGGTCATCGGTTCGAGCACGGCCGAACGCTCCGGTGCCTCGGTCGGCGACGTGTTCGTGGCGGGCGGCCATGAGCTCACGGTCGCCGGCATCGGGCAGGTGCACGAGTTCGGTCAGGATGTCGCCCTCATCCGGGAGCAGGATGCAGTTGCGATCGGCGACGCCATGACCCCCATGCAGATCTTCGTGACGGGCGAGCCCGACCTCGACGTGCTGAGCGCGGTGGCGGGGGAGAGCACTGTCGTGGGCGGCGAGGAGCGGCGCGCGGAGGAGGCGCGCTCGGTGACCGACACGCTCGTGGGCGTCTTCGGCGCGCTCACGGTATTCGTCGGCCTTGCTGTGCTGTCCGCCGTCGCGATCGTGAGCTCGACCTTCCGCATCCTGCTGGCCCGACGAGCCGCCGAGCTCGCCCTGCTGCGTTGCGTCGGGGCGTCACGGGCCCAGGTCCGCCACTCGGTGCTCGTCGAGGCGGCGTTCATCGGACTCGTCGGCGGAGCAGGGGGCGTCGCAGTTGGGCTCGCGGCCGCCGCGGTGCTCGTCGCGGCGGCGAGAGGGGCCGGGCTGGTCGACGCACCATTCGACGCCGCGCCTGCAGGACTCATCGCCTGCCTCGTCCTTGCCGCGGCCTGCTCCATCGTCGCCGCACTCCCGGCTGCACAGGCTGCGGGCAGGACCTCGCCGGTCGCCGCGCTCGGGGAGGCACGCTCGTCGGATGCACGTCCGCTGCGTGGAGGAGCCCGCGGTCTGACCGCTGTCACAGCGGCCGCCTTCGCAGCCGCCGCCGCGATCGCAGGGGTGGCTGTTGCGCCCACCGACGAGTTCCTCGGCCTCGCGCTCGCCGCGCTGAGCGGCACGCTCGTCTTCGCGGCACTCGTCGCCGTCGGGCCCTTCCTCATACGCTGGTCGGCCCTGCTGCTGCGGCCCCTCGCATCCAGGTCAGTCGCCCTTCGGCTGACGATGTCCAACGCACGTCGCGCATCCCGCCGCACCGCCGCCATGACCACCGTGCTGACGCTGGGTGTCGGCCTCACAGCGGCGCTCACCGTCGGCGTCGCCGGCGCGACCGCCGACGCCGAGGCAAGCGTCGCCCGCAACTTCCCCACGGCGGCCATCATTCCCGTCGACCTCGTGGACGACCCAGACGCGGTCATCGACCGCCTCTCCGCTGACCCGAACGTGGAGGCGCGCCTCGCCGACGCGGACATCCTCATCGACCCGGCCCCGGGGGTGGCGCCTGAGGCGCTGCGATCAGCCGTGCTCGACCGCCTGGACGCCGGCATCCCCGTGTACTGGGCCGCCGATGTGCAGGCGGGGATCGAGCAGACGATTCTCATCGGGCAGCTCATCGGCGCCGCCATGATCGGGGTGACGCTGCTCGTCGCGATGATCGGGGTCTCCGTCACGCTGGCGCTCTCGGTCGCCGAGCGACGACAGGAGATCGCGCTGCTGCGCGCCCTGGGCGTCAGCCGCGCAGGAACTCGCCGCTCCGTCGCTGCAGAGGCAGCGCTCGCCGCCACGATCGGCGCGGGGATCGGCGTCGCCGTGGGATGCGGATACGGGCTGCTCGCCCTGCACAGCCTCGGCATGGCAGGCGGGGTGCCGCCATTCGGGGCACTCGCGGTCCTCGGCGCGGGCGTGGTGGGCGCGTCGGTGCTCTCTGCGCTCGCGCCCATGCGGACCGCGAGTCGCGTGCAGCCAGCCATCGGAGTGGCCGCCCGCTGACGCGCGTCGGCAGCCAGTGGGCTCGTCGGTCTGCCTGCCCGGCCGCCTGCCCGCCCGTCCTGCCTTTCGCCCCGCAACCCGTCCGTCTGCCCGTCTGCCCATCCGTCGTCCGCTAACTCGGGATGGGGAAGTCGCTTCGTTCTGGGAAGGTTCCTGCAACGAAGTGATGTTTCCATCCCGAAACCGGACGTGGGTGTCCTTATGCCCGTGGGTTTTGGGTGCGCCCGTGGGCTTGTCTGCCGGTGGGCCTCGCGTGGGTTTCGTCGGGCTGGCGAGCGGATTGGTTCGGGTGGGTATCCGACGGTGCTGCGAGTTTCGGGATGGGGAAGTCGCTTCGTTCTGGGAAAGTTTCTGCAACGAAGTGATGTTTCCATCCCGAAACTTGGGTGGTGGGCCAGGCCAGGCTGGGCTGGGCAGGGCACCGGGCGGCCAGCCGGCCCGCCGCGCTAGATCCAGCCGCGCTCGCGGGCCACGACGGTCGCCTGCTGCCGGGTCGACACGGCGAGCTTCCCGAGCGCCGATGACACGTGGTTGCGGACGGTGCCGGGGGAGAGGTGCAGGGTGCGGGCGATCTCCGCGATCGTCTCGCCCCGCTGCCCGGCCCGCAGCACGTCGAGCTCTCGGTCGGTGAGGGGGCTGCGTTCGTCGGCGAGCGCATCCGCGGCGATCTCCGGGTCGACGTAGCGTCGGCCAGCGGCGACCCGGCGGATGATGTCGGCCACCTCCTCGGCCCGGCGGGACTTCGGGATGAACCCCTCCACCCCCGCGGAGAGCGCCCGACGCAGCACCCCGGGCCTCGCGTGCCTCGTGACGACGATGCACCGCACCTCGGGCAGCCCCTGCAGACGCTCGGCGACTTCGACACCGTCGAGGCCGGGCATCTCGAGGTCGAGCAGGCAGATGTCGGGCTTGAGGCGCAGGGCCTCCTCGACGGCGGCCGTGCCGGTGCTGCACTCGGCGATCACCTCGAGGTCGTCCTCGAGGCGCAGGAGCGAGGCGAGCGCCGTGCGGATCATGTCCTCGTCGTCGGCGAGCAGGACCCGGATCATGCGTGTCCCTCCGTGCTCGCCGCAGCGTGCAGGGCGGCGATGGGCAGTCGCACCTGCACGGTGAAGCTCGTGCCGTCGTTCCAGGCTTCGACTTCACCGCCGCTCGACTCGAGGCGCTCGCCCATGCCCGTGAGGCCGCTGCCCCAGGCGATGTCGGCCTCGGCGCTCTCAGTACGGTCGGCGGCGTCGTTCACCATCCGGTAGAGCCACGTGTCGCCATCACGGCTGAGCTCGATCCGGGCGCGGGCACCGTCGCCGTGCTTGAGCACGTTGGTGACGCTCTCGCGCACGATCGGTCCGAGTACAGCGACTGGGGCGGATGCGGTGCCCGGTCCCACGTGCATCCGCACGTCGTGGCCGGCGGCGCGCAGCAGGTCGGCCGCGTTCTCGAGTTCGTCGGGCAGGGGCACGCCTCGGAAGCTCGTCGCGAGGGCCCGGGTGCCGGCGCGCGCCTCATCGACGGCGCCCTGGGCGGCGCGGATCTGCTCTGCCGCCGCCGCCGGGTCCTTCGTGAGGAGCCGCTCGGCGAGCTCCAGCTGCAGCGCGATCACCTGCAGGTGGTGGCCCTGCAGGTCGTGGACGTCGTTGGCGAGACGAAGACGCTCGCGGGTCGCGGCGAGCTGGCTCTCGGCGGCGCGAGCCCGGTCGAGTTCGAGGACGATCTCCCACCACCAGAGGGAGAAGGCGGTCATGGTGGGGAGCATCACGATGAAGAACGCGGGCGCTGAGAACGCGCTCGAGGGGATGCCCTGCCTCGTGAAGCTGGACGCCTCCACGAAGACGAGCGCGGTCACGATCACCGTCGCCCCGACGACGACCCGCCACCGGACGCCGGGTGTCCACGGTCGGACAGCCAGGACGAACCCGAGGACCCCGACCGCAGCCAACACGGACGACGTGCCGACTCCGAGCAGCAGCGCGCCCAGCGCGGCGGCCGTGAACCCGGTCACGTTGAGCGGCGACCGCAGGTGTCGTTCGCCGTCACGGGCGGCGTGCACGCTCGGTCGGTAGTCGAGGAGCAGGAGGATGCTGGACGCGAGCCAGGCCGCCCCGCCGGCGATCGAGACGGGGAGCCGCCAGGGCGCGTCGAGCGCCGGCGACGCCCAGGCCCACAAGACCCAGAACACGCTCGTGAACGCGACGAAGGAGACGACGCCGACCGCCGTGTACCACCAGGTGGCGGTCACGCCGCGGGCGAGCGCCATCTCGCCGATGCGTGGAGTGCTCATCCCTCCACGGTAGGCCAGCGGGGGACGCGCGACCCGTGACATATGTCACGAACCGGCACGCGCATCCTCACGAGGAGTGGTGACGCGGTGACACTGCCGCTGCGCGAGCATCCCGACTGGAATGGAGTCATCACCGCGGTACTCCGACGCGGTAGCCCAGATCGCAGCTTGGAAAGGCCACACCATGAATCCCATCGCAGAGCTCATCCTCGGCTTCCAGAACCTGATGGCGCAGCTGCCCGAGTGGCTCCAGCCCCTCATCGTGGCGCTCGCTGGCGCCGTTCCCTTCATCGAGGGGGAGGGGGCCGCGACGATCGGCATCATCGGCGGCATCAACCCCGTCATCGCCGCGGTGGCGGGCGCAGTTGGGAACTTCATCGCGGTAGCGCTGGTCGTGTACCTGGGTGCTGCCATCCGGGCACGCTTCGCGAAGTCGCCGGCGGACGCGAAGCCTAAGACCGCGAGCCGCGAGAAGTTCCAGCGTGCCTTCAATCGCTACGGGGTCGCCGGTGTGAGCCTCCTCGGCCCGCTGCTGCTCCCGACGCACTTCACGGCCGCCGCGCTCGCGGGAAGCGGCATCTCGAAGGGGCGCGTGCTGGTGTGGCAGGCGGCCGCGATCATCCTGTGGACGACCCTGCTGACGCTCATCGTCACGGGCGTCATCCAGTTCGCGGTCTGACGGCTCGCTGTCCGAGCCGAACGGTCACCTCAGCTTGAGGATGGCGGCTGGCGCCGGTCAGCTCTGAGGGGTCCACCCGAACGGGGTGGGCCCCTCCAACGTCGCGCGCTCGCGATCGGCTGCCGCTGACCAGCCCTGGGCCGCATCCACGGCGTCGAACCCGCCGCGCGCGACGCGGAACCCGACGTCCTCGTGGTGCATGCGTGGCGCACCGCCGCGGCGAACGGAGGCGCGGACGCTCCACGTGTCGTCGGCGTAGCCGCCGCCCCTGAACACGCGGTAGTCGTCGTAGCGGGCCGGGTCGAGGTGGTCCCAGCACCATTCCCACGTGTTGCCGAGGGTGTCGAAGAGGCCGTTGAGGTTGGGGTGCTTGCCGCCGACGGGCTGCGGGCTGGTGACGCCGTCGAGGCTCGTCCAGGCGACGTCGGCGAGCGGCCCGTATTGGGCTGCGGTCGACCCGGCGCGGCACGCGAGCTCCCACTCCGATTCGGTGGGGAGGCGGATGCCGTCGGAGTCGACGTGCCACGTGACCTGCTCGCCGTCGTACGAGTAAGCGGGGTCGAGCCCTTCCCATTCGGAGGCGGCGTTGCAGAAGCGGATGGCGCGCAGCCAGCTGACGTCGGTCGCTGGCCGTTCGGGGTGGCTGGTCCCGTCGTCGGTGGCTTCGCCGAGGAGCTCGCCGAGCTGCGACTGGGTGACGGCGTAGACGCCGATCTCGAACGGCTCCAGCTCGACGCGCCTCCGCAGCTTCCGGCGGGCGTCGTGCAGCTCGACGGTGCCGCCCTCGATGGCCGAGAATTCGATATCCATTGGGGCCATCCTCGCACCGGAGGCTGCCACCGGTGCCTGGCGAGTGGTTGTCGGGGCGTGAGAGCATGCCGGGATGATCGACTCCGCCGCCTTCGTGACCACCCCCGACGGTCGTCGCCTGCGCACCTTCGCGAGCGGGCCTCTTGATGCTGGCGCGGTGGTCGTGCTCGAGGCGGGCCTCGGTGCGAGCGGCCTGTACTGGGGGCTCGTGCACCGGGTGCTCGCGGAGCGCGTGCGGGTCGTCGCCTACGAGCGTGCCGGGTATGGGGAGAGCACACCGGATCCCGCCCCGCGCACGTTGGAGCGGCTCGCGGATGACCTCGACGCAGTGGTGAACGCGCAGGAGCCCTCTCGGCTGGTGCTCGTCGGCCACAGTTGGGGTGGACCCATCGTGCGGCGCTTGGCAGCACGTCGCCTTGCGGCGGGTGCGCCGATGGATGGGGTTGTGCTGGTCGACCAGAGCGACGAGCACGCGGCCCTGTATTTCCGGCCTTCGACGCGGCGCCTCTTCGCGTTCTCGGCCGCGGTGCTGGAACCCGCCGCCCGACTCGGCCTGCTGCGTGTGCAGCTGCGGAGCCTCGTCGATGGGATGGGTCCGATCGCGGCGGCACAGGCGCTGGATGCGTCGACGAACCCGGCCGCGGCCCGGGCCGCCGCCGCCGAGCAGCGCCTCGTGGGGAGCGAGCTCGCCGGGTTGCGGTCGCGCCCGCCGCGGCTCGGCGACCTGCCCATGCGGGTGATCTCGGGCATGAAGGAGACGCCGGCGGACCGCACGCGCGGCCCGCTGATCGCGGCGCACCTGGAGACGGTCGCCGCGCATCCGGGGGCGGTGCACGTGCGGGCGGAGCAGTCGGGCCACGTCGTCACGGCATCCGAGCCGGAGCTGGTGGCACGGCAGGTGCTCGAGTTGGCGCTGCAGGCCGGCGATCGCGGGGTCGACTCCCGTGCATCCGGAGACGATTCATCGATCTGAGGGCCGTTGTCACGAGCGCGCGTTGCCTCGATTCCGGGGGAGACGAGTCTTCGAGGGGCTGGCAGCCACGGACTACGACGAATCTGCAGGGGAGAGGTGCTCTGAGCCGGGATCGTCCGCCGCGGCAGGAGAAGCTCGCGGGCCGGTCTGACGAGGAAGACGGCGTCGAAGGCTCGACCCGAAAGAAACGGCGGTAGGCTCACCTCGTAACGTGCGTTACACGAGGGGGGTGTCCGGTGACAGAAGGCAGTGACGTGTCCGAACCGGCGATCGAGGAGCTCATCCGCGACGCCCTGGATCGGTTCTCGGCGAGCGAGCGCAAGGTCGCCCGCACGCTCCTCGCGAATTACCCGATTGCCGGGCTCGAACGCATGGCAGAGCTGGCGAAGCGAGCGAACGTCTCGCCGCCGACGGTCGTGCGGTTCATCTCTCGGCTTGGGTTCTCGGGGTATCCGGCTTTCCAGCGACGGCTGGCTCGGGAGGTCCACGAGCATCTCGGATCACCGCTCGAGCAGTATGACCGCGCAGATAGGCGGGTCGAGTCCTCGCAGTTCCTCGGCTATGCGGCGAACCTGTACAACCAGGGGATCAACGAATCGTTCGCCGAGCTGCCGGAAAGCGAGTTCTACCGCGCCGTCTCCCTGCTCGCGGATCCGCGACGCCGAGTGCACCTGATGGGTGGCCGCTTCAGCTGGATCCTCGCCAAGTACCTGTGCTCGCACCTGCAGATGATCCGACCAGGAGTCGAGGTGGTTCCCGATGACGAGATCGGCCGGCTCGGGCTCGTCAACGATTCGTCACGCACCGACGTGATCGTGGTCTTCGACTATCGCCGCTACGACATCGAGACGGTGAGGTTCGCCCAGCGCCTGGCAGACCGGGGAGCAGAGGTGGTGCTGCTCACGGATCGGTGGCTCTCACCCGTCGCCGACCTGGCCAGGGTCGTTCTGCCAGTGCGGGTCGAGGCACCGTCACCCTTCGACAGCCTGGTGCCGGCCCTCGCACTCGTGGAGAGCCTCATCGCGGCGGTCACCGACCGGATCGGCGACGAGGGGCGAGCGCGGCTCGAGCAGCTCGAGGCCATGCGCGCCAGGGGTGCCACTCGAGCACCCCTGGCGTAAGCCGCAGCCGCCGTTCGCTCAGGCCACGCCGCAGTAGCGCACAGCCGTCAGCGCGTAGGTCTTGGCCGCCGTGATGATCTGGTGGATCGGCACGTACTCGCCTTCGGCGTGGGCGGTGGTGGCGGCCCCCGGCCCGTAGATCACACCGGGGATGCCAGCCTCCTGCAGCCAGGTCGCGTCGCACAGGCCCATGAATCCCTCGCGCAGCGCCGGGCGTGAACCGTCGAACGCGCCGAGAGCGTCGCTGTGCGCAGCGCGCAGCGCCGGCACCACGTCGAGGTCCTCAGGAGCGTTGTATGGCGGCCACAGCAGCGTCCACTCAATCTGGGGAGGGTTGGCCGCGAGCCAAGAGTCGTTTGCGCATGCGGCAGTGATCACGGCCTCTACCTCGGCGACCACTTCGGCATTGGTGCGGTCGGGGTGGTGGGCCACGCAGTATTCGACGACCAGCTCGTCCGGGTGGGCGAATGGCACCCGGAAGCCCACCGGGTGCGCCTCGAGGACGCCGGGGAGGAGATTGAAATAGCCGGGGACGAAGTCGGGGTGCCGATCGGTGAGCGCCCAGCGGTTCTCGAGCTCGCGGAGCGCGGAGTAGACGACCCAGTACTTGTCGATGGTGTTGACGCCGAGCGCCTCGCCGCGCAGCGTCGGGTGGACGGTCATGCCCCGCAGGCTCGAATGCGCCGTCTTCCCCTGCAATGTGACGCGGAACACCAGGCCGCCCGGGGTCGACATGGCGTAGTTGGGATCCCCATCATCGAAATGAGACGGCTCCACGACGATCGCCGCATCCGCCGTGTATCCCGCGTTCACTGCCGCGGTGGTGCCCGCCTCGTGATCGCCCACCTCCTCACCGACAACGGCCTGGAGCACGAGGTCGCCCTGCAACGTCACACCGGCCTTGGCAAGTGCGAGGGCGGCATACGCGGCGGCCACGACGCCAGCCTTGTTGTCAGTCGTGCCGCGGCCGTGGACGGCCGTGTCCGTGATCCGTCCGGAAAATGGGTCCTCGCTCCACTTCTCAGCGTTTGCCGGGACCACGTCAACGTGCCCGTTGAGCAGCAGCGAGCGTCCGCCACCGGACCCGACGAGACGGGCGCAGGCGTTGTCCCGCTGCGCTTCGACCGAGATCATCTCCACCTCGGCTCCCGCCTCACGGTAGATCTCGGCGACGAGCGCACTGACCTCGCTCTCGCGTCCCACATGGTCGTCGTAGACCTGCCCTGGGTACTTCGGGTTGATGCTGGGGATGCGCACGGCGGCAGCCACCGATTCGATCATCCGCGGGGTCAGCGCGTCGACGGCAGCGAGCACCCGTTCGCGGAGTGCGAGCGCGGGCTCGGGCATGAGGGGTGCGTCAGATGCGGGCATGGTCGATCCTGCTTCCTGGTGAGGTGACGGTTGGAGCCGATGGGATGGTTTGCGGGGCGGAGGGTGGTCTCCGTCGGCGCACCTGGCGGGCGACTGCGCGGACGGAGGTGTCGACGAGGCCGGCCAGCCCCTTCGGGAGGAAGATCATCACGAGTACGGTTCCCGCACCGATGATGATCAGCTGCCAGGCACCGAGGCCGGTGAGGGAGCGGTCGACGAACGTGACCACGATCGCGCCGAGGACCGGTCCCCAGATGTGTCCGGTACCTCCGAGGAAGATCATGCTCAGGCCGAGGGTCACGAAGCCGAAGCTGAAGAGGGTGGTGTCGGCGACTCGGAAGAACGAGACGTACAGCGCACCGGCGATGCCCGCGATCGACCCGCTCAGCACGAAGGAGAGCAGTTGCTGTCGGATGCGGTTGATGCCGCGGCTGATCGCCAGCTGCTCGTTGTCGCGCAGCGCGATGAGGCTCTGCCCGAAGGGCGATCGGATGACGTGGTGCAGCACGATCACCAGAGCGACGACAGCGAACGCCGTGAGCCACAGATAGCCGAGTCCGCCGGCATCCGAGAGGCGGAAGTCGCCGAGCGCGAGCCCTGGCACACCGGGGAGCCCGTTGGAGCCGCCGGTCAGCCCGGGGACGGCGAGCACCAGGTAGAAGCACAACTGCACGAAGATGAAGGTCACCAGTGCCACGTAGATGCCTCGCATCCGCAGCGCCGGGAGGAAGGCCACGGCGGCGGCGGCCGCTCCCGTGAGCCCGCCGAACAGGAGGCCCCACCACGGATTCCATTCCCACGACACCGTCGAGACTGCCATGGCGTAGCCGCCGAGGCCGAAGAAGCCCACGTGCGCGAAGTTGAAGATGCCACCGAACCCGACCGTCAGGTTCCAGCTGGTCGCCAGCAGAGCGTAGAGCAAGGCAGTGATGGCCAGAAGCCGCGCGGGGCCGGACACGATCACGTACGGCGTGAAGAACGCCGCGGCCAGCAGGGCGGCGTAGACGCCGAAGCGGAAGAGGAGATGTTTCATGCCGTCCGTCCTTTGACCAAGCCCTGGGGTCGGATCAGGAGGACCGCGACCAGCACCACGAACACGATGACCGGACTCCACTGCAGGCCGAGCGCGAACGAGGTGGCCGCCTCGAGCAGGCCGATCACGAACGCGCCGAGGAGCGTTCCCCAGAGTGTCGCGGAGCCGCCGAACACGAGCACCACAAAAGCAGTCAGAAGCGGCTCGAAGCCCTTCGTGGGTGTGAGGGTGGACGTCGTTCCGTAGATGAGCGCTGCAGCGCATGCCAGGACGGCCGCGATGCCGAAGACCGTCGCGTATACCCGAGACGGTTTGATCCCCATCAGCAGCGCCATGTCGCGATTCTGCGCCACGGCGCGGATGCCCGCGCCCCACTCGGTGCGGTTCAGCAGTTGGATGAGCCCGATCACGAGAGCGAGGGCGAGCGCGAGGGCGAGCAGACTTGTCACTGCGACCTGGGTCCCTCCGATGGACACCGTCTCCGTTGAGACTGCGGGAAGCTGGCGGTTCGTCGGGCCCCAGATGAGCTGCATGGCGCCACCCATGGCACTCGCGACGGCGAGCGTCGACACCATCACCAGCAGGGTGCCGTTGGCGCGGTGCACGAGTGGACGGACCGCCACCAGTTCGAGCACGACGCCGAGAAGGGCCACCAGCGGGACGGCGAGGATGAAGGCCAGAAGCACGGGGACCCCAAGCGGACCGGCGAGGGTCCAGATGAGATATCCGGCCGCGATCAGGATCCCGCCCTGGGCGTAGTTGAATACGCCGAGGGTGGACCAGACGATCGACAATCCGCTCGCCAGAAGAGCGTAGAGCGAGCCGAGCACGACGGCGGAGACGAGGATGGCGATGAGTGCGTCAGCCATTGTTGCCTGCCGGAGTCGAGCTGGCTGTGGGATGGGTCCCGCCAACGTACATGTCCATGACCTCCTGTTGTGAGGGGCGCTGGTCTGCGCTGCCACTTCCGACCACGCGGCCGAGTTCGATGAGATACCAACGGTCGGTGAGCTCGAAGAGGAAATCGATGTCTCCGTCTGCGACCAGGAGCGTGAGTCCTGTGCGCTGTACCTGTTTGAGGGCTGCTAGGATCTCGCCCCGCACCTTGGGTGCGAGTCCGAGCGTGGGCTCGTCGAGGACCAGCAATTCCGGCCTCGCCATCAGACCCATTGCGATCGCGACCATCTGCCGTTCACCGCCGGACAGTGTGCCGACGAGCTGGTCGCGGCGCTGCTGCAGTTTCGGGAACAGGGCCTGCACGAGCTCGAGCGTCTCGCTCCGGTGGGCACGGGCCTCGGGGCGACGCGAACCGAGCAGCACATTCTCTTGCACGGTCAGGCGCGGGAACAGCAGGCTGCCCTGAGGGATGTGGACGAGTCCGCGGCGGAAGATCTCCGTCGGGTCGCGGCGCACGATGTCCTCGTCCTGGAATCGGATGGCTCCCGCCATCGGGCGGATGAGCCCGGAGACGGTGTTGAGCATGGTGGTCTTGCCGTGGCCGTTCGGGCCGAGGAGAGCGATCGCCTCTCCTCGTTGCACGGTGACGTCGACGCCCCGGAGCACGGTCGCCCGGCCGTACCCCGCTCGGAGCCCCGAGATCTCGAGCAGTGGATGCTCACTCATGCGCGCCTCCCAGGTAGGCCTCGACGACGGCGGGGTCGCTGAGCGCCTGTTCGGGAGTCCCCTCGCTCAGCGAAGAACCGGCAGCCATCACGACCATCCGACCCGCCAGCTCGCGGAGGAGGCTCAGGACGTGCTCGATGATGAGCAGCGTCAGGCCCTGGCTGTTGAGCGAGCTGAGGAGCTCGACGAGCTCTGCCTGGTCTTCCGCGTCCAGCCCGCCCGCTGGTTCATCGAGCATCAGGAGCCGCGGCTGCGCGACCAGGGCCGAGGCGATCATGAGCTTCTTCTTCACCAACAACGGCACCTCGCCGGATGGCAGGTCACGGTATGCACCGATACCGACGGCGTCGATGGCGATGTCGATGGACTCCTGCCGGGCCGCACGGGTCATACCGGTGCTGAGGTATGCGGCGGAGACTGACACGTTGTCCCCGACTGTGAGCGTCGTGAACAGCTGCTCGCTCTGGAACGTGCGACGCAGGCCGCGTCGCGCGATCTTCGGGGCACGGAGTCGGTCGATCCGCGCCCCGTCGAACCAGATCTCACCCGACGACGGTCCGAACGGTACGCCGGAGATCAGATTGAAGAGCGTCGACTTGCCCGCGCCGTTGGGGCCCGCGATGCCGAGGATCTCGCCCTCGGCTACATCGAAGGAGACGTCGCGCACTGCGGTGAAGCCGCCGAACACCCGGCTGGCGTTGCGCACGGACAGCACGGGGCCGGGCCGGGGGGTCACTGCATCCATGGCGGCACGGTGAAGGAGGTCTCGGCGGCTTCGTCCGGTGCGATGCTGACTCGCTGCTCATCCTGGATCTGGAAGTAGATCATCGGGATTCCGTCGTCGCCCGCCACGGTGAGATGCGTCGCCGGGTCGAAATGCACTCGACCGAGTGAGGTCACGACGTCGAGATCGCCGATCGCGGCGCCGACCGCCTCTCGGTTGGTGGGGTCACCGGCGGCCTCGGCGGCATCCGCCCACAGGCGGACGGATTCGTAGAGCATGATTCCGTAGAGGCCAGGGTCGGTGCCGTAGGCCTCATCGAAAGCCGCGATCGCCGCCTCGCCTTCCGGCGTGGTCTTCAACGGGGAGATCGGCAGGTTGTAGAGCACGCCATTCGCTGCGGAGCCTGCCAGATCGATGAACTCGGGCACGCTCGGCGCATACTGCGAGAACACCAGGGAGTCGGTCGGGTTGGCGACGAATTGGCTGAGGAAGCTCGCGGCGTTCGCGGTCTGGTAGTCGGTGTTGACGATGACCGAAGGATCGGCTTCTTTGATCTTGGTGATCTGCGTCGTCCAGTCGTTGACTTCGCCGAACGGAACGGTGTCGGGGCCGATGACGTTCCAGCCGTCGCTCTCGAACGTCTCACTCAGCCCGGAGGCGATTCCGTTCGAGTAGGGATTGTCGCTGGAGATGATGTATACGGTCTCGTTGCGAAGTGGGAAGGAGCCGTCTTCGTCCCACGCTGCGACCTTGGCAGGGAAGTCGGTGCCGTACCCGGCGTACGAGGGGGTGAGCGACCACACTGTCGGGTAGGCCTCTGGGTCCGCGGAGATGATCGCCGCTGTCTGGTCGCTGCCTCCGCCGATGATGTAGGGCATGCCCGCTTCGGCCATGAGGTCGATCTCGAAGTTGGTGGTGCTGGCGTACCCGGTCAGGACCGCTGCCACGTCGGGGTTGGCCGTCAGGGAGTTGACCGCTGAGGCCACCGCGTCGGCGCTCTGGTCCTTGACGTCGGCGACCTCGAGCGTCACTGTCCGCCCATCGATGCCGCCCGCCGCGTTCAACTCGTCGACGGCGAGACGCGCCCCTTGCTCCATGAGCTCGCCGTCGGCGGCCGAGCCGCCGGTGAGCGGTGCAAGCAGGCCCAGGACAACGTCACCCTCCCCGTCTCCGGAGGACCCACCACTCGGGGGTGCACATGCGGACATGGTCAGGGTCACAGCCGCCACTGCCGCCAGTGCTGCTGCCCGACGAGAAGGCACTTGGACGCGTTTGGAACTCATGGGGGACTCCCTGCAGTTGTGGTCTCGGACACCGTTGCCCGAGCGGTCTGGAATGCGTTGGATTCACGATACTCACATTCCAGAAAGGGTCAATAGATAATGATGTGAAATTCTGGTTACGTTCTGCTTGGATCTGAGATAGTGTGCCTCGAACGGGGTTGTTCGGAACGTGCATACCGGAAATATCGCCTCGATCTCATGTCGGCAACGACGAAACTTCGAAGGGATTCACATGAGCGTGACCGATTCACTGTCGCTGCTGGATCACCATTGCCACGGCTTGGTTCCAACCTCGCTGACGGGCGAAGAGTTCCGCCTCCTCGCGACGGAGTCCGATCACCTGGCCCCCACACCGCAAGAGACACTCGACTCTCCAATCGGCCTCGCGATCCGCTCCCGCTGCGCGCCGCTGCTCGACCTCCCGCGCCACACCGAAATCGACGCCTATCTCGACCGGCGCGCAGAGCTCGGAGCCGACGAGGTGCATCGCCGTCTGATGGGCGCCTCAGGGATCTCACGCCTGCTCATCGACACGGGGTTCGAAGCATCGCCGGTGGCCTCGCCATCGACCATGGCGGAGATCACCGGGCTTCCTGCCCATGAGATCGTGCGACTCGAGCGCATTGCAGAGCACATTGCCCCCGCGAGCACCGCGGCAACGTTCGCCAGCGACTTCCTCACCGCACTCACCGAGGCCGCCGAGCGCGCGATCGGCTTCAAATCGATCATCGTCTACCGGTTCGGATTCGACATCCCGCCCGAGCCGCCGAGCGACGCTGAGGTCGTCGAGGCAGCAGGGCGATGGTTCTCCGCAGCCTCGGCCACGGGGGATTGGCGGCTCACCGAGCCCGTCATCTTGCGCCACCTGCTGTGGGCGGCGATCCCGTTCGGCAAGCCGATCCAGTTGCACACGGGGTACGGAGACAGCGACATACAGCTGTTCCGAGCCGACCCGTCACGGGCGACCAGGTTCTTCGCGGCAACCGTCGAGTCCGGCGCCGCATTCACCCTCCTGCACTGCTACCCGTTCATCCGGGAGGCCGGGATCCTGTCCCAGATCTTCCCGCATGTGTACTGCGACGTCGGAGCCGTCACCCACTACCTCGGACCAAGCGCAGGTGTGGCGATCGGACACATGATGGAGGTCGCTCCATTCACGAAGATCCTGTTCTCTTCGGACGCCTACGGCCTCGCCGAGCAGTACCTCATCAGCAGCCTGTCGTGGCGAACGCAGCTGGGGCGACTCCTCGACAGCTGGATCGCCGACGACTGGACGACCGCCGAGCAAGCGCGCCGCATCGCGGGCCTGATCGCGTCCGGCAACGCCGAGCGCCTCTACGGAATCGAGGACCACGCGTGAGGATCGCGGAACTCGACGCGCTCGAGCGCGAAGCGAGCCGACACCTCGCCGGCCACATCCCGGCGGCGATCGGACTGCGCCACAGTATTCACCGCAGCCCGCGGCTCGGCGGGGAAGAGACGGAGACTCGGTCCCTCATCGAAGCTGCACTCGGTGTCACGGGCGTGCCGGTCGCGGAGGGGATGTACGTCCGGGTCGGCCCCGCGAGCGGGCCCTCCGTGGCGGTCCGTGCGGAGCTCGATGCCCTGCCGATCCAGGAGAAGAGCGGTCGAGCGTGGTCGTCCGAGCGCCCAGGTGCTGCGCACCTGTGCGGCCACGATGTGCATGCGGCCGCGCTCGCGGCGGCAGTGATGACGCTCAGCGAGCTTGAGATCCCGATCGGGTTCGTCGCCGCCTACCAGCCGCGCGAAGAGGTGATGCCGTCTGGCGCCCGTGACTTCGTCGCCAGCGATGAGTTCAGAAGCAACGAGATCCAGGCCATGCTCGGCCTTCACCTTCAGCCGGCGCTCCCGAGCGGGCACATCTCGTCGATTCCTGGCCCGGTGAACGCGTCGGCAGACGACTTCGAGGTCCGGATCACGGGCCGGGCCGCCCACGGCGCCTATCCGCACCGTGGCAACGATCCGATCGTGGCGGCCGCGGCCATCGTCCAAGCGGTCCAGCAGCTGGTTTCCCGGCGAATCGATCCGATGACGCCCGCGGTCGTGACGATCGGCCGTCTCCGCGCCGGCGACTCCAACAATCAGATCCCCGGCGAAGCAACGCTCGGCGGAACGGTGCGCAGCTATCACGAGGGCGACCGGAGGTTCCTCCAAGCCGAGCTCGGCCAAGTCGCGCGTTCAGTCGCGGGGGCGTACGGATGCGAGGCCGAAGTGGTCTTCAGTCAGGGCGAGCCCGTGCTGCACAACGATCCGGAGCTGACGGCAGCCATCGCTGCCGCACTCGAGGACGACGGTGCCGTGCAGGCGGAACCCTTCCGATCGTGTGGGTCAGATGACTTCGCGTTCTACTGCGAGCTCTTCCCCTCGCTCATGATCTTCGTCGGCGTCGGTGATGGCCACGCCGACTCGCCCGGACTGCACAATCCGGCGTTTGCACCAGATGACGACCTCGTCGAGGTGCTGGCGCGGATGATGCTCCGCGCTTACTTCGCCGTCGTGCGAAACAACCCCCAGCTCATGTTCGACCAGAAGGAGCTCCATGCCTGACGCACCGCAGAACGTCGACATCCGGGACATCCGTGCGCTGATGATCTCGCACATCGACAACGCCGGAATCAGCCGGCTCAAGGTCATCCCGCAAGACCGGGTGCCCTCGGCTCTCACGAAGGGATCGACGATCTCCTTGAGCGTGGGCATGCTCCTGGCGGTTGATGATTTCGCTACCTCGACCACGGCGATCGATCCCACCATCGGCGACCTGCGTGGCATTCCCGACTCGAGTGCCCTGGCCTGGATCGACGAAGAGCTCGGCCTCGCGTGGGCGCCAAGCGACCTCTTCGCCCTGGACGGCATGCCCCACCCCACCTGTCAGCGTTCGGCCCTCAAGCGCATCGCGAATGACTCCGACTACGAGTTCCTCGTCGGCATGGAGCTGGAGTTCACCCTCTTCCGGGGCACGAAGGACGCGCCGGAACTCGCCCACTCGGGACCGGGGTACGGCACCCTGCCGTTCCTGGAGCTCGAGGCCTGGCACCTTGATCTGCTCGACGCCCTCCGTGTCGCCGGTGTCCCCGTCGAGCAGCTGCACCCCGAGTACGAGTCCGGGCAGATTGAGCTGTCCCTAGCGCCGCGCGCCCCGGTGCGTGCTGTCGACGACTACGTCCTCGCCCGCATGATCGTGACCCGCGTTGCCATTCGACACGGGTTCCTGGTCTCCTTCGCCCCCGTTGCCGTGCTTGGCGGCGTATCGAACGGATGCCACATCCACCTGTCGGCGTCGGCCAGCGGGTCGAACATCTTCTTCGATCCCGAGCGCGAGTCAGGCATGGCGGAGGACGCGGAGCACATGGTCGGCGGGATCGTCGGCAACCTCGTCGACGGTCTAGTGCTGCTCGGAGGATCCACGCTGAGCTTCGAGCGACTGCAACCGCACCACTGGGCAGGGGCATACGCCTGCTGGGGGCCGAGCAACCGCGAAGCGGCGGTCCGGTACATGGGTGGCTTCGCGGGGTACGGTGCCGAGCAGTCGAACATCGAAGTGAAGTGCGCTGACCCCGCCGCCAACCACTACCTGGCAGTGGCCGCTTTGATCGGGGCGGCTACCGAGGGCGTCCGGAGGCGCACGCCGTTGCCGGCCGCCGTCCGTGCAGATCCTGCCGAGCTCTCTGATGCCGAACGGACGCGCCTGGGGGTGGAGCGCTTCCCCACCGACCTCGGGAACGCACTCGAACGCTACTCCGCGAGCACGTTCTTCCGTGACCTGCTCGGGCCCGAGCTCTTCGACTCTTACCGCGTGGTACGTGCTCGTGACTGGGAGGTCCACCGCGACCTCGACGGCGACGATGTGGCGGCGCGGGTCCGCTGGAGGTACTGAACGATGACCAAAGACTCCGCAGCATCCTCAGATGTGCACAGCCAGGATCGGACCCCGTATGCGGACGCGCTCGACGCGTTCGCGCAGCGAGATCTCGTCCGAGTGATCGTGCCCGGTCACAGCGCTCAGGCCGGTGCCGTGCCAGAGCGCCTCGACCGGTTCATGTCCGATCGCCCGTTCGCGAAAGACTGGACGCCACTCCTCACCGGGCTCGACAAGGGCGATGACAACCCCCTGGATCGCGCGAAAGCACTCGCTGCGGACGCATGGGGAGCCCGCCGGGTCTGGTTCCTCACAAACGGCGCCTCGCAGGGCAACCGCGTTGCCGCGCTCGCCCTCGGCTGCCTGGCATCCGGAATGATCTCCCAGCGCAGCTCGCACAGCTCCTTCGTCGACGGTCTCATCCTCTCGGGCCTCTCGCCGCGCTTCGTGCTCCCAGGGATCGACGTGCAGCGCGGCATCGCGCACGGCGTCTCCCCGGCCGACCTGGAGGACGTGATCGCAGCGAGCGCGGCGGCCGGTGACGACGTGGCCGGGGTCTACATCATCAGCCCGAGCTATTTCGGGGCAGTAGCCGATGTCGAGGGGCTCGCGTCCGTCGCTCACCGGCACGGGCTTCCCCTTGTGGTGGATGCGGCCTGGGGTGCACACTTCGGCTTCAGCCCGCTCGTTCCGGAGAACCCGTTGCGTCAAGGCGCCGATCTGGTTGTCTCCAGCACGCACAAGCTCGGCCAGAGCCTCACACAATCGGCGATGCTGCATTTGGCGGAGGGACCGTTCGCAGACCTGCTCGAACCGCTTGTCGAGCGCACCTTCAACCTCGAGCAGTCCACGAGCGAGAACACGTGGCTGCTGGCGTCCCTCGACATCGCTCGCCACCACCTGAGCACGGGGGCCGAGGCCATCGCCAGGTCGGTGCGCTCGGCGGATGCGCTGCGTGCGGCAGTGCGTGCGAGCAGCGCGCTGACGCTCGTCGAGGACAGCTTCAGCCAGTTCCCCGACATCGTGGCGATGGATCCGCTGCACGTGCCCATCGACGTCTCAGCCCTCGGCATCTCCGGGTACGAGCTCAAGGAGATCTGCGCGAACAGCCTCGGCGTCTACTTCGAAGCCGCGACCTCGCATGCCGTGATCGCCTTGCTCGGGGCGGGGGCCGAACCCGATGTCGAAAGGATCGTGTCGAGTCTCGAGGAGGCGGCCAGGATCGCAGGGGAGGGTCTCACCGACGCGGCCACGCCGCCAAGTGTGCTGCAGCGGACGCTGCCGCCGGCAGGCCGGAGCGTGCTCACGCCCCGAGCCGCATTCCTCGCTCCGAGTGAGCTGGTGCCGGCCGCGCTGGCGGTGGGGCGGGTGTCCTCGGACACGCTCGCGGCCTACCCGCCCGGCATCCCGAACGTCCTGCCGGGCGAGGAGATCACCGAGGAGGTCGTGCACTTCCTCCGCGACACGGCGCGCAGCCACGGAGGGTTCATTCGCGGCGCGGTCACCCGTGACAGCAGTCTGTTCCGGGTCGTACGGTCCGGGTTCGATGGAAACGGCGCCGAGCGCCGGAGACGAGGAGATGCGAGATGACGAGAACTGAGACTGGCCGCACTGATCGGACCCAAGACGCGGACGTGGTCATCATCGGCGCAGGCATGGCCGGGTTGTCTGCGGCTCGGATGCTGCAGGACGCCGGGCGCTCCGTGCTCGTGCTCGAGGCGCGGGATCGTGTCGGCGGGCGGGTGAAGTCGGAGCACCACGGCGAGACGCTCGTCGAGGTCGGCGGGCAGTGGATCGCGCCAGACCAGACGAGGTTGATCGCGGTCATCGAGGAGTTGGGCCTGCAGACGTTCCAGCGCTACAGGACGGGGGAGAACGTCTACATCGGGCCCGATGGCGTCGTGCGCACCTACGTCGGCGAGATGTTCCCGATGCCCCCGGCAACCGTCGCTGAGGCAGAGCGACTCATGGCCGAGCTGCAGACATTGTCGCTCGAGATCGACCCATCGACACCGTGGCTGCATCCTCGGGCTGCCGAACTGGACTCGGTGACCTTGGACGGTTGGCTCCGCGCCCGTTCCACTGATGACGAGGCGGTTGACAACGTCGCGCTCTTCATCGCCGGGGCCATGCTCACCAAACCGGCCGATGCCTTCTCGATGCTCCAGGCCCTCGTCATGTGCGCGAGTGCTGGCGGATTCGATGATCTCGTGGACCCCGACTTCATTCTCGATCGTCGAGTCAGCGGTGGCATGCACCAGGTGCCACTCGCCCTCGCCAAGAGGGTCGGCGAGCATGCGATGCGGCTCAGTACGGATGTTCGCACCATCGCGCACTCCGGCGATCGCATTCTCGTGCGCACGGACGATGCCGATTTCCTGGCCTCGGACGTGATCGTCGCCGTTCCACCGCAGCTCATCTCGCGGATCGACTTCGAGCCTGCCCTCCCGCCGATCAAGCAGCAGGCATATCAGCACCTTTCCAGCGGTCAGGTGATCAAAGTGCAGGCTTGGTACGACGAGCCGTTCTGGCGCAACAACGGTCTTTCCGGCACGGCCTTCAGTCCTTACCAGGACGTGCACGAGGCGTACGACAACACGGTGCCCGGCGACCGTGGTGGCACGCTCGTCGGGTTCGTCTCGGACCGGGTGGCCGATCGTCTCTACGGCCTCTCCGAGGAGGCACGACGCAGTGCCGTTCTCGGGTCGTTCGCTGCGTACTTCGGTGACGCCGCCCTGCATCCACGAACGTATTTCGAGAGCGATTGGGTCAACGAGCGCTACACGCGAGGCGCGTACGGGGCAAGTTTCGACGTCGGTGGCACCGTGCGATACGGCGAGGCGTCCAAGGCCGCAGTCGGGAGGATCCGCTTCGCGAGCTCCGACATCGCCGGACTTGGGTTCACGCATATCGAAGGCGCGATACGCATGGGCGAGGAGGCTGCTCGGTCCATCCTCGCGTGAGCCACCTCTCGAACGTCGATGTGCGAATCGGGAGCTCGTCCGAGGGTCTGAGCGCCACCACGCAGGCGCGACGATGTCCGTCGGTGCAAAAGGACCCCGACGGTCTCACGGTTCCAGAGCATCGAGGATCGCGACGACGGGGCCGTCTTTCGCCTCTCGCCAGCCCTGTCCTGCCCAGAGGTTGACGAGCGTGCTGTCGCCCGCGGCCGTGGCTTTCGCCCGCATGGTGCGGGTCAGGTGATGCAGCGCTGGGTACCCGACCGGGGCATCCACGTGGCTCGCGACGAAGGCGTTGACGAGCGCACGTGCGGGACGACCCGTGAACGCCCGCGTGAAGGCCGTCTCGGTGTACTGCTCATCTGCGAGCGCGGCCTTGTGCACTGCAGACGCTCCGCTCTCCTCTGACCGAAGCACCGCGGTGCCGACCGCGACCATGTCAGCGCCTGCGCCGAGGAGCTCGAGCACCTGCTCGCGACGCGTGATCCCACCCGACGCGATCAGGGGCAGGTCCGTGACCGTCCGGACGCGCTCGATGAGCGTCGCGAGCGCGATGTTCTCAGGGAAGGTGTCGGGATTCCACACACCGCTGTGTCCGCCGGCGTCGTGCCCCTGAACGGTGAGGGCGTCGGCGCCGGCTGCCGCGGCCTGTCGGGCCTCATCGACGGAGGTCACCGTCTGGATCGTGAGAACCCCTGCCGCCTGCAGCCTCAGAAACGTACTCGGCGAGGGGAGCCCGAACGTGAAGCTCACCACCGGCGTCCGGCTGAGGATGACCGCATCCAGCTTCTCCGACCACTCGTCGTCGTCTTCCAGCCTGGCGGCCATGGTCGCGGCATCATCGTGCGTCGACGCGTGCTCGCGGATGCTCTCCCAGTACGCGGCGTATCCCGCCTCGTCGATGGGGTGGGGGTTGGGGACGAAGAGATTGACGCCGAACGCCGACACCCCGGCCTCGGTCACCTCGGCGATCTGCGCGTTCAGCGCCGCCGCGGTCTTGTACCCGCCGGCGAGCTGCGCGAAGTGTCCTGCGCGGGCCGCGGCGATGATGAGGCCAGGGCTGCTCGGGCCGCCAGCCATAGGTGCGACGGCAACGGACCTGAGCGTGTCCAAGGGGGAGGGGAGCGTCATGGTCGTGCCTTTCTGCGGGTGTGGGTGGGTTCGGTGATGCGGGTCACAGTGACCCCATGAGGGACCCGTGCGTGTGATGGATGTGCGAGCGGAGCTCGGCGAGGAACGCGCCTCGATCCCCGGTGCGCACGTGCTCGACGAGGTGTCGGTGCTCCGCGATGAACTCCGACCACCGGCCAGCGACGTCGTCGTAGGTTCGGAGCGTCATCGCCGCCTGACGCTGTCGGAGCTTGTCGTAGAACTCCAACAGGATCGGGTTCCCCCCTGCTTCGACGAAGATGCGGTGGAAGTCGATCGTGAGCTGCACGACGCGTTCGTAGCTGCCCTGCTCGAGCTCGGTCAGCTGATCCTGGATGGACTCCTCGAGTCGGATGCACAACCGCTGCCGTGCCTCGACGGACAGGGAATCCAAGGCGGCAGACTCCAGTACCTGCCTCGCGTCCGCGACGGCTCTCGCTTCCTCGGCCGTGAGGGTGCGGACCAGCGCCCCACGCTGCGGGAAGATCGTCACCAGTCCATCCGATTCCAGGCGACGGAGGGCGCCTCGCACCGGAGTGCGGCTGACCGCCAAGCGCTTCGAGAGATCGTTCTCGCTCAGCATGCTGCCCTGCGCGAATGTGCCGTCGCGCAGCCACGCGAGAATCCGCTGGTAGGCCACCTCGGTCGCGGTGGGAGGCAGTGGCGTCTTCATGGGCCTAGTGTACAACTGGGATCCCAGTTGTCCAGGGGTTCAGTTGGGGCCCATACTCCGAGGCGGCCACCCGGGTCAAGCCGCCACCGGGTTTCGCCGCTCGTTCATGCCTCGCGGGTACTCTGCTTGAAGCGGTTGGGCCTCTCTGCGTGTTGCCGACCTTTCCGCGATTCCCCCATTCGAAGGATGTTCATGAGTTCCCAGCCATCTTCAGGACCGAGTCGTCGGGCCGTCGTCACCACCGCCGCCTGGGTGTTGCCGACTGTCAGTGCAGCACTCGCCGCGCCCCTCGCGGTCGCCTCGACCGCGCCGGCCCCAGAGCCCCTCACGCTGGGTCCTGATGGGGCGGTCGTCTCTGATGGTGAATCCACGATCTCGCTGCGCGGGTTCGCGGCCACGACCGAGGCGGGGTCCCGTCCGCAGACCGTGCAGCTGGCGTACTCCTCGCCGATCACGGGCCCATCGAGCGCCGCCGTCGATTCCGAGACGGGCGAGTTCGAAGTCACGGTCAACGTGAGCGGCTTCTATGCCGGGGCGAGCTCGGGCCAGGAATTCACGGGCACCGTCTCCGCTTCGATCACCGGCGGCACGTCGGTATCGGTGACGGTGGAGGTCATCGCCCCGCGCACCGCACCCGGAGAGACGACCGGCACCATCAACTTCTCCCCCAACCAGTACCGGGGCAGCGAGGTCGACGGGGTCACGATCTTCCCGACGCTCACCGGCGTCGTCACCGTCAATCGCGGTGCGCTCCCGGCCGAGGTCATCCTCAGCTTCTCCGATGTCAGCGAGGGGCGCGTGGATCTGCGCCGCGACGCCGGCCTTCTCGTGCCGATCAACCCGACCACGGGCGCGTTCAGCGTAGACGGCGTGTACAACGCCATCACCGGCGGAGAGAACCCGTTCGGCTTCATCTACGCGGGCGTCAACAACGCCGCGAACGTCACCTACGGCCTCGCGGTTGCGGAGCTCGACGGGTAGTCGATCGCCCAACTCCACGCGCACTGAACTCAGCCCCTGACTGCCAAGTCGGGGGCTGAGTCGTGCGCTGTGGGCACGCCAGGCGGGGCTCAGCTCGACTCATCGGGAGTCAGTAGGAGAGGGGGTATCCGCGTGCCCGAGGGTGTTCAGGCCAGGCGCGACGGTGCGCTTCCGAGGAGCTCGGTGATTCGCGCGAGGTCGGACTCGTCGATGTTGGCGAACGGCGAGCTGGTCGAGGCGAGCTCGACGATCGCGTCGCGAGCTGCACGGCCCTCAGGGGTGAGCTCGATGACGCGCTGTCGGAGGTCGGTGGGGGACGGCTTTCGAGTGACGAGACCCTTGGCCTCGAGCTGGTGGCACATGAAGGTCACGTTCTGCGGGGTGCAGTGCGTTCGTTCGGCGGCCGTGCGCATCGACGGTGCGGGCGCGTCGGGGTCGATCACCCAGAGCAGGTGAGCGGTGACTGCGGTGAGTCCGAACTCTGCAAGTGCCGGCTCGAGCGCGTCGTTGGTGCGCGCGACGACGTCGTATGCGGCGAAGAGGGCCTCAGAGAGCTTCTGTGCGCGTTCGTCTCCCATGCGCACACCCTAGCACTTGCTACAAGACTTGAAGCTTCTGCTACAGTCACTTCAGAACTTGAAGGAAGTGGGCGGTCGACGTGCGGCTGCCGCTTGGCTTCCCCGCGAACGCAACAGCCCCGCGCCCCCGCGCCTGAACGGAAAGCCTGATCAATGGACACACCACGACTCGATGGACAGTCGATCATCGTCACCGGCGCAACCAGCGGCATCGGCTTCTTCGTCGCGGAAGGGCTCGCTCGCCTCGGTGCGCAGATCATCGTCGCGGCCCGCTCCGCGGAGAAAGCGCAGAACGCCATCGCGCTCCTCGCGGAACCCACCCGCCACCGCCACCTCGAACTCGACCTCGCGGACCTCGAATCCGTTCGCGGGGCCGGGTCGCGCATCGGCGCGGGTCCGCCGGTCCACGGTCTCGTGATGAACGCCGGCGTCATCGCCGCTCACCCCACCTACAGCGAAGGTCCGTTCGGGGTCGAGTCCACGGTCGGAGTCAACGTCCTCGCGCACCTCGAGTTCCTGAGGTTGAGCTTTCCTGCGCTCACGCACGCGACTGAGGCGCGGGTCATCAGCACAGGCAGTTTCCTCACGAAGAAGATCCCGTTCGATGCGGACGGCTGGCTCGCTCCGTCCGCGTATCGTCCTCGCGCCGCCTACGCGATGTCGAAGCATGCCGCGGAGATCGTCGGATTCGAGCTCGACCGACGTCTCGTCGCGAGTGGTTCTCGCGTGAGATCGGTCGTCAGTCACCCCGGTTCCGCGATCGACGCGTTGACGCCGGACCGGCCCCCACTGCATCAGCGCTCCGCGCTCGTCCGCACGCTCGCGGCGGCCGTTGCGCCAGTGTTCTCGAGGGTGGTGCAGGGCAAGGATGCGGCTGCGCAGCCGGCGATCGCCGCGATGACGACACCCATGCTCCCAGCTGCCGCTTACTTCGGCCCCCGGACGGGAGCCACCGGTGCGCCGATCCTCACGACCCCGGTGCCGACAAGCCTCAGCTCTGAACTCGGTCGAAGTGTCTGGCAGCAGGTCGAAGAGCGTCTCGGAGCTCCGATCATCCCTGAGTGATGAACGCGTGTGCCCCGTCGCTGTCCGGGTTGTCTGCAGCTCAAGCGCATCGCCGCGTTCTCGGACCTCCGCGCTCTTCCCTGGCGCGCCCGACGCGCGCCCGAGCGCGCAGGTAAGGCTATCCTTAGCGAGCCAGTCGGCAGACTCGACTCGATCCAGGGAGCCCATGTGCGTCAGCGCGCCACCTTCAGCCTCGTCCTCACCGCCGCAGTGGTCCTCGGGCTCTCCGGATGCGGAGCGTCGGAGGCGGTTGAGACCAACTCGGCTGCGAGTGCGGGAGATGGGGCGACGCAGTATCCGCTGACACTCGACAACTGCGGAACGCAGATGACGATCGACGCGGCCCCGGAAAGGGTCGTCTCGCTCGACCAGAACTCGACGGAGATCCTCCTGTCGCTCGGGCTCCAGGACCGCATGGTCGGCACGGCATCCTGGACCGACCCGGTCCTCGAGTCGCTGGCTGACGCCAACGCCGCCGTCCCGAGGCTGGCCGACAACGCCCCCACCTACGAGGTTGTTCTCGGCGCGGACCCGGACTTCGTGACCGCCTCCTTCGGCCGGCACTTCGCTGAAGGCGGGGTCACCTCGCGCGAACGATTCGCTGAGACGGGCGTCGACAGCTACCTCTCGCCGACGGACTGCGACAACGGGACCAGCATCAACGGCGGAGGGACTCGGACGACGCCGCTCGAGGTCGACGCCCTGTACGCGGAGATCACGGAGCTCGGTGAGATCTTCGACGTCTCGGATCGCGCGGCCGAGCTCGTGAGCGATCTGCAGACGCGCGCGGCAGCGGCGACCGAGGGCGTCGACTTCGACGGCGCGACAGCCGCGTACTGGTTCGCAGACACCAAGACGCCCTACGTCGCGGGTGGCCTGGGTTCTGCCGCCATGCTCGGATCGTCCACGGGGCTCACGAATGTCTTCGCGGACCTCGACGACGACTGGCCCGCGACGACCTGGGAGGACATCGTCGATCGGAACCCGCAGGTGCTCATCGTGGGCGACCTGCAGCGAGACCGATTCCCTGGCGACCGGCTGGACGAGAAGGTCGCGTTCCTGGAATCCGACCCGCTGACCAAGACGATGGATGCCGTGCAGAACAAGCGCTACATCGACTTGCACGGGGCGGAGCTCAACCCGTCCATACGCTTCGTCGACGGCCTCGAGAAGATCAAGGCGTGGTGGGACGAGCACGGGGAGGAACTCTGAGCTCCGCCACGGGCCAGCGTTCCGTTGAACGCGTGAGCCCCGAATCTCCCCGCGCGCCCCGGCCGCGACGCGTGCTGATCGCGTGCGCCCTGGTGCTTGCCGGTCTGCTTCTGCTGCTCGTGTCGGTCGGGGCTGCGATCACGCTCGGGCCGGCGGATATCCTGCCCGTCAACGTCCGTGACATCGTCACGAACCACCTCGGCCTGACCGACATCCCGGTGAAGCTGTCGAAGGACGCGATCGTCTGGGAGGAGCGACTCCCGCGCGCCTTCGTGGCCGCCGCGTGCGGAGTCGGCCTCGGGCTCTGCGGCGTGGTCATGCAGTCGCTCCTGCGCAACCCGCTCGCCGATCCCTTCATCCTCGGCATCTCATCCGGTGCATCGACGGGTGCCGTCGCAATCGGTGTCCTCGGGCTCGGCGGTGCCGCGATCGGGCTCTCCGGTGGCGCCTTCATCGGCGCACTTGTCGCGTTCGGGCTTGTCCTCCTGCTCTCTCAGCTCTCCGGCGGCGGGACCGACAGAGTTGTCCTCGCGGGGGTCGCGAGCACGCAGCTGTTCTCCGCCTTGACGTCGCTGATCATCTTCGCCTTCGCGGATTCCGACGAGACGAGGGGCGTCATGTTCTGGATGCTGGGCTCCCTGGAAGGGGTGAGGTGGGATGACGTCGTGCTCTGCGTCGTCGTCGTCGGCGCCGGGACCGTGCTCTGCGCGAGGTACGCCCACGCCCTCGACGCCTTCGCGTTCGGCCCAGACGTCGCTGCGTCCCTCGGTATCCACGTCGCGCGTACTCGAGCCATCCTCCTCATCGCGACCGCCCTCATCACCGCCACGCTGGTCAGCGTCGCGGGAGCCATCGGTTTCGTCGGCCTCGTGCTGCCGCACGCCGCCCGGCTGCTCGTCGGCCCGCGACACTCACGCCTCATCCCGGCGACCGCGATCATCGGAGCGATCTTCATGGTCTGGGTCGACGCCGGATCGCGAGTCGCGTTCTCGCCCACCCCGCTGCCCGTCGGTGTCGGCACGGCTCTCGTCGGGGTGCCCGTCTTCATCGCACTCCTCGCCCGGAAGAGGAAGCGCACGTGACGATCAACGCGGAGAACGTCTCGTGGAGCCGAGGCGGAGTGCTCGTCGTGGACGGCGTCAGCCTGCACCCCAAGCCGGGCCAGACCGTCGGCCTGCTCGGACCGAACGGGTCCGGCAAATCGTCGTTGCTCCGAGTGCTGCACGGGTTCGTGAAACCAAGCGCTGGCCTCGTGACCCTCGACGGCGTCGACATCAGCACCGTCGGGCGTCGTCATATCGCCCGGTCCGTGGCGTCGGTGACCCAGCATGCGGACACTGACGTGGACATCACCGTGCGCGACATCGCGCGCCTCGGACGGATCCCGCACCGCTCAGGACTCGGAGGAGACACCGCCGCTGACGCCCACGCGGTCGACCGTGCCCTCGCCCATGTCGGGCTGCTCGAGCAGGCCAACCGCTTCTGGCACACCCTCTCGGGCGGAGAGCGCCAGCGCGCCCAGATCGCCCGCGCCCTCGCCCAGGAGCCCCACGAACTGCTCCTCGACGAGCCGACCAACCACCTCGATATCCGGCACCAGCTGGAGCTGCTGGAACTCATACGCGCGCTGCCGGTCACGACCATCATCGCCATCCACGACCTCAACCTCGCGGCCATGTACTGCGACGTCCTCGTCGTTCTGCGCGACGGAGCCGTGGTCGCCGCAGGCACTCCGACCGAGGTGCTCACTCCTGAGCTCATCGAAGACGTCTACGGCGTGACCGCCGAAGTCTCCGTCGACGCCCGCCGGCAGACCCCCGTTGTCACCTTCACGAGTCCAAGCTGACCGAGCGTGCTCGGCGGTGAGCCACAGAACGCTCGGCGCACGAGGCACCTGACTTCACTCCACCCCCGTGCCGCAACGCCACGATCGCTGCCGCCCCGCTACCGCCCGCGGAGCTCGTGCCCCAGGATCACCGCGTGAACCCTGTCGCGCAGGTGCAGCTTGGCGAAGATGCGGTTCACGTGAGATTTCACCGTGGCGGGAGAGAGGTGGAGCGTCTCACCGATCTCGCTGTTGGAGAGTCCGGCGACCATGCACCCGAACACGTCACGCTCGCGCGGACTGAGCCGGCTGAGCGCGTCGGTGTTCTCGGAACTCCGTGATCGTCCAAGCGGTGACCGGCCAGAGGCGTAGTGATCGATCAGTTGTCTCGTGATTCTGGGTTCGACCACGGCCTCGCCGGAATGGATTGTCCTGACCGCCTCACGGAGCCGATCCGGCGGGGTGCTCTTGAGGAGGAAGGCGCTTGCTCCCGCGTCCAGGCCACCGAAGGCGTATTCGTCGATATCGAAGGTGGTGAGCACAAGCACCTTCGTGGTGGGGTGCGCGGTCGTGATGATCCTGGTTGCCTCGATGCCCCCTATGCCTGGCATCCGCACATCCATGATCACGACGTCGGGCTTCAGCTCCCTGGTGCGGCCGATCGCTTCCTCACCCGTGCCTGCGTCTCCGACGACCTCGATGTCGTCGGCAGTGTCCAGGGTCAGCGCGGTGCCCATCCGAACGAGTTCCTGGTCGTCGACCAGCAGGACTCTGATCTTCGGTGAACCGGGCACGGTCATGTTCTGGCTGCCCCGTCGGCCAACAGGGTGGTTCTTGTCATCCAGCCCCCGCCCGGGCGCGGGCCAGCTGTGCTCATTCCGCCATACGTCGCAGCGCGCTCGGCGATACCGAGCAGACCCCGGCCGGCCCCCTGGCTCCGGGCCTGGCCCGCGTGGGGGCCGGCGCGACCGTCGTCGGTGACCTGCACCGTGACCGTGCCATCTGCGACGGCGATGCTGACCTCCACTCGTGTGGCTGCTTCCGCGTATCGAAGCACGTTGGTGAGCGACTCCTGGACGATCCGGTACACCGTCGTCGAGAGTGCCGGATTCTCGGGCATCGTCGCGCCGGAGCGGATGAGGGTGACGGGCATGCCGGTGCCGCGAAAGACCTCGACCACCTCTTCCAGCTCTGGGACGTTGTGTCCCGAACGATGGAGGCTCTCGTCCAAGACCGGGTCCTCCTCGCGAAGCACGTGCAGGACCCTGTTCATTTCAGCCAGGGCGCTTCGCCCGACGTCGCCGAGTCTGCCGAGCGCGAGGGCGGACCGCTCTGGGTGCGATTCCCACCCTTTCGATGCGCCGTCACCGAGGGCGATCATCGTCGAGAGCGAGTGGGCGACGATGTCGTGCATCTCTGCCGAGATGCGCTGCCGCTCCACGACCCGCGCCGTACTGAGCCGTTGGTTCACCAACTCCGTGAGCGCCTCTCGGCGCCGCGCTGCGCTGCGGACGGCGATACCCAGAGCCAGAGCGATCAGCGCCAGGGGGTCGAGGAGTGACGGTGCACGGGGGACGCCCGTCGCCAGGAACATGAGGAGCATGCCTGCTGCGGGCAATCCCACGACGACTGCGTACCCCAGGAGCGCGGTCGCGACGGGAGCCAACGAGGCCAGCGTGTACAGCGCGACTGCCGCGGGCAGTACGAGGAGCGCGACCGGGGTGGGGAGGAGCAAGCCCGTCGTGCTCACCGAGGCGACTGCCACGAGGATGGTGCGGGGAAAATGTCGCCGCCACAGGAGGAGGCCGCAGGAGAGTGGCACGAGGAGCAGGCCCGGCCAAGGCTCCTGTGCACCTGGGAGCACGAGGACGAGCATCTGGGCTCCCAGGCACAGCAGGGCGACGACCCCGTCGACCGTCCTGGGGTGAGCGCCGGACCAGAGCAGGAGCCGTGTGCTGAGGACGCGGTCGACCTCCGCGGCATCCACCCCTGGCGGTGATGAGCGAGCACTCATACCCCGACCTCCATCCCGAGCTGTGCTCCCATTCTCGCTGCCAGCCCGACCATGAGCGTGCTCAGGCGTCGCGGCGCTTGAGCACGACCGCTGCGCTCACGAACAGCGCCAGCGTCCAGAGCAGCAGGACGGCGGAGCCGCCCCACGGTCCCATCGGGTCAGTGCCGGCGGGCGCCAGGAGCAGCGAGCCAGCTTGGATCGGGAAGAAGCGCATGATCTCGGTGCCGTACTCGGAGAACATCTGCGGGATCACGGGCACGATGATGAGGAACACGATCGTCGCGAGTACCGCGGCGATGACGTTGCGGATGATCGCGCCGAGCGCGATGCCGATGACGCTGATGGCAGCGAGGTAGAAGCCCGAGCCGACGACCAGCCGGAGCAGGTCTGGTGTCTCGAGGACGTAGCTGTACCCACCGCCGGCGAGGATGGGCGGTGCGACCGCGAACCCGATCGCCGAGCTGACGACGCCGATGACGAAGGCGACGCTCGCGATGATCGCCGCCTTCGCGATCAGTGCCGGCGTTCGGCGCGGAACCGAGAGCAGCGTGGTACTGATCTGCCCGGAGCGATACTCGTTCGTGACCATCAGTACCGCGAGCACGGCGAGCACGATGCCGACGTAGCCGGTCTTGTCGACGATCATCTCGGGGTACGCGTCGTAGTTCGCCTGGGCGGAGCCGCGGTCGCGGAAGACGTACGCCCATGGCATCGCGATTCCGTTGGCGACCAGGAGGAGGAACGTGAACCCGGCAAGCACGTTGTTCGAGGCCAGTCCGCGGAACTTGATCCATTCGGAGCGGACTGCGCCACGCAGGCTGACGTTCCGGACGGGGAACTGGCGCACGATGCGGGAAGGAGTGGCGGCGGTGGTGGTGGTGCCCATGAGAATGGTCCTTTCGTGGAGCAAGCGAGATCAGGACGAGGCGTACTCGACGGAGTCGCGGGTGAGGTGGTTGTAGGCCTCTTCGAGGGTTTGCCGTAGGGGCGTCAACTCGGTGATGAGCACCCCCGTCTCGTGGGCTGCGCGGGCGATCTGCTCGGTGGTGAGGCCCTCCACCTCCAGCAGCTCGGGCTCGCTCGAGACGATCCTCACCCCCGTGGTCGTCATTCGGCGAGTGAGCGTGCGCGCATCCGAGGTGCGCACGCGGACGCGGAGGCCGTTCTGCTCGGTGAGCGCGCTGAGCGGTGAGTCCGCGATGATCTCGCCGCGGCCGATGATGATGACGTGGTCCGCGATGAGGGCCAGCTCGCTCAGCAGGTGCGATGAGAGGAAGACCGTTCTCCCCTCGGCCGCCAGCCGAGCCAGGAGCTCGCGGACCCAGGTCACGCCCTCGGGGTCCAGGCCGTTGACCGGCTCGTCGAGGATGAGCGTGCCTGGGTCGCCCAGCAGCGCCGCGGCGATGCCGAGGCGCTGACCCATGCCGAGGGAGAATCCACCGACCTTCTTGCGAGCGACTGCGCTGAGGCCGGTTGCCTCGAGGACCTCGTCGACGCGCGAGCGCGGAATCCGGTGCGTCGCTGCGATCGAGGTGAGGTAGTTCAGTGCCGTGCGGGACTTGTGCGCCGCCTTCGCGTCGAGCAGGGCGCCGACCTCGCGCAGCGGTGCCGCGAAGGCCCGGTACTCGGTGCCGTCGATGCGTGCACGCCCGGAGGTGGGGTGGTCGAGGCCGACGATCGAGCGCATCGTCGTCGACTTTCCTGCTCCATTCGGCCCAAGGAACCCGGTGACCTTGCCCGGCTGGACGGTGAAGCTCACATCCCGCACCGCGTGCTTTCCCTTGTAGGTCTTGGTCAGGGCCTCAACTTCGATCGTCATCTCGTCGCGCTCCTCGTCATAGCGGTTGTCTCGTGCTCACGACGCTACGGACGAGGGGGTGGTGGCGGATGCCAACCAGGGGTTGAACTGCGGCTCCTCGCGACCGGTGGCACGTCACGGTCTCAGCAAACTCGCGGGCACCCCGCCTCTCATTTAGCTAGGTTAACTAGATAAATATTTGCAGGGCTCGAGGGAGAGCGGCCAGCTCCGACCCCCTCACGGAGAGAGGGTCACCATGACGCACTCAGGTCGGTGCACGTTGAGCCGTGGCCCGATGCGAGGTGGCGCGCGATGAGCACGGTCGTCACAGAACAGCCACGTGCCGACGGGGGATCGGAGCCAGGAGACGACACGCTGAATGCCGACCTCGTGCTCGTGGGATCCGGAGACCGTGCAGCGCTGTCTCGTCTCTACGATGCCCTGAGCCCGACGATGTTCGCGCTGGCGCTCAGACTCCTCAATCGAGAAGATCGAGCGCAAGAAGCCACCACCGATGCCTGGTTGACCATCTGGCAGTGCGCGCCTCGTCTCTCGCAGGGACGTGCGCGGCAGACGATCCTGGCCGCGACGGTTCGGTCGGTCTCGAAGCTGGCAGATGCCGAGTGACCCCGAGCGCGTCATGAGGGTTGTGCGCCCACCGCAGTGCTCAGACGCGTCCCCAGTAGCCTGATCGCATGTTCGGACCTGCCCCAGACGCCGCTCAGCTCGACGCGCTGCTCCGTGACTGGGCCGATGCGACGTCCCCAGCGACGAAGATTGCGCTCGGTGTTGGTCTCGCGCAACTCGGCGACTTCACGGTCCGTGCTGAACTGCTCGACACCTACAGCGGCGACACCTCTTCGCTCGAGCGCGAGGAGAAGCTCCAGCTCCTCGACCTGCTCATCGCCACCGCAACAGAACGCGAGGCAACGGACGACCGCCTGTTCGTCTTGCCCGATCACGACGACGGTTCCATCTACCTCCGCCTCGCCGGTTCCGGCCGGAGCCTCCTGGCCCGCGCAGCCACGGTCCGCTACGTCGAGCTCGCACGCGTCTTCGACGAGATCCACGACATCACCTTCGAGCTCGCCACCGACAGCGGGTTCGACCTGTCCGGTGTCGAGTTCGATCTCTACGACGAGGGCTCGACCGTCGACGCGTGGGAACGGGAGATGGCAATGGCGTTGGCCGACGTCGCCGCGAGCTACGTCTTCCGAGGGGCAGCATTCACCCCGCAGCACGTCATCGATGAGCTCCTGGAAGGCGTCGACCGAGCGGCAGCCGGGGGCCCAGTGCTCTTCCGACCGGACGCTGAGCTTCTCGCCACCTGGACGGGCCTCGGACACCCCACCATCGGCCCCACGATCGGGCCAGATGACGTCGCGGCGTTCGCCGCGTACGCCGATCGGCTCCTCGCCCTTCCGTGGCGCGCCGGAGTCAAGTACTTCTTCGGTCACGACGTCGACGACGGGCCCGGTCTGCACGGCTGAACACTTCGTTCCTGGCATCGTCGGCGCTAACGTGGAAATGTACGCACTGACCGGAGTCCGTCCACTTCTTCGCGCTCGAAGGAAGCTGTCATGACCTCCCCTGAAGCATCGTCCGCTCCGCAGCACTCGATCCGCCAGCTCGACCAGCCCGGGGACCTCGCCTGGGTACTGCTCGCCCACAAGGTCTTCTCGGATTCCTTCGAGGATGGCCGCACCTACGAACGTCTTGTCGCGCACGCCATCGAGGGCTATGCCGACGGCGAGGAACGCGAGCGTGAAGGGGCGTGGATCGCCGAGCTCGACGGAAGACGCGTGGGAAGCATCTTCTGCATGGCAGGGGAGGACGGCGAAGCCGCGCTCTTGCGGCTGCTGATCGTCACACCCGACGCGCGGCGCCGCGGCGTCGGCCGGGCGCTCGTAGACACTGGTATCGACTTCGCCCGGAGACGAAACGCATCACGTGTCGAGGTCTGGAGCGCCCGTGACTTCACTGCAGCCGCTGGCTTCCTCCAGAGCGCCGGCTTCTCCCTGCTCTCTCAGGAGCTCGACCCGCGATTCGAACGGGACGTCGTCGGGCAGCGATGGGCTCGCCCGCTCGAGGCCTTCTCCACTCGATGAGCGGCGGAGGTCCCCCGCAACCGAGCGTCGCGGGGTGTCGACGGGCACATATTGGTGTCGGGAGAGGGTGAGACACTGCCGTGATGACTGAGCAGACCCCGCATCTCGTGACTCTCGACCTGACCGACGAAGATCGCCACTCCGTCCTCATCACCGCACTTCAGGAGTACGCCGACGCTGCCCTCGACAAGGTCGAGCGCCCGGAGAGCACCACCGCGGAGCGCGACCACTTCCAGATCGTGGCGACCACCGCCCAGGGCTTCGTCGACGAGATTCTGGCGGCAAGCGGTCATGCAGCTCCGGTCCCGGCACCTGATCTGTCCTCGACCTGACGGTCGCGCTGCTCGCGACCCCGAAGGTCGCTGACTAGCCGCGTGGGCAGGCTCGACTGTTCGCAAGGATGGGGTGCCAAGCGGCGCGTTTCGTCACGCTGGATACATGGAAACGCAACGAACCGCAGACGCACACCCCACCGATCCGGCACCCCATGCCGGGCATGGCAAGCCGAAGAAAGCGACCGCAGTGATCGCCGCTGCCGGCGTGCTCGCTGCCGGCGCGATCGGCGTCGGTGCATGGTCGAACGCCGCCAACGCCGATGCCAGCCCAGACCGCCATGCGGCGACCATGCAGGCGCTCGTCGACGCGGGATACCCCGGCGTGCTGGCATCCGTCACCGACAGCGAGGGCAGGACCTCGAACCTCGCCCTCGGACAGGGGGACATCGCCACGGGAGAGGCACCGCCCGTGGACGGGGAGGTGCGCATCGGCAGCAACACGAAGATGTTCGTCTCGACGATCGTTCTCCAGCTCGCCGATGAGGATCAGGTTGCCCTCGACGAGCCGATCGACACGTACCTGCCCGGCCTCATCACCGGTGACGGGGTCGACGGCACGAAGATCTCCGTGCGCCAGCTCCTCCAGCACACCGCAGGCCTGCCCGAGTACGCCGACAAGATCGCGGCGGACGCGTTCGGCGCGCAGCAGACGTACATCTCGCCCAGGGCCATGCTCGACGTCGCCTTGGAGAAGCCCGCGGCGTTCGCCCCCGGGGAGCGGTGGGCGTACAGCAACACGAACTACCTCGTGCTCGGGCTCATGATCGAGGCGGTCACGGAACGGGCCCTCGCGACCCAGATCGACGACCGCATCGCCGCGCCGCTCGGCCTTGAGCACACCTATCTGCCCGCGCCGGGGGAACGGCAGCTGCGCGGCCAGCACCCCCGCGGCTACCACGCAGAGACGGCCGGCGACCTTCGCGACATCTCCGACCTGGACCCCGCGTTCGGCTGGGCCGCCGGCGCGCTCGTGTCGACGCCGTCCGAGCTCAACACGTTCATGCGCGCCCTCCTCGACGGCCAGCTCCTGAGCACCTCAGCGCTCGCGGAGATGCAGACGACCGTCCCCGCCAGCAACGAACTGACCCCTGGCGCCGCCTATGGCTTGGGCCTGCAGAGCTACCCGCTGTCCTGTGGCGGAGTCGCCTGGGGGCACGGGGGAGACATCCCCGGAACCCAGACCCGCAACGCCGTCGGCCCGGACGGCACCGCCGTGACGATCGCCGTCACCGCACTGCCCTGGGCGGTCGTGTCGCCCGACGACAACGAACAGCTTCTCGCGCAGTACCGGATGGTCACTGACGCCCTCGACGAGACGCTGTGCGGGGGGTAGCGAATGACGCGTTCGCCGCTGGGTGGTGGCCTCGTCCCTGGCCACCACCCGGCGTGGTTGAATCGGGTCATGCGCTCATCGCCGCGGAACTCGGCCGTGATCGGCGCCCTCTGGTCTGCGACGCCCAGTCTCCTCGTGCTGGCGGGTGCCCTCGGATTCCTCGCGATCGGTACCTGGGATCGCGCGATCTTCGCGTCGGTCCCCGGCACCGGGTCCCCGCTTCCTCTGGCAGCCCTCCTCGCCGTCCAAGCGCTGCTGCTGTGGCCGAGCCGCTTCCGCCCGCTGCCCGTGTTCGGGGCGGTCGTCGGCATCGATCTCGCGATCCTCGGCACGACGGCCGGGGAGCTCGGCATCGGCGCGCTCGCGGTGGGCATCGCCTCATACCGGGTCGTTCGGCAGCTGCCCCGCAGGACGGCACTCATCGCGCTCGGCGTGGGGGCAGCCGCGACGACCACGGTCGGTGGCGTCGCGATGCTGCTCGGGTCACGCGAGGCGCCGCTCATCCTCACCGCAACGCTCCTCCTGCGCATCCTGCTCCTCTACGTCCTTCCCGCGGGCATCGCCGACTACGTGCTCGGGCGGGAGCGGTTGACGGATGCGCTCCGCGAGCAGGCGCGCATGGCCGAGCAGCGACAGGTGGAGCGGGCGCGCGGTGAACTCAGGGCGGAGCGCACCGCGCTCGCACGGGAACTCCACGACATCGCCGGCCACCACCTGTCGGGCATCATCGTCAGCGCGCAAGCGGCAACCACCCTGACCCGCTCGGACCCCGACCGGGCGAGGGCCATGATGCAGGGCATTCAGGACGACGCACGCACGACGCTCGTCGATCTCCGGCGGACCGTCGGTCTGCTGCGAAGCGACGACGACGAGCGCACAGGCGGCCCTGATCGCCCGAGTCCCACCCCGAACCTGGAAGGGATCGCGACGCTCGTCGATGCCGCGCGGGAGCGGGGCCAGGCTGTCGACTTCTGTGTCACCGGTGCGTCTCGGCCACTTGGCCCGCTGACGGAGGCCGCCGCGTACCGCATGGTGCAGGAGTCACTGTCGAACGCGGCACGTCACGCCCGGGGTGCGCGGAGCGAGGTCAGCGTGCGATTCGATGACGGCGAGGTGGAGATCGTCGTCGCGAACGCGCCAACCGGCCGCGTACCGGATGCGGTCGGGCCGCCCGCGCCCGCGCAGCGGGGGTACGGACTCTCCGGCATGGCCGAACGAGCCGAGCTCGTGGGCGCTGCCCTGAGCGCAGGGCCGACGAGCGACGGCGGGTGGCGGAATGCGCTCACGATCCGCGGCACGGGCCAGAGCGCGAACCGAGACGGGGAGAACTCATGATCCGGATCCTCATCGCCGACGACCAGGCGGTCGTCCGCGCCGGGCTGTCGGTGATCCTCGGCGCGGAGCCTGACTTCGACGTCGTTGCCGAAGCCGCCGACGGTGCAGAAGCGGTTCGGCTCGCGCGCGAGCTGAGCCCCGACGTGGTCTGCATGGACATCCGCATGCCCGGAACCGACGGCATCGCTGCGACGCGGATGATCGCTGCAGAACCCTCGCTCGGCGCTGCGGTGCTCATCCTCACGACCTTCGACGTCGACGCTGATGTGTTCGCGGCGCTCGAGGCCGGGGCTGCCGGGTTCCTCCTCAAGGGCGCGGATGAGGGGACGCTGCTCGCCGCGGTCCGCTCGGTCGCCGCGGGGCACGGGACGCTCGACCAGCGCCTCACCCGGCGCATCCTCCACGAATTCGCCGAACGGCGGCGGCCCGCGTCCCAGCCCGCCCCGCCGACGGAGGTCGCGCTGACGGAGCGGGAGCTCGACGTGCTCCGGCTCCTCGCGCGCGGCCTGTCCAACGCGGAGATCGCCGGTGAACTGTTCGTCGAACCCACCACGGTGAAGTACCACCTCGCGGGGCTCCTCCAGAAGACCGCGTCGAGGGACCGCCTGCAGGTCGTGCTCTGGGGCATCCGCGGCGGACTCGTCGACGTCCGCTGAGCGAGGTCGCAGCGGAGCGCAGATGACGTGGCCCCGGCGGCTGCCAGGTTGCAACACGGTGACGTCGTCCCGCGCCGGGGAGCCGTGCGGTACCGACTGGGTAGACTGGCGGCAGATCGTGAGGAGCGAACGATGACGATGCAAGTGGGGCCTACAGCAGTCCCGGAACGCCTGTGGATGTCGATGATCGCCCGCGCCGTGCCCGCGCTCATCATCGCCGCCGTCATCACCTTCTCGCAGGATCACTCTGCGGCGTTCGGGTTCATCACGTTCGGAGCATTCGCCCTCGCATCCGGCGTGCTCATCGGCTTCGAAGCCGTCGGCTTCAAGGACCACCCGGCGCGCGCGCTCACGTTCGCGCGTGCCGTCGTCTCGGCGCTCGCCGGAGGCTTCGCCCTCTTCATGGGCACTGCGGAGACCGAGCACGCGACTGCCGCCGCGTTCATCGCGACCGTCGCCACCTGGGCCCTCGTCACGGGAGCGCTCGAACTCATCAGCGCCCGCGTCGGACGCGCCACCAAGTTCTTCTCGCGCGAGGTGCTCATCACCGGCGCCGTCACCGTGCTCCTCGGACTCCTCGTCGCGATCATCCCGCCAGACCTCCGCGTCGACTACGGCGGAATCGAGCAGGTCGAGGGCACCCTCACCGCATCCGTGCAGACCGTCGGCTACGTCGGCGCCTACCTCGCAGTGCTCGGCGTGCTGCTGGTCATCGAGGGGATCACCCTCCGCGGCATCCTCGCGGATGCACCAGCCGCCAAGCCAGAACTCACCAAGAAAGCCTGATTCCCCAGTGACACAACCCAAGCGCCGCGCGCTCATGAAGCCCTTCGAGCTGCTCGGCATCTCCGCCGTGATGGCGGGCTTCGTGCTCCTCATCCTGCTGCTCACGACACAGGACTTCCTGCTCGGCATCATCTTCGCCGGTGTCGCCTTCATCGTCTCGATCCTCGTGCTCGCGATGCTCGTGCTCTCCTACTCGCCGAACCCCGAGAACGAGATCTACCTCGACCGCTTCGAGAATGCAGAGCAGGGCGTCTCCCGCAGCGACGAAGGCGAGCAGAGCCGCGCGGCCACGCAGGCGGCGGCTGCAGACGAGACGACACCCATCGACGAGGCTGCAGCCGAAGCGGAGCCCTCAGAGCGCATCGACGCACCTGAGCAGGCAGCGGCGACCGAGGAACCCGCATCCGCGCTCCCCGCAGATGCAGATGAGGCCCCGCTCGACGAGACGACGTCGAACGAGGCCCCGACCAGCAAGTAGCTGGAGAACCAGCGGGCGTTCTGCCCGCCCGCTCAGCTCAGGTGGTCGACGAGGCGCGACGAGGCGCCCGTGTAGCTGCCGGGCGTGAGGGCGAGGAGCGAATCCTTCGCCTCCTGGCCGATGTCGAGGCCCGTCACGAACTCCACGAGATCGGCCTTGCCGATGCGGCGGCCGCGCGTCAGGTCCTTCAACACGGCGTACGGGTCGGCGATGGATGAACGACCCGCGACGATCTCGGCCCGGATGACGGTCTGGATCGCCTCGCCGAGCACCTCCCAGTTGCCGTCGAGCTCGTTCGCCAGCAGCTCCTCGTCGACGGCGATCTCGCGGAGTCCACGCGTCACGTTGTCGAGCGCGAGCAGCGAGTGGCCGAACGCGACACCGATGTTGCGCTGCGCGCTCGAGTCGGTGAGGTCGCGCTGCAGGCGCGAGGTGACGAGCGTCGAGCCCAGCGAGTCGAGGAGAGCGCTCGAGATCTCGAGGTTCGCCTCCGCGTTCTCGAAGCGGATCGGGTTGATCTTGTGCGGCATCGTGGACGAGCCCGTCGATCCGGCCTGCGGGATCTGACGGAAGACGCCGCGCGAGATGTAGGTCCACACGTCGGTGCAGAAGTTGTGCAGGATGCGGTTGAAACGCGACACGTCGGCGTAGAGCTCCGCCTGCCAGTCGTGCGACTCGATCTGCGTGGTCAGCGGGTTCCACGTGAGGCCGAGGCCGCTCACGAACTCGTCGGCGAGCGTCTCCCAGTCGGTGTCGGCACTCGCCGCCTGGTGCGCGGCGAAGTTGCCCGTCGCGCCGGCGAACTTCCCGAGGTACGAGGTTCCCTCGACGCGCTTCAGCTGGCGGCGGAGCCGGTGCGTGAACACGGCGAGCTCCTTGCCCAGCGTGGTCGGCGTCGCCGGCTGGCCGTGCGTGAGCGACAGCAGGGGCACATCCCGCAGCTCGACGGCGAGCTCCGCGATGCGGTCCGCGAGCCCGGAGGCCGCGGGGAGCCAGACGTCGGTGACGGCGTCGCGGATGGTGACCGCGTACGAGAGGTTGTTGATGTCCTCGCTCGTGCAGGCGAAGTGGGTGAGCTCGGCGAGCTCGCTCAGCCCGAGCTCCTCGAGGCGGGCGCGCACGTAGTACTCGACGGCCTTCACATCGTGACGGGTGCGAGCCTCGACCTCAGCCAGCTCGTCGATGTCCTTCTGGCCGAAGTCGGTGACGAGGGCACGCAGAGCTGCGGCCTTGTCTGCATCGATCTTGTGGGAGCCGAACATCTCACGGTCGGTGAGGAACAGCAGCCACTCGACCTCGACGTGCACGCGGGCACGGTTCAGCGCGGCCTCGGAGAGGTGCTCGCCGAGACCTTCGACGCTCTTGCGGTAGCGCGAGTCGAGGGGGCTCAGCATCTGGGGAGGGAGGGGGCTCATTGTGCTCCTTGGGACGAGGACGATCCGGCGCGCGCCGTCAGCGCAGCCCGGACGACCGGCTCGATCTGACGAAGAAGCTCCTCGCACGCGCTCGTGATCATGTCGCGCACGTGGTCGAAGAGCTGATCGTTGCCATAGTACGGGTCTGGGACTTCCGTGATCCCGCCCGGGGGCGCCGGGTGGAAGGTGAGAAGGGGCTGTACGAGCGAGCGCTGCTCGTCGTCGGAGGCCCACGCCTTGAGGATGCGCCGCTGGCCGCGGTCGAAGGTGATGATGAGGTCGAACGTGTCGAACCAGTCGACCTCGAACTGCTTCGCGCGATGGTTCTCGGCGGTGAACCCTGCCCGCTCGAGCGCGGACTGCGTGCGGGGGTCCGCCTTCTCGCCCACGTGCCATTCGCCGGTTCCGGCCGAGCTGATGCTCACGGCGCTGCCGAGGCCGATCTGCTCGACCATGTCGCGGAAGATGACCTCCGCCATCGGGGAGCGGCAGATGTTGCCGGTGCAGACGAAGATGATGCGAAAGACCGCGTCCTTGCTGTTTTTCGCCATGACGCCCATTGTCACGCATTCAGCACCGGTTCGCGTGCGTGTTCACCCGCTCTTTCGCTGCCCGTCGGAGCGAAGCCGCACTCTGCAGGCATCTGGCTTGTGGATGCGCGTCCCTCCACACCCGTGGGCGTGCATCCGTCGCCGCTCCTCCTGCCGCCTCAGGATCGGAGCCATCGACGCAGGAGAGGACCACCGCGAATGCCAGAGACCACGTCTTTCGTTCCCATCACGCCGTTGACGATCGGCCAGACGCTGCCGTTCGTCGATGCCGCGAGGGAGCAGATCATCCGGGCCCTGCAGCTCATCGCCCTCGACAACGCTCGCGCCCTGCACGCCTTCGGCTCGGGCACCACCGACATCTGCACGGGCCTCAGGCTGCTCGCGGTCTCCGACGCGTGGAGCTCGCCAGCCCAGCGCTGCCTTGCCATCGAGGCCGAGCTCCTCGCCGACGCGATCGGACTCGTCGCGACCGCTGCCGAGCTCGCCGAGGATGAGTACCGCCGAGCGCATGGGGCATTGACCCTCGAGCTCGAGGCGCTGGGAGCCCGATGAGCGGCGAGGTTGTCGTCGTCGGTCCGAGCGACGTCCGCGCCGTCGCCGCCCGTGCTGGGCTCTTCGCCGTCGACTTCGAAGCGCTCCGCACGATCCTCGCCGGTCAGGAGTGGATGCCGCCGTCGGCATGGCTGAGCGGTTCGGGTCTCACGTTCGCCGCAGCAGCGGCACAGGGCGAGGTCGCGTTCTTCGGAGGGGCGCCGCTCGAAACCCAGCTGTCCTCACTCGGCGAGCGCATCCAGCTTGCCGCCGAACTGTACGAGCGGGCCGAGGCGGTCTCTGCGGCCGTTGTCCAAGCAGCGGGCGCAAGCGCTGCCAACTTCCTCGGCCGCTCGCTGCCGCTGACGGTCGCGCTGCTCGGTCCGGCGGCTGGAATCGCGGCGCTCGCGGCTCTTGCGGGGGAGGCGACGACTCTGAGCGACCCGCGGGTGCAGGAGCTCATCCGCGTCACCGTCGAGAACGCCGATGACTTCGCGCTCGGGATGCTCGGTCTCCCGCCGGTCCCCGGCGCCGACGGCAGCAACCTCGTGTCGTGGGCGCTCGCCGCGGCTGGTGTGGCCGGGCTGACCCCCAGCGATCGCTTCCGGGTGGGGAGCACCAGTGCTCCGCTCGATGGCCGGGATGCCGCTCCCACGGGACTCCAGCCGCTGGTCGCGGCGATCCCGCCCTCGGTCGACGGAGGACCGCAGGTCCGCGTCACGAGCTACGTCGACGCGGCCGGAGCCCAGCTCTACGAGGTCGCGATCACGGGCACCTCGAACCAGTCGTACGGCACGACGGAGAACCCCTTCGATCTGGCCGGCAACCTCGCGGCGTATGCGGGCATCGACTCGCAGTCGGTGTCTGCCGTCCTCGCGGCGATGGCAGAGGCGGGAATCGAGCCGGGCGATGCCGTCGTGTTCGCCGGCTACTCGCAGGGTGCGCTCGTCGCGGCGTCGATCGCCGGGCTGGGGAAGTTCGACACGAAGGGCCTCGTCTCGATCGGAGGTCCCATCGACGCCGAGCGGCTGAGGGCGCAGCTCCAGCACCAGCAAGACGATGGGCGCGGCGAGGGCGGGTCGCCGGGAAGTCGAGCCCCGATCATCGAGATCCAGCACCGGGAAGACCCGATCGTCGGCCTGCAGGGTCTCGCCCCGGACGGTGAGGACTCGACGGTCGTGCTCGCCGATGCCGATGCGGTGACTCCGTTCGACGACGACCCGCTCGCGGCCCACGCGCAGACGCGCTACCTCGAGACTGCCGGCATCGCCGACGCGAGCAGGGTGCCTTCACTCGAGGCGGCGCGCACGGATCTCCTCGACGTCTACGACGGCTTCGAGCTCGACGAGTCGAGGCTCTACACGGTTGACCGGCTCGACCCGCTGCCGGAGCCCGGCGAGGCCATCGACGAGGCGAGTCGGCTCATCGAGGAGAAGTTCGCGCCCATCACGAGCAGCCTCAAGCCAGACGACATCAAGATCTGAATGCCTCGATCAGGCTTCGCGACGGCGACGCTCATCGCTCTTGAGCTTCGAGTCGGCACCGCGCACCCAGCCGCCGAGCACCGCGGTGACCACCGACATGATGAGCGCTGCGAGCACCGCCCACCAGAAACCGGAGACCTCGATGCCGAAGCCGATGCTGTCGCTGATGACCCCGACGAGCCAGAACAGGAAGCCGTTGACGATGAACGAGATGAGGCCGAGCGTGAGGATGTAGAGGGGGAACGCGACGACACGCACGACCCCACCGACCACGGCGTTCACGACGCCCCAGATCAGTCCGAACAGTGCGAGCGTGCCGATGACGCCCCAGGTCGACTCCTCGAACGGGATGACCTGAACATGCGCCTGCAGGATGAGGGTCACGACCCAGAGGGCCACGGCGTTGATGAGGATGCTCAGAATGGCTCGCATGCCCCCCATTCTCCCCGATCCTGCGGTGAAGCAGCTGGGGCGTTCACCCGCTTCGTGTCGTCGATGCCGTGCAGGCTTGGCCCGAACTGTTGGAGGATTTCTCCTGAACGGCCATGGGGTGGAGAACTAGACTGGCGAAATCTCGGGCAACCGCCTGCGAGATCGGAACAGCAGGAAGGCGCCACACGACGTGACTCCAGGCGACGAGACCGTGCAGATCCTCACTCCAGAGGGAGAGGTGAAGCCGACGAAGGCCGCCGAGCCCTTCCTGGAGCAGCTTGAGCTGCTCACCACTGAGGACTACCTGCGCGCCTACCGCGACATGAGCTACGTGCGGGCATTCGACCGCGAGTCGACCATGCTGCAGCGCCAAGGACAGCTGTCGCTGTACGTCCCGGCCGAGGGGCAAGAGGCCGCCCAGATCGGCTCCGCCTACGCCATGCGCCCGCAAGATGCTGTCTTCCCCTCCTACCGCGAGCACGGCGTCGCCTTCGTGCGCGGCGTCGACCTCGTCGACGTGCTGCGCCTGCTGCGCGGCGTGACCCACAGCGGATGGTCGCCGGAAGGCCACGGCGTGCGCCCCTACACGCTGGTCATCGGCTCGCAGACCCTCCACGCGACGGGCTACGCGCTCGGCCAGAAGTTCGACGGCGCCACCGGCACCGGCGACCTCGACAAGGACGAGGCGAGCGTCGTGTACTTCGGCGACGGCGCGACCAGCCAGGGCGACACCAACGAGGCCTACATCTTCGCGACGAGCTATCAGGTGCCGCTCGTCTTCTTCCTGCAGAACAACCAATGGGCCATCTCCGTGCCCGTCTCGGTGCAGGCGAACAACCCGCTCTACAAGCGCGCGGGCGGCTTCGGCATGCCCTCGACGCACATCGACGGCAACGACGTCATGGCGAGCTTCGCCGTCACACGCGCGCACCTCGAGCGGGCGCGCGCCGGCGGTGGCCCCGGCTTCATCGAGGCCGAGACGTACCGGATGGGCGCCCACACGACGACGGACGACCCCACCAAGTACCGCACGAGAGACGAGGAGGAGTCGTGGCGCCGCCGCGACCCGATCGCCCGCCTCGGCGCCTACCTGCGCGCGCAGGACGTGGGCGAGGACTTCTTCACCGGCGTCGACGAGGCAGCGAAGGACTACGCGGCCGACGTGCGCCGCGGCGTCTTCGAGATCGAAGAGCCCGACAACGACTCCATGTTCGAGAACGTGTACAGCGACCCGCATCCGCAGCTCGAGGAAGAGAAGCAGTGGCTGCGCCGGTACGAGGCGTCCTTCGACGACAACGCGAGCCAGGAGGCAGCCCGATGACCGACGTCGCCACGAGCACCACAACGCCCGGGTCGGAGACGGATGCGCCGGAGACGGTCACCATGCCGCTCGCGAAGGCCATCAACGCCGGCCTGCGCCGCGCCATGGAGGACGACGACAAGGTCGTGCAGCTCGGCGAGGACATCGGCACGCTCGGCGGTGTCTTCCGCGTCACCGAGCACCTGAAGCGCGACTTCGGCGAGAACCGCGTGCTCGACACCCCGCTCGCGGAGTCCGGCATCATCGGCACCGCCATCGGCCTCGCCATGCGCGGCTACCGGCCCGTGTGCGAGATCCAGTTCGACGGCTTCATCTTCCCCGGCTTCGACCAGATCACGACGCAGCTCGCGAAGCTCACGAACCGCAACGAGGGCCGCCTGCAGATGCCGGTTGTCATCCGCGTGCCCTACGGCGGGCACATCGGTGCCGTCGAGCACCACCAGGAGAGCCCAGAGGCCTACTTCGCGCACACCGCCGGACTCCGCCTCATCTCGCCGTCGACCCCGAACGACGCGTACTGGATGATCCAGCAGGCCATCAAGAGCAACGACCCCGTCATGTTCTTCGAACCCAAGAGCAAGTACTGGCAGAAGGGCGAGGTCAGCCTCGCCGCCCCCGCCGCCGGGATGCACGCGAGCCGAGTCGCCCGCGTCGGCACCGACGTGACGCTCGTCGCGCACGGCGCCATGACCGCGGTAGCGCTGCAGGCGGCAGCGGTCGCCGAGGCCGAGGGCATCAGCCTCGAGGTCATCGACCTCCGCTCGCTGAGCCCCATCGACTACGCGCCGATCGTGGAGTCCGTCCGCAAGACGGGTCGCCTCGTCATCGCGCAGGAAGCCCCCTCGAATGCCAGCATCGGCTCCGAGATCGCCGCGACCGTGCAGGAGCGAGTGTTCTTCTCGCTCGAGGCGCCCGTGCTTCGCGTGTCGGGCTTCAACGTTCCCTTCCCGCCAGCGAAGCTCGAGGCGAGCTACCTGCCGGACGCAGACCGCATCCTCGAAGCCGTCGACCGCTCGCTCGAGTACTGAACCAAGCCCGCACAGATAGAGGCAAGCACACCAATGAGCACCGAGAACTTCGAACTCCCCGACGTCGGGGAGGGACTCACCGAGGCCGAGATCGTCTCCTGGCACGTGAAGGCCGGCGACAGCGTCGAGCTGAACCAGACGCTGTGCGAGATCGAGACGGCCAAGTCGATCGTCGAGCTGCCCAGCCCCTTCGAGGGCCGCGTCGTCGAGCTCTTCGCGAGCGAGGGCCAGACCGTCGACGTGGGCAAGCACATCCTCTCCATCGAGACCGCTGGGGTCTCGAGTAGCTCCGAGGCGCCCGCCGCGGCTCCTGAGGCCCCGGCTGCCGACCTCGAGTTCGATGCGGCACAGGCGGATGCGGCTTCCACCGTCTCCAGCGAGGGGGCCGAGTCTGGCGCCAACTCGGTGCTCGTCGGCTACGGACTCGGTGACGCGCCCACCACGCGGCGGCGTAAGAAGTCGGCGGCGCCAGCCCAGCCGACGCGCCCCGCGCAGATTCCCGCGCCGGCCCAGCCGTCGCACCGCCCAGCCGCGCAGGCTGCCGCTCCAGCGTCTGGGGCGGCACGGACGCAGGCACGCCCCGGTTCGGTGCCCGCCGCATCCGCGTCGCCGATCATCGCGAAGCCCCCGATCCGCAAGCTCGCGAAGGACCTGGCCGTCGACCTGTCGCAGGTCGAGCCGACTGGGCTCGCCGGCGAGACGACCCGCGACGACGTCATCCGCCACGCGCAGCAGGCGAGCGTCTTCAAGAACCTCGAGACCCCCATCTGGGGCGAGGTCCGCGAGGAGAAGCACCCCGTCAAGGGCGTGCGCAAGGCAACGGCGAACGCCATGGTCTCGTCGATGTTCACGGCACCGCACGTGACGCTCTTCACCGACGTCGACGCGACACGCACGATGGAGTTCGTGAAGCGCCTCAAGGCGTCGCCCGACTTCGCCGGCGTGAAGGTCTCGCCGCTGCTCATCGTGGCGCGCGCCGTGATGTGGGCGATCCGCCGCAACCCGATGGTCAACGCCGCGTGGACCGACGAGGAGTACACGGTCAAGCACTACGTGAACCTCGGCCTCGCCGCCGCGACCCCGCGCGGGCTCATCGTGCCGAACATCAAGGATGCGCACGCCATGACCCTGCACCAGCTGGCGCAGGCCATCGAGCAGCTCACCTACCGCGCCCGCGACGGGAAGACGCCGCCGACGGAGATGCGCGACGGCACGTTCACGATCACCAACATCGGGGTGTTCGGGATGGACACGGGCACGCCCGTCATCAACCCCGGCGAGGTGGGCATCCTCGCGCTCGGCACGATCAAGCTGAAGCCGTGGGTGTTCGAGGACGAGGTCCGCCCCCGCATGGTGACGACGCTCGGCGCATCGTTCGACCACCGCCTGGTCGACGGGGACGTCGCGAGCCGTTTCCTCGCCGACGTCGCGACGATCGTCGAGGAGCCTGCGCTGCTGCTCGACTGAGCCGCGCTCGGCCCCGGTCGTGCGCGTCCGCGCGCCCGTCCCCGCCCCCGCTGCTACCGCGGCCAGAGTTGTGGCTGGACGCAGTTCCGCGTCCGCCAAGGCGCACTTCGTCACAACTCTGGTCAGTGGTTGCGCTGGCTCCTGGGATGCGTGCTCACCGCGTTGCACAGAGTTGTGGCGGGGTGTCGTTGGCGCGGGGTGCAGCAGCGTCTATCCATAACTTTGCACCGGGCCACCGGGCCACCGGGCCACCGAGTCGCCGAGTCGCCGAGTCGGCGGGCCGCCGAGCCATCGGGCCGCGGGCTGGGTTCGCCTGCCCGTGAGGTGAGGGCGGACCGGGGTCCGCGCACCTCGTGTTGCGCAGGGTTGTGGCGGGATGTTGTTGGCGCGGGGTGCAGCAGCGTCTATCCACAACTCTGCACCGGGACGCCGGGACGCCGGGACGCCGGGACGCCGGGCTGCCGGGCCGCCGAGTCGCCGGGGCGCGGGCTGGGCTCGCCGGCCCGTGAGGTGAGAGCGGACCAGGGTCTACGCACCTCGTGTTGCGCAGGGTTGTGGCGGGATGTTGTTGGCGCGGGGTGTAGCAGCGTCTATCCACAACTTTGCACCCAGCCACCCAGCCACCCAGCCGCCGGGCCGACGGGCCGACGGGCAGCTGCCGGGAGTCACCGCACTACCCGACCACAATTCCCAGTTCGCGCAATTGACATTGATTCTCAGTACGAATTACACTCCACGGGTGAACCTTCGCTCTCCTGCCCTCATCGCCCTCGCCGGGCTGTCCGCTCTCGCGCTCGCGGCCTGCTCCGGTCCGACCGCGGCCACCGACAGCGCCGCGGCGCCCACCGCGGAGGGCGAGTCGTTCACCGTCGTCGCGACCACCACGCAGGTCGCCGACTTCACTCGCGAGCTCACCGAGGGCCTGAACGTCGAGGTCACGCAGCTGCTGCAGCCCGGCATGAGCGCGCACAGCTTCGAGCCGACCCCCGCCGACCTCGTCGCGCTCGGCTCGGCCGATCTTGTCGTCTCGAGCGGCGCTGGACTCGAGGAGTGGCTCGACGCGGCCGTCTCGTCGAGCGGCTACGCGGGCGAGGTCGTGGATGCCTCGGCCAACGTCACGCTTTCGGGCAGCCACGAGCACGAACACGGTGAGGAAGAGCACGCCGAAGACGAGCACACGCACGCCGAGGGCGAAGAGCACAGCCACGAGGAGGAGGCGCACGCCGAGGGCGAGGCGCACGCCGAGGATGAGCACGCCGAGGGCAACCCCCACACATGGACCTCGCCGGCGAACGCGAAGCTCATGGCGGCCGAGATCGCCACGCACCTCGAGGAGCTCCCCGGCATCGACGCCGCCACGGTGCAGGCGAACGCCGACGCGTATGACGCCGAGCTGACGGAGCTCGACACGTGGATCGCAGCGAATGTCGACGCCGTCCCTGAGGCCGAGCGGGTCGTGGTCACCAACCACGACGCGCTGCACTACTACCTCGACCAGTACGGCATCACGTTCGTCGGCTCGATCATGCCGAGCTTCGACGACAGCGCAGAGCCGAGTGCCGCGGAGATCGACTCCCTCATCGCCGAGATCAAGGAGCACAACGTGAAGGCCATCTTCACCGAGACGCAGCTCTCCCCGCAGAACGCGGAGACCATCGCGGCGCAGACCGGAGCGAAGGTGTTCTCGGGTGAGGAGGCGCTGGCGACGGATGCGCTCGGCGAGCCGGGAACCCCGACGGGCACGTATGTCGGTGCGACGGTGCACAATACTCAGATGATCATCGAATCCTGGGGCGCCACCGCGACCGACCTGCCTGAGGTGCTCGCGCAGCAGTGACGCATCCAACCCCGCTCGTCTCGTACCGCGACGCCTCCATTGCCTATGGCAGGGAGGCGCCTGCGTTGACCGGTGTGTCGTTCGAGCTGGGGGAGGGCGACGCGGTCGCGCTGCTCGGCCCGAACGGCGCAGGCAAGTCGACGCTGCTGCAGTCGCTGCTCGGTCTCCTGTCGACCAGCGGCACCGCGGAGGTGCTCGGCTCGGCTCCGGGGTCTCGTGCGTCGGAGGTCGGCTACCTGCCGCAGTCGACGCACATCGACCCCGATTTCCCCGTCTCGCTCCGCCAGGTCGTGATGATGGGCCGCTACCGGCGCATCGGGCTGCTCCGGTGGCCGCGAGCCGCTGACCGCGAGATCGTGCGTCGCGCCATCGAGACGGTCGGGCTGACCGAGCTCGCCAACACGACCTTCGGTGAGCTGTCGGGCGGCCAGCGGCAGCGCGGCCTGCTCGCTCGGGCGCTCGCCACCGAGCCGAGGCTCATCCTCCTCGACGAGCCGTTCAACGGCCTCGACCGTGCCAACCGGGATGCGCTCATCGCGACCCTGCGCCGCCTCCGCGAGACGGGGGTCGGCATCGTCGTCTCCACGCACGACCTCGAGCTCGCGCATGAGGTGTGCTCCCACGTGCTGCTGCTCAACGGCAGGCAGATCGCGGGCGGGCCCATCTCGGAGGCGCTGACGGATGCGGCGCTCGCGGCGGCGTTCTCCGGCACGTCCGCCGACACCGAGGCGCACGGCGGCGCCCACGGCACGGTCTGCGCGCCGGGCGGCGACGACAGCGACGACCACGAGCGGGCCCGGGTGTGACCGATCTCTCCGTCCTGCTGCAGCTGCCGTTCGTGCAGAGCGCAGCCGTCGCCATCATCGTGCTCGCGGTCGCGAGTGCCATCGTCGGCACGGCCCTGGCACTCCGCGGCCTCGAGTTCCTCAGCGACGGCCTGGTGCATTCGGTGTTCCCCGGCGTCGTGATCGGCTTCATCGCGGCCGGCACCGACGGTGTCTACGTCGGCGCCGGCATCGCGGCCCTGATCGCGACGGTTGCACTGACCATCGCCTCGGCGCGGGGCATCGGCTCCGACGCGACCATCGCGGTGGTCCTCGCCGGTGCGTTCTCGCTCGGCATCGTCATCGTCTCGCGCAGCGTCGACTACGCGTCAGGGCTCGAGCATCTCCTCTTCGGGCAGCTCCTCACGGTCTCGAGCGCCGACATCGTCGCGATCTGCGTGCTCGGCGGCGCCGCCGTGCTGCTGGTCCTCGGCACCTGGAAGGAGCAGCTGCTCGTCTCCTTCGACCGCAAGCAGGCGCAGGCCTCCGGCATGCGGGTGCTCGCCTACGAGCTGGCGCTGAACATCGCGATCGCGCTCGTGGTCGTCGCAGCCGCGCGCGCGGTCGGCAACCTGCTTGTGCTCGCCCTCCTCATCGTGCCGGTCGCCGTCGCTCGCCTCGTCACGCGTCGGGTCTGGGCGATCGCCGTGGTCTCGCTCCTCGTGTCGGTCGGCTGCGGGCTCGTCGGCCTCTGGGCTGGCCTCTGGCTGTCGCTGGATGCGGGCATCCAGGCTTCCCCGAGCGCCGTGCTCGTGCTTGTGCTCGTCGCGCTGTACCTCGTGGTGGTCGTCGTGACCAGGCTCACCGCGTTCGCCGCCGCCGCCCGCCGCCGAGGCACCGCCACCGCTGCTGACCGTGCCCCCGCATCCGCTGCCGGGGTGGTCTCGTAGCCATGGACTACTTCGCTCTCGCGCTGCTCACGGGCACGCTGGTCGGCCTCCTCAGCGGTCTCGTCGGCGTGCTGGTGCTGCTGCGCCAGCGTGCCTTCTACACCGTCGCCCTCACGCACGCGACGTTCCCCGGCGGTGTCTTCGCGGCCGTCGCGGGCATCAACATCGTCGCGGGCGCATCCATCTTCAGCCTGTTGCTCGTGGCGCTCATGGCCGCGCTCTCGCGAGTGCCGCGGCAGGGCAAGCAGGTGGCGGCCGGCATCATCCTGAGCTTCGGCTACGCGCTCGGCATGCTCTTCGCGTCGCTCAACCGCGGCCAGTCGGTGCGCGTCGACTCGTACCTGACCGGGTCGATCCTCGCCATGAACCCCACCAACGTGTGGCTGCTCGGTGCGGCGCTCGTGATTGTCCTCGGCGTGTATGCGCTCTTCGGCAAGCAGCTGCTGTTCTCGAGCTTCGATGCCCGCGGCTTCCGCGCGGCCGGCTTCCGCGAGGGCATCTGGGATCTCGTGGCGCTGGCGCTCATCACGCTCACGGTGGTCGTCGCGATGCCGGCGATCGGGTCCATCCTCGCGATCGCCATGATCGCTGCCCCCGCGGCGGCGGCCAGGCTCCTCACGAAGCGCATCGGGTGGATGCTCGCCCTGTCCTGCGTGTTCGGCGTCACCGCCGCCGTGGTCGGCCTGCAGGTGTCCCGGTCCCTGTCGTTCGCGGCCGGCGGGTCGATGGCGCTCACCGCGGTCGCGATCTTCGTCATCGCGCTCCTCGCGAAGGGCGTCGTCGACCGGTTCGCGCAGGGCGTCTCGCAACGCGCATCCGCCCCCGGTATGGTCGGCTGATATGAGCGACGAGACGAACGGTGAGGGCGGCGCGACCGCCGGTGCTGCCGCGGCCCCCGTCAAGAGGAACACTCGTCAGCGCGAGGCCGTGCGCCGCGCTCTGGCCGAGTCTTCGGAGTTCGTGAGCGCCCAGGTGCTGCACCAGCGGCTGTCGGCGGCTGGCGAGCGCATCGGGCTGGCCACCGTGTACCGCACGCTTGGCGCGCTGAGCGAGAGCGAGGAAGCCGACTCGCTGCAGAACGCCGAGGGGGAGGTCGTCTACCGCGCCTGCGTCATGGGCGAGCACCACCACCACCTCATCTGCCGCAACTGCGGAGCGGCCGTCGAGATCACGGCCGACCCCGTCGAGCAGTGGGCGTCGAGCGTCGCCGCGAAGCACGGCTACACGCAGGCGAGGCACGTGGTCGACATCTTCGGCCTCTGCCCGAAGTGCACGGCTGCAGCTGCGGCGTCCGCTTAGCCCGCGCGGGGCGGCCCCGCAGTGGAGCCGCCCGTGGGGCCGCTCACCACCGGGCGTGGACCGTCTGGCGGAAGAACCGGTCGTAGATCTCGTGCACGTTTGCGTCGAGATCTGCGGGCAGCTCGAGCGAGGCGGCGGATGCGTTCGACTCCGCCTGCGCTCGGTTGCGTGCGCCGGGGATGACACTCGTCACCCCGTCCTGCGCCGCGACCCAGGCGATGGCCGCCGCGGCGGGGGAGATTCCCTCGGGAAGCGCCGCGGCGAACGCCTGGGCCGCCTCGACGCCGGTGCCGAAATCGACGCCTGAGAAGGTCTCTCCGACGTCGAAGGCGCTGCCGTCGCGGTTGTAGGTGCGGTGGTCGTCGGCCGAGAAGGTCGTGTCCTTCGTATACCTGCCGCTCAGGAGGCCGGAGGCGAGGGGGACTCGGGCGATGATGCCGACGCCAGCCTCGCGCGCTGCGGGCAGCACGAGGTCGAGCGGCTTCAGGCGGAACGCGTTGAAGATGATCTGCACGGATGCGGTTCCCGGCCTGGCGATCGCGGCGAGGGCCTCATCCGCGGTCTCGACGCTGACGCCGTAGGCGGCGATCGCCCCCTCAGCGACGAGCGTGTCGAGGGCGTCGTAGACGGCATCGTTCGAGAACACGGGGGTCGGCGGGCAGTGCAGCTGCACCAGATCGAGGGTGTCGACGCCCAGGTTCTTGCGCGAGCGGTCCGTCCAGGCCCGGAAGTTGTCGAGCGTGAACTCGGCGGGATCCTGTGGGCCCCTGCGTCCCATCTTCGTGGCGACGAAGACGTCGGCGTTCGGGTTCTCGCGTCGGAACGTCCCGATCAGCGTCTCGCTCCGACCGTCACCGTAGACGTCGGCGGTGTCGAAGAAGGTGACGCCGCTCTCGACGGCGGCGCTGAGGACGTCGAGCGCTGCGTGCTCGTCGACGTCTCCCCAGTCGGCGCCGAGCTGCCAGGTGCCGAGGCCGACGATGGACACGGGGCGGCCGGTACGGCCGAGGGTTCGCTGAAGCATCCCCGATGCTAACGCGCCGCACCTGACCCAGGGCCGTGTGGTCGGCGAGTGCAGTTGACGCCCGCGGACGACACCCGCAGCCGACTCGTCGACGTCGCGTCCAGTTGCCGCTCGTAGGGTTGTGGGCATGAAGCCCGAGCAGGAAGCCGCTCCCCAGCAAGTTGCAGTCTGGTATTTCGTTGCCGCCACCTTCATCTTCGCCGGCCCGGCGCTCATCGCGGATCTTCCCGTCTGGGTGCGCATCGCGTCGCTCGTCGTCGGCCTCGTGCTCGTCGTCTTCGGCGGGCGGCAGCTGGGCCGCGAGACGGCGGTCCGCCGACGGTCGAGGGATGCGGCGCGGCCCGACACCCAGGACGGCTCGGCGTCCGAGCCGATCGGGCCGACGAGCGACCGGTAGGCGTGCAGCTGGCCGAGCAGTCCGGGGCTAGCGAGGGTCGCGGAGGTCTTTCAGGTACGTGTTGACCTCGCGGGCCTTCGCCACCTCAGTGGAGGTGAACTCAGCGCTCAGCAGCTCGGCGTCGTCGCGGCCGGCCATGGCGAGGGTGTTGCCGTAGGGGCTCGCGATGCAGCTGAGCCCCGTGAATCCCGGACCCGAGTGGTTCGCGTAGGCGATGTACAGCCCGTTCTCGAGGGCCCGCACGGGCACCATGTGCGTCGAGATGACCTCGGCGTTGTAGGTGTGCCCTGGCTGGCCGCCCGCGACGTCGCCCGTCGACGGGACGGCCGTCGGGATGAGCAGTGCCTCCGCGCCCGCGACCGCGGCACGTCGCGCGATCTCGGGGAACTCGATGTCGTAGCAGATGGCGAGCGCGACCCTGAGGCCCGCGACCTCGACGACCTCGGCGGGCGCATCCCCCAGGTCGAAGACCCGCTGCTCCTCAGCGCCGAAGAGGTTCGACTTGCGGTAGCGGGTGAGTTCGTTGCCGTCGCTCGCGAAGAGCGATGCTGAGATGAAGCGGCGCTCGGTCGTGGCGTTGGCGGCGAACCCGGCTGAGCGCTCGATGGTGTGCTCGACCGTGGATGCGACGATCGCGATGCCGGAGTCGGCGGCGATCCGTGCGATCTGCTCGCGGATGGCCGAGCCGTCCTCGCCGGCGACCCGCTCTGGCGCGTAGCCGGTGGCGAAGAGCTCGGGTGTGACGAGGATGTCGGTGCCTGCCTCGGCCGCTCGCCCGGCGAAGGAGCGGAGGAGCTCGAGGTTCTCTTCGACGGCGCCGACGGCGCCCTGTGCTTGCAGTACGGAAATCAGCGCCATTGCCAGCCTCACATCGTCGTCGTGGTCGCTCGGATCTCGAGCGTGCCGTGTCTCTCGAAAAGTAGTTCTTGACATGGTTGGGGGAGCAGCCTCAGGATAGCCGAAACCGAAGGTAATTCGGTTCTTCTGGATTCGACGACGAAGGCTGGACCCATGGACATGCGCGACCCGGAGATCACGGCAGATCTCGCGAGACGACTCGACTCTATCGCGACCGCCGAAGCCGGCGACATCGCGCACGAACCCCTGAGCGGCCGCGACATCGGCCTCTTCGTGCTCACCTGCGTCGCCCTCGTGGCCGCTGGCGCCCTCGTGGTGATCCTGTGAGCGGCGGCGTCGGGCGAAAGGTCGAGGGTGCATCCGCCGAACTCGACCAGGCGGCGACGTTCGGCTCGCTCCCGCTCCTCAAGAAGGAGCGCATCTGGTCCGGCTGGGACTACAGCTGGGTGAACCTGAGCCTCGCGATCGCGACCTGGGCGTTCCTCGTCGGCGGTTCGACCGCACTGCTCGTCGGCTTCCAGGACGGCATCGCCGCGATGGTCATCGGCAACGCGATCGGCCTCGGCATCATGGTGCCAGCCGCCACGGCGGCGAGCGCACGCTTCGGCGTCGAGCAGTACACGATCCTCCGCCCCGTCTTCGGGCTCATCGGCGTGGGTGTGCTCGTCTTCACGGTCATCCTCGTCACCGAGATGGGCTGGTCGTCGCTCCTCGCCATCATGGTCGGCCGCGCCGTCACGCAGGTCGCCAACGGTGCCGCCGGCACCGACTTCGGCTCGGGCAGCCTCCTCGTCACGGTTGTCGGTCTCGTCGCGATCCTCATCGCGTGGCTCATCCTGTCGCGCGGCCCCGTCACGATCGGCAAGCTCAACCGCTTCGTCGCCCCAGGCCTCGTGCTCGTCACGGTCTTCATGCTGTTCTTCCTCGTCTCGAACACGTCCTGGGAGGCGCTCTTCGCAGCCGAGCCCCTCGCGCCGTTCGAGGAATCGCAGCTGAACTTCATGCTCGCGGTCGAGTTCAACGTCGCTGTCGGTTTCTCCTGGTACCCCGTGATGGGCTCCATGGCGCGTATGACCCGTTCGCCCAAGGCCGCGCTCTGGCCCGCGTTCACCGGCCTCATCGTCGGTACGCTCGTCGCCCAGGTCGTCGGCATGGCCGCGGCGCTCACCCTCGGCGACTCTGACCCGACGGTGTGGATGCTCCCCCTCGGCGGTCCGATCCTCGGCGCGTTCATGCTGCTGTTCATCTCGTTCGCCAACATCACGAGCATGTCCTCCATCGTCTACTCGACGGTGCTCGCGATCAGGCAGGCGAGCGGCAACCTCCTCGGGCGTGTGCCCTGGCCGCTGCTCTGCGGGTCGTTCTTCGTGCTCCCGGCGATCCTCACGTTCTTCCCCGACTTCATGTATCAGCAGTTCATGGTGTTCGTCACGATCTCTGGCGCCTTCCTGGCCGCCATGTGCGGGGCGATCCTCGCCGACTACTTCGTCCTCCGACGCCAGTGGGTTCGCCTCCCCGACCTCTACCGGCTCCGAGGCGAGAGCGCCTACCACTTCACGGGCGGCGTCAACTGGGCCGGCATCGTCTCGGTCGTCGTCGGTGCGGCGTTCTACCTGTGGATCTACAACCCGGTCACGCTCGAGACGCATCCGCTGTTCCTGATCCTCACCGCTTCGGCCCCAGCCACCGTGCTCTCGGGCGGGGTGTACCTGCTGCTCGCCCAGCTGCTCTACCGGCGCCGCGGCGTCGGCGCGTTCTCGGACACGGAAGCCACGTCCACTCACCACACGACCACCCGGAAAGGGGTCTGACCATGCGCGCACAAGCGGCAGTTCACTTCGAGGGAAGCAACCAGCTCGAGATCCGCGAGATCGAGGTCGCTGAGCCGGGGCCGGGCACCGTGCTCGTGAAGATCGGCGCGTCAGGCGTCTGCGGCTCCGACCGGCACGTGCTCGACGGCGACTGGCAGCTGCCATCGCCCACCGTCATGGGGCACGAGGGTGCGGGCGAGGTCATCGCCGTTGGCGAGGGCGTCATCGACGTCGAACCGGGCGACCACGTCATCCTCAGCTGGTTCTACCCCTGCCGTCGGTGCACCGCCTGCCTCAGCGGTCGCGCCTACGTGTGCACGGGCAGTCGCAGCGAGGAGTGCCTCCTCCCCGACGGCACGACGCCCCTGTCGCTCGACGGCGAACCCGTGTACCCGTACCTCACGGCCGGCACGATGAGCGAGTACGCGGTGGTGCCGGAGTCGGCGGCCATCAAGGTTCCCCGTGAGGTGCCGTTCGACGTCGCGAGCCTCATCGGCTGCTCGATCGCCACCGGCATCGGCACGGTCGTCAACGACGCCTCCGTCGACGCGGGCGAGTCAGCGGTTGTCATCGGCGCCGGTGGCGTCGGGCAGAGCATCATCATGGGCCTGCACCTCGTGGGAGCGAACCCCATCATCGCCATCGACCTCAACGAGGAAAAGCTCGCCGCGGCCCGCGAGCTCGGGGCGACCCACACGATCGTGCCAGGGCCCGACCTCTCCGCCCAGGTGGCTGAGATCACGGGGGGAGGCGCCGAATACGCGTTCGAGGCGATCGGACGCGTGCAGACCATCGAGTCCCTGCCCAGCCTCATCGCTCCGGGCGGCACCGCCGTCATCGTCGGACTCCCGCCGGTCGATGCGCCGGTCTCGATCGACGCCCTGATGCTCGCCGAGACCGGCAAGCGCCTCATCGGCACGAACTACGGCTCAACGGTGCCCGGCCGCGACTTCCCGAAGCTCGCCGCGCTCTACCTCGCCGGACGCCTGCCCGTCGACAAGCTCATCAGCGAACGCATCCAGCTGAGCGACGTCAACGACGCGTTCGATGCGATGCGGAGAGGCGAGCGCGCGCGAAGCGTCATAGTCTTCTAGACCGATCCATCTCCACGCTCTGCCGTGGATCGAGAACTGGGAGTGTGACCATGGCGCGTCCGCGGGTACCGATCCTGTCGCCCGAGAAGATCTGTCTGGCTGCACTCGACCAGATCGACCGAAAGGGTGACTTCTCCATCCCGGTCCTCGCGAAGGAGCTCGGCGTGAGCGCCTCGTCGATGTATCACCACGTGCACGGGCGGGCTGGCATCGTCAACGGCATCCGCAGCCTCATCAGCACGGAGCTGTCGCTCGCGATCGGGCTCGAGGACGCCACCGACGAGGACCTCGCGGCGCTTGCCGCCATGAGCTGGCAGGACCAGGTCCGGCGCTGGTCGAAGGACTACACCTCGGCCCTCGCGAAGCATCCGCTCGCCCTGCCGATCATGGTGCAGGAGCCCGTGAGCGACGAGGAGACGCTCGACGTCTACGAGGCCATCGCGATCACGTTCCGTTCGGTGGGGTTCACCGACGAGCAGGCGCTCGTCGCGATCGCCGTGCTCGAAGGGCTCACCTTCGGGCGGGTCGTGGATGCGGCGTCCCCGTCCATTCCGTGGTCGGCTGACCCCGTCGCGCACCCCGTCCTCCACGGCGTGACGACGTCGCTCGAGCCGTCGCGTCGCCTCGAGCTGGCCTTCCAGTTCGGGCTCGAGGCGATCATCACGCGACTCGAGAGCGTCCTGGAGGCGAACGCTCGTGGCTGAGGCGCGCACCGTCGTCATCACGGGCGGCTCGGACGGGATCGGAGCTGCGGCGGCGCGGGCCCTCGCGGCCAAGGGGTGGCGCGTGGTCGTCGTCGGGCGCAACGCGGAGAAGACAGCCGCCGTCGCCGACGCGATCGGGGCCGAGCGCTTCGTCGCCGACTTCTCCCACCTCGACAAGGTGCGGGAGCTCGCGGCGAGACTCATCGAGCAGGTCGGCCCGATCGACGTGCTCGCGAACAACGCCGGCGGCATCTTCGGCGACCGAACGCGCACCGTCGATGGCCACGAGCTGACCCTGCAGGTCAACCATCTGGCGCCGTTCCTGCTCACGAACCTCCTGCTCGACCAGGTCACCGTGGGGGCCGTCGTGAACACGGCGAGCATCGCGGCACGGCTCATGGGCCGCATCGACCTCGACGACCTCAACAACGACGCCCGTTTCAGCGCGAACAAGGCCTACGGCGACGCGAAGCTCGCGAACATCCTCTTCACCAAGGGGCTGCACCGAGGCCTGGCGGGGCGGCCCGTCGCGAGCGTCGCCTTCCACCCCGGGGTCGTCGGCACGAACTTCTCCTCCGACTCGACGAGCCTCATGCGCCTGCTCTATCGCACACCGCTCGCGAAGCTCTTCACGATCAGCGCGGCCAAGGGTGGCGAAACGCTCGAGTGGTTCATCGCCGGGCAGCCCGGCGTGACCTGGCAGGCGGGGGAGTACTACGACGAGCGGCACCACGCGACCAACGTGAATCCGCAGATCTTCGACGAGGACCTCATCGAGGGCCTGTGGAAGCGCAGCGCGGAGCTGGTGGGCCTCGACGTCAGGTGACGAGCAGGGCCGTCGACCTGTGCGCGGTGGTACTCAGCTTTCCGTCACCCCGCTCAGCCTGCGGCGAGCTCGACTGCCTGGCGCACGCTGCCCTCGGCTTCGGTGAGTAGGGCGGCGGCCCGCTGCGCGTCGCAGTCGGCGAGCAGCATGACCACCGCGGTCTTCGCGTGATCACTCGCCGATGCGAGCGCAGCGTCGGAGTCGGCGCGCGACGCTCCCGTCGCCTCGGCGACGATGCGCTGAGCCCGGTCGACCAGCTTGGCGTTGGATGGGCGGACATCGACCATGAGGTTGCCGTAGGCCTTGCCACCGCGGACCATGCTGGCCGTCGAGAGCATGTTGCACACGAGCTTCTGGGCGGTCCCCGCCTTGAGCCTGGTCGACCCCGTGAGGACCTCAGGTCCGGTCACGACCTCGATCGCGATATCGGCTTCCGCGCTGATGGGCGCACCTGCGTTGCAGGCGATGGAGATGGTCGCGGCGCCGCGGCGCCTGGCGGCCCTGAGCCCGCCGATGACGTACGGCGTGCGTCCGCTCGCCGCGAGCCCCACGACGATATCCTCTGCCCGCAGGGCGACCGCATCGAGTTCCCGCTCAGCCAGTTCGGGGTCGTCCTCGGCGCCCTCGACGGCGCGCACGAACGCTTGCGACCCGCCGGCCATGACGCCGAGGACATCCTCGGGGGAGGTGCCGAAGGTCGGTGGGCACTCGACCGCGTCGAGAAGGCCGATACGGCCGCTGGTGCCAGCCCCGAGGTAGATGAGTCGCCCGCCGGCACGCCGCGCCTCGGCGATGCGATCGGCGGCTTGCGCGATGACGGGGAGTGCTGCGCGGACAGCGCCGGCGACGGTCGCGTCCTCGTCGTTCATGAGGCGCAGGATCTGCTCGGTCTCGAGTGTGTCGAGCTCCATGCTGCGCGGATTGCGCCCCTCTGTGGAGAGCGCCGCGAGTGTCGAGATCTCTGTGTCTGGCATGCTCGTCTCCGATCCTTGGCTCGCCACTATGCGACCCTGAGTTATGAAAGTACACGACGCACGATAGGTAAGTAAATAAACTTCCTCGACGGGGTGCGGTCGAGCCTCGCTACGCTGTCCTCGGAAAGCAGGTGGATCGTGAGCACCCAAGGCACTGAAGCGAACTCTCGCACCGTACTGGTCGAGCTCCGGGCGCTGCTGCCCTCGCTCCGGCCATCGGAGCGTCGCATAGCGGAGGCGCTCCTCGCCGACCCCGAAGGGTTCGCGTCGAAGTCGATGGCAGAGATCGCGGAGCTCGCCGACACCTCGACGACCACGGTCGTGCGGTTCACGCGACGTGCCGGATACGCGCGCTTCCGCGATCTGCGCCACGACCTCACCGAGCAGAACCTGCGAGAGCGCCTCGCCTCGAGCGGAGGGGTTGCCCCGGCGGCAGACATCTCACCGAGTGATTCGCTCGCCGACGTCGTGGCCAAGATCGCGATGAACGAGACGCTCTCGATCGCGGACACCGCCGAGGTTCTCGATATCGACTCCCTGGCGGCTGCCGTCGCGGCCATCGCAGGTGCCGCCCGTGTCGACATCCACGGGATCGGGGCGAGCTCCGTGGTCGGTGTCGACCTGCAGCGCAAGCTCTCTCGAATCGGGCGCATCGCCCTCGAGTGGCCGGAAGCCCACGCGGCGTGGACTGCCGCGGCTGTGCTCGACGATCGGTCCGTCGCGCTCGCCATCTCGCACTCAGGCGAGACCGCGGGGGTGGTGGAGTTCCTCCGCATCGCGAAGTCGACGGGGGCGACGACGATCGCGATCACGAACCATGAGCGGTCATCGCTTGCCGGTCTCGCCGACATCGTCCTGCGCACCGCTGCGCGGGAGACCCCGTTGCGTTCCGCAGCGCTCGGCAGTCGCATCGCGCAGCTCATGGTCGTCGACTGCGTCTTCACCGGGGTCGCGCAGGTCGACTACGAGGGTTCTGTCGCGGCGATCGAGAAGACGCATCGGGCGGTCCCGCGGGGCTGAGGTCCCTCGACGAGAGTGAACGAGGTCGTAGGGCTCCGTCGCTCCGTGGCGGATCGCTGGCTCGCGCCGGTGGGGAACTTTTTTACCTTTTCCTCGTTCATCCTGGTACTGTTCTTCAAAATTCGAGCAACGTCGCGAGAAGAGGATGCCCATGAGCGCAAACGACGATCTCGCCAGCGAGCTGCTGAAGCTGCTCGGTGGTCCCGGCAACATCGCCGGCGTCGAGAACTGCATGACGCGGATGCGGGTCTCCCTCGTCGACCGCGACCTGGTCGACGACGGCGCGATCACGTCGCTTTCCGGCGTCCTGGGCGTTGTCGATGACGACACCTACCAGGTTGTGCTCGGCCCAGGCAAGGTCACCAAGGTGACCGACGGCTTCCGTCGAGCGCTCGGCGCCTCGGGTGCTGACGCCGAGGCCCTCGCCGCGCGTGGCGCGGCGATCAAGGCTGGTCAGAAGCAGCGCAACAACACCCCCTTCAAGAACTTCATCCGCAAGATCGCCAATATCTTCGTGCCGCTCATCCCGGCGCTCATCGGAGCCGGCATCGTCGCCGCCGTGCGCGGGCTCCTCGTCAACTGGGTCACGGTCGGGACGGCCCCGGAGTTCGTCGAAGCGGTGGTTCCGGCCCTCACCGTCATCGGCTCAGCGTTCTTCGCGTTCCTGCCGATCTTCGCCGGCATCAACGCCGCGAAGGAGTTCGGCGGAACACCCGCGCTCGGTGGCGCCGTCGCGGCGATCATCGTCTTCGCCGGCATCAGCGACGTGCAGTACAGCCTCCCCGTCCTGGGCGACATCGTGCTCGCACCCGGGCAGGGCGGCGTCATCGGGGCTATCTTCGCCGCCGGGCTCTGCGCCTGGATCGAGCGCAGTCTGCGCGGGAAGATCCCGGATGCCATCGACATCCTCGTCACGCCGACGCTGGCTCTCCTCATCTCGGGGCTCGCAACGATCTTCGTGTTCATGTTCGTCGCGGGCAACATCGCGACTGCGATCGGCACGGGAGCGATCTGGCTGCTCGACAACTCCGGTCTCCTCGCCGGGTTCGTGCTCGGCGGGCTCTTCCTGCCGCTCGTGATGCTCGGCCTCCACCAGGCGCTCATCCCCATCCACGCGACGCTCATCGAGCAGGTGGGCTTCACACCGCTGCTCACGATCCTCGCGATGGCGGGAGCGGGCCAGGTCGGCGCCGCGCTGGCGATCTACTTCAGGCTGAACCGGAACACGTCCCTGCGGACGACGATCAAGGGTGCCCTCCCTGTCGGCATCCTGGGAGTCGGGGAGCCGCTGATCTACGCGGTCACGCTGCCGCTGGGTCGCCCCTTCCTCACTGCCTGCCTCGGCGGCGCGGTTGGCGGTGCTGTCGCCGGAGCCTTCAACCAGTTCGCGGGTGCCTTCGGCGCGACGGCGATCGGCCCCTCGGGGTGGGCGCTGCTGCCGTTGCTGCAGAGCGACAACGGGCAGGGATACGCGATCCTCGCGTACGTGGTCGGGCTCCTCGCCGGGTACATCTCCGGCTTCCTGATCACCTACCTCTGGGGCTTCACGCCGGCGCTCCTCGCCGAGCACAACGCAGGTCAGGGCGACGAGGAGACTGAGCTGCTCGGCGACGAGGCAGCACGCGCGGGCTCCGCGGCCGCGGCTGGTCAGACCGGTGGGGCAGGGGTGGCAGGCCGGCGCATCGACGTCCTCGCCCCGGTCGAAGGAGCGGTGATTCGCCTCTCCGACGTCGAGGACGAAGCGTTCTCCGCCGGCACGATGGGTGACGGCTTCGCGGTCGAACCGACGTCCGGCGACTTCCGCAGTCCCGTATCCGGAACCATCACGGCACTGTTCCCGACCGGCCACGCGTTCGGCGTGACGACGCCCGAGGGGCTCGAGGTTCTCGTGCACATCGGCCTCGGCACCGTCGACCTGCATGGTGAGGGGTTCGACCTCAAGCGAGCGGAGGGTGACGTGGTCGCGGCTGGCGACGTGATCGTCAAGGTGGATCTCGAGGCCGTGCGTGCCCGGGTCCGCTCGCTCGCCACCCCCGTGGTGGTGCTGAACGGCGCGGCATTCCCGATCGTGGAGCGCCGATCCCAGGGTGGCCCGCCGCTCACCGTCGAAGCGGTTGCCGCCGCCGCATCAGCCCGAAGCTGAAGCGTGAGGTGGCCCGTGCTCAGTGCTGGCCACCCACCTCGACGAGCAGTACCCCGGCACCGATGAGAGCGATGCCGGCCGCCATCATCCACGTGAACGGCTCCTTGAACATGAAGTGACTGAGCACCGCGGTGAGTGCGACGCCGACGGCCGCCCAGATGCCGTAGGCGACGCCGAGCGGTACTCCCTGCGCCAAGGTCAGCGACAGCAGTGTGAAGGCGGTCACGTAGCCGGCGGCGACGGGCAGGTACCAGAGGCGGCTGCCGTCGACGGTCTTCCGCAGGGAGAGTGTGCCGCCGACCTCGGTGAGGATCGCGCCGGCGAGGAAGAGCCAGCCGAGCGTCACGCGGACACCTCATCGGCCCTCTGCGTCTGGACCTTCAGTCGTTCGGCGCGGTCGTGCGCGCGCTGCGATCCCAGCTCGACGAGCAGCACGCCGCCGATGATGAGCACGATGCCGAGGCCCATGAGCGCGGTGAGCGGTTCGGCGAAGAGCGCCGCCGACAGCAGTGCGGTCAGGGCGACCCCGAGGGCGCCCCAGATGCCGTAGGCGACGCCGAGGGGCAAGCCGGCGCGGAGCACGAGTGCGAGGAACGCGAACGAAGCCAGGTACCCGGCGACGACGACCGCGTACAGAGCGGGAGCATCCAGTGCCCCCTTGAGGGAGAGGGATGCGGTGACCTCGCATGAGATCGCCGCGGCCAGGAGCAGCCATGTGCGCATGCGCGGATTCTCGCAGGTTCGAGTGCCGGACAGAAGCGGCAGCTCCCGGGGCTCTCGGACCTGGGCTCGATAGCGTGGGGCGGACGCGGCAAGCGGCGCGGGCGGTGATGGAGCGGAGGCAGCGGCATGGGCAGTGCAGTGAACGGCAGGTTCGAGCGTCTGCCGGAGCGGGTCGACCCGAGTGGCTACACGATCGACGTTCCTGCGTCCGACCCGGCGAGTGTGACGGAGCAGCTTCCGCCGGCAGGGTCACCGGAGCTGATAGCCGCGACGCAGCTCGCGCAGACATCGAGCAGCATCGGCTCGCGGCGACGTCCGCAGACGCGCATCGGTGTCACCGTGCTCGTGACAGTCCTGGGCGGAGTCGCGCTGCTCGCCGCCCTGCAGATCTTCTTCTAGCCTCGTCTTCTTCTCCCCACCTCCGTGTTCGGCCCGATCACGTCGACCCGCCTGTATCGACCCGGTGAAGTTGACCCGCCGGTGCTCGGGATGCGGTGTCTCGTCGTTGTCAGCCCGTCACGGCGTCGACGACGGCAGCGGCGAGCTCTGCGGGCTTCGTGAGCTGGGGCCAGTGGCCGGTCGGGAGTTCGACGATGCGCACTGAGCGTGCACGAGCGAGTTCCGCCACGTAGGGGTGTCCGCCCTCCATGAACTGCCGCAGCAACGGTTCTGGCATGGTGCTGGTGATGACGACTGCTGGCACGTCGTAACGGCGCTCGTCGCTCAGCTGCTGCTTCTCGGTCGCGACGCCGGCGGGTTCGGGCACGGCGATGGCCTCGAGCCGCTTCCAGACCTCCTCGCTCATGTCGACCAGCTCGGGTTCTCCGAAGGCGCTGCGGTCGGGCAGCAGGAGGGTGACGCCGGACGCTTCGAGTTCGTCGTTGATGACGCCACCGTCTGCGAGCGGGCCGGAGTCGACGTACACGACCTTCGCGACGCGCTCGGGTCGTGCGTCCACAACGCCGTAGGCCACGGCCCCGCCGCCGCTGTGCCCGACGAGCACGACGTCGCCGTCGAGCGAGTCGACGAGCGTGATCACGGCGTCGATGTGGGTGCGAAGGCCGACGCCGGCCGGGTCCTCGCCGGGGCCCTTGCCAGGCAGGGTCAAAGGATGAACGGCGTGGCCAGCCGCTTCGAGGGCCTGTGTGACGGGGGCCCAGGAATCGCCCGTGAGCCAGAAGCCGGGAATGAGGATGATGTTCATGCTGCGACGCTAACGGCGACCACCGACAATGTCAGGCGAGAGCGGATGACGTCAGCCGAGAATCCGGCCGTGGGGCCGGCCCGCTCACTCGCTCTGCACGTACACGTTCTCGGAGAGAGCCGTGCTGTCCTCGGGTGGTGCCTCCCCGTCGGGGACGATGGCGTACCAGCGCTGGTCGGGCCCCGAGACGCCGCCGCCGCATCCGCTTGTCCAGTTCTGCGCGTCAGGGAACGCAAGGATGCAGGCGTCGAACTCGCTGCCGTCGACCGGTGCGGCCAGCCACACGTCGGTTCCCTCGTGCTCGCCGACCCACCGAATCGACTCGATGTCTGCCCCGTCGAGCGCGGAGTCGGGAAGGTCTGCCGGGAGATCCTTCGTGTTGGCGGGGCTCGCCGTGAGGTCCGCGAAGGTCGGCGCCGCGGTGTTCGAGGTGCCGGTGTCCGGGGCCGCCTGCGCGTCATCCGCGGGGCCAGAGGTGCACCCGGCGAGCGCCGCGGGGAGGAGAATCGCGGCGGCGACAGCCGACAGCTTCGTCACGTGCTTAATGGTCAGATCCTGGCACAGGCCCGCGCTCATGCGCGAGACCGGGTGCTCGGCAGCAGGATGGTCCATGGGCTAGCGTCGAGCTCAGGCCACGCCCCGGTGGAGGTGGCCTCATTGGGACGCCGCGCGACGCGGCAGCGTCGTGGTCCTGACCCCCTGTTCAGGTTGTGCGTGCTGAGGAATCCGCGCTATGTCCGTCGCATGCGTCACCGCCCAGTTCGACAGCAGCTGCAGGCGCTCGTGGGATGCGCTCCCCGGCTCTGCCGAGAACACGAGCATGAGCAGTCCGCGGTCGGAGGCGAGATCCATGCTCTGGTAGGTGAGGTCGAGGTCGCCCACGACGGGGTGGTGCACGCGCTTCAGCCCGTCGCGGTGCTCGCGTACGTCGTGAGCTCCCCAGAGCCTGCGGAAGAGCTCGCTGCGAGTGCAGAGCTCGCCAACGAGGTTGCTGAGGTTGCGGTCGTGCGGGGAGCGGCCAGCCTCGGAGCGGAGGAGCGCCACGATCTGACGCGTGTTGTTCTCCCAGTCGCGGTAGAAGTCATGCGAACGCCTGTCGAGGAAGAGAAAACGGGCCGCGTTGACAGGCGTGCGGGCATCCTCGAACATCGGGCCGAACAGTGCCCGACCGAGCGTGTTGGTCGCGATCGCGTCGAGTCTGCCGTTCTGGATGAACACGGGCACCGTCGACATGGCGTCGATGGTCTGCTGCATGGCTGCGCTGAGCTGCTGCTTCTTGGTGCGGCGCTGTCGCTGCGGGTGCATGCCCTCATTGGCTGCCCTCACCAGTTCGTGCAGGTGCGCATGCTCGGCCTCGTCGAGGTGCAGGGCACGGCTCACACCGTCGAGCACGGCCTCGGAGACACCGCCCGCGTTGCCTCGCTCGAGTCGCTTGTAGTACTCGGCGCTCATCCCCGCGAGCAGCGCGACCTCTTCGCGGCGCAGCCCGGGAACGCGGCGTCGACCACCGAAGTGGGGCAGCCCCGCCTGCGACGGCGTGAGCTTCGCTCGCCGGGAGGTGAGGAACGCGCTCAGGTCGTCATGGATGTCCATGCCAGCGACCCTACGCCGCAGCTCGCTGCGCAGAGGGGCCCTGTCAGTGCACCTCACACCAGGGCCGCGCTGCCGTCGATGGATGAGGTTTGACTGCTCTCCATGAAGCACATCACTCTTGGAGGCCTCGAGGTCTCCCGCATCGGACTCGGCGCCATGACCATGGCGGGTACCTACACGAGCGAGGGCGAACTCGACCGCTCCGAATCGATCGCGACCATCAGCCGAGCCCTCGAGCTCGGCGTGACCCACATCGACACGGCAGAGATCTACGGCCCCTTCCTCAGCGAGGAGATCGTTGGCGAGGCGATCAAGGGGCGCCGCGACGAGGTCAAGATCGCCACCAAGTTCGGCCTCTACTCGCACGCCGGGCGGCAGCCGGGTGTCGATAGCAGCCCAGCGAACATCCGTGCCGCCGTCGAGGGCTCGCTGCGCCGCCTCGGCACCGACCACATCGACCTCTACTACCAGCACCGCGTCGACCGGAACACGCCCATCGAGGACACGGCGGGGGTCATCTCCGAGCTGGTCGCCGAGGGCAAGGTCCTGCACTTCGGGCTGTCCGAGGCATCCCCGGAGACGATCCGTCGGGCGCACGCCGTGCATCCCGTCTCTGCCCTGCAGACCGAGTACTCGCTGTGGACGCGTGACGTGGAGGCCGAGATCCTTCCGCTGCTCCGCGAGCTCGGCATCGGCTTCGTGCCGTATTCACCGCTCGGCCACGGGCTCCTCACGGGCCAGATCCGTTCGGTCGCCGACTTCGCGGACGACGACTGGCGCACGACGAACCCACGGTTCACGGGCGAGAACTTCGAGCGCAACCTGCGCATCGTCGACGAGGTTCGTGCGATCGGCGAGGAGATCGGCGCGACGCCAGCCCAGACGGCGCTCGCCTGGATCCTCACGCGCGGCGATGACATCGCCCCCATTCCGGGCACACGCCGCGTGAGCCGCGTTGAGGAGAACACCGCCGCCGACGCGATTGTGCTCACGGAGTCGCAGATCGCCCGCCTCGACGCGCTCGAGCCCGCGGCGGGCGCCAGGCACGACGACGCGAACATGGCCTCCATCGACCAGTGAAGCGTTCTCAGTGAGGAGCGGGGGTCGCGAGAAGCCGGACTTATGTGGCTCGCCGCGGCCCCGCTGTCGTGAGCCGCCATACCCGTGTGGATGTTGCGGAGAGCGAAGGGCGAACGAGTCGTGTTCCTGTTCCGCGCCTACTGGGCTGCATCCCAGCGGGTGGTGCGACTTCGAGCTGGGTTCTCGCAACAGTGATGGGTTTCGCCGATGCGCGTGCGGGGTTTCGGCGAACGGTGATGGGTAAAAACCCATCACGGTTGCGAAAAGTCCGCACGGCCGGGTGGACGAGATTTGTGGCGTCCCAATGCCAGGTGCCGCTCACGCATCGCGAGGAACAGCGGCAGGGCGAACGCGAAGGCCACGCCGAAGCAGAGGATGTACACCCACAGGCGCCGCATGCCCTGGCGGCGGCCCTCGACGATGATGAAGACGACGCCAACCGTGGCGGCGACAAGCACGTCGATCACGATCGACGTGACGGCGGGCCCGCTGCCGAAGTAGTCGCCGATGAAGGCGCTGCCCTCCATGCCAGCGATGACGTTGAACGTCCACGTCACGGCTCCGCCGACGATGGCGAGCAGGAGGTAGACGATCGCGAGGGGAGTCCAGGTGGATGCGCGCATGCGGCAAGGTTCGCACGCCCGGCCCCGTGCATCCCGACCTCCGCCCCGAACCCGTCCCCGCCCCGCGCATCCCGAGCCCGCGCATCCCGGCCCGACCTCATCCCGGCCCTCGATGCGAACGCCGCGGCCGGGAGCTGAGTTGTGGTCGTCAAGACCCGCCGGAAACGACCACAAGTCCGCTCTCGGCGGCACGGGATGGCCCGGCCCCGTGCATCCCGAGCCCGCCCCGAACCCGTCCCCGCCCCGCGCATCCCGAGCCCGCGCATCCCGGCCCGATCTCATCCCGGACCTCGATGCGCGCGCCGTGGCCGGGAGCTGAGTTGTGGTCGTCAAAACCCGCTGGAAACGACCACAAGTCCGCTCTCGGCGGCCGTGGTGGCGCGGGCAGGCGGCCTGGATGGCGGCCTGAGGGGCGCGGCCAGTCGTCGCAGACGCAGAACGGGCGCCCGCTCCCGGATGCCCGCTGGGGGTTCCGAGGGCAAGCGCCCGCTGATCGCTGCCGTGCTGCTAGCTGCGACGTTCCGCGTCCTGGAGCGTCGCGCCTTCGAACTCGTCCTGCTCGCGGTCGGTCGTCGAGGCGGTGGAGCGCTTGATGGTCTCCTCCACTTCCTCGTCGCTCTCGTCGGAGAAGGCGACGTCGCCGCGGGGCGCGTTGTAGAGCTTCTCGTTGAGGATGCCCTCGCGCTTCGCGACGATCATCGGAACCAGCGCCTGGCCGGCGACGTTGGTCGCGGTGCGGCCCATGTCGAGGATCGGGTCGATGGCGAGGAGCAGGCCGACGCCCTCGAGGGGCAGGCCGAGCGTCGACAGGGTGAGGGTGAGCATGACCGTCGCGCCCGTCGTGCCAGCCGTCGCGGCCGAACCGACGACGGAGACGATCACGATGAGGACGTACTGCATGATCGACAGCTCGATGCCGAAGAACTGCGCGACGAAGATCGCCGCGATGGCCGGGTAGATCGCGGCGCATCCGTCCATCTTCGTGGTCGCACCGAACGGCACGGCGAACGACGCGTACTCGCGGGGTACGCCGAGGTTGCGCTCGGTGACGCGCTGCGTGAGGGGGAGCGTGCCGATGGAAGAGCGGCTCACGAATGCGAGCTGCACTGCCGGCCACACGCCGGAGAAGAAGCGGCCGACCGAGAGGCCGTGCGCCTTCACGAGGATCGGGTACACGACGAACAGCACGAGGGCGAGGCCGACGTAGATGGCGATCGCGAACCAGGCGAGGCTCGTGAGCTTCTCCCAGCCGTAGTCGACGACGGCGCTCGCGATGAGTCCGAGCGTGCCGAGCGGGGCGATGCGGATGATCCACCACAGGACCTTCTGGATGACCGCGAGGGCAGAGGCCGTGAACTCGAGGAACGGCTCGGCGCGCTTGCCGAGGCGGAGGGCCGCGATGCCGATGACGACGGCGATGACGATGACCTGCAGCACGTTGAACGCGATCGTCGAATTCACGTCGCCCGTCTCGGCGTCGACGCGCGAGCGCACGCCCATGCCGAGGAAGTTCTGCGGCACGAGGCCGGTGAGGAAGTTCCACCAGGTACCGACGGAGGAGGGCTCGCCGGTCTCGAGCTGCGACTGGTCGACGCGGTTGCCCGGCTGGATGGTGACGCCGAGGGTGATGCCGATCGTCACGGCGATGAGGGCCGTGATGCCGAACCAGAGCAGCGTCTGGCCCGCGAGCCTCGCCGCGTTCGTCACGAGGCGCAGCTGCGCGATGCTCGAGATGACGGCAGTCAGGATGAGCGGGACGACAGCGGCCGTCAGGATCGTGACGTACGAGCTGCCGATGGTGTCGAGTGTCGCCGCGAGTCCGTTCGGGTTGCCTTCAGCGTCGTCGCCGAGGTTGCGGGCGACGAGTCCGAGGACAACACCCAGAACGAGGGCGGCGAGGATCTGGAATCCGAACGAGGTGAGGAGCTTGCGCGCGCGGCTCTTGGGGCGCGGCGTGGCCTCTGCTCCGGTGGCGTTGGATGCCACCTCGGAGGTGGGGGTGCCTGGGGTGTTGGCCGACATGGAAGATCTCCCGATGCGATTTCTCATTTCGCGAGATTTCTCGCGAACTGAGCGAGGCTACGCCTGGACCATCGGTCTGGCCAGGGTGTGACGCTTCGTGACACGCAACAAATGGTGCGCCGGAGGATGTCATGAACGGTCAGGGAGGGAATGAAACGGCACCATCACCTGATTCATCTCCGCCCTGAAAGTAGTTAAACAATTGAGCGAAATTCCAGAATCGCGGGCGTAGTCTCACCTCGTCCTCCTCGTTCCACAGCAGAAGAAGTGAGCATCATGGCGGAGTCAGCGCGTCGTCGGTGGGTTGGTCTGGTCTTCATCAGCGTCGCGGTAGCGCTCATCATCGTCGACTCGACGATCGTGAACGTCGCCGTGCCGTCGATCGTGACGGAGCTCGGCATCACGTCGACCGAGGTCCAGTGGGTGCAGGAGGCGTACACGCTGGTGTTCGCGTCGCTGCTGCTCCTGTTCGGCAGCCTCGCCGACCGCGTCGGGCGTCGGCGGCTGATGCTGATCGGGGTCGTGATCTTCGCGCTCGCCTCGGTGGCCGCCGCGCTCGCTCCGACCGGCGGGCTGCTGATCCTCGCCCGCCTCGTGCAGGGGGTGGGCGGTGCCATGATCCTGCCGACCACGCTGTCGATCATCAACGCGACCTTCCGCGGCCGGGAGCGGGGCATCGCATTCGCCGTCTGGGGTTCGACGATCGGCGGCATGGCGGCCGTCGGCCCGCTGCTCGGTGGTTGGCTCACGACAGCGTTCTCGTGGCGGTGGGCGTTCGGCATCAACGTGCCACTCGGCATCATCATCGTCGTCGGTGTCCTGCTCTTCGTGAACGAGTCGCGGGAACCGACGCAGAAGCGCCTCGACCTCGTCGGCGCGGCCCTCTCAGTGGTCACGTTCGGGGCGCTCGTCTTCGGGCTCATCGAGGGGCGCACCTACGGCTGGTGGGCGGTCAACGAGTCATTCACGATCGGGTCGTTCGAGTGGCCCCTCCCCATCTCGCCGGTGCCGCTCGCCTTCGCCATCTCGGCCGTGGCGCTCGCCCTCTTCATCGTTCGGGGTGTGTCCCGTTCCCGTCGGGGCGAGTCGACGCTCCTCGAGTTCTCGCTGTTCCGCATCTCATCGTTCCGCAACGGCAACGTGGCGGCGCTTGTCGTCGCCCTGGGGGAGTTCGGCATCATCCTGTCGCTGCCGCTGTGGCTGCAGTTCGTGCTCGGCTTCGATGCGCTGCAGACCGGGTTCGTGCTCTTGGCGCTCGCGGCGGGCTCGTTCGTCGCGAGCGGCTTCGCGGGGGCGAGCAGCGGCAAGGTCAGCGCAGTGGTCATCGTGCGCGTCGGCATCCTCGCGGAGATCATCGGCATCGCCTGGGCGGGGTTCATCATCGCCCCGGATGCGCAGTGGGGCTGGCTCATCCCGGCCCTGTTCGTCTACGGCTTCGGCGTCGGGCTCGCCACGGCGCAGCTGACGGGTGTCGTGCTCCAGGATGTGCCCGTCGAGCTCTCGGGGCAGGGATCCGGCACGCAGTCCACGTCTCGGCAGGTGGGTTCGGCGCTCGGCGTCGCCATCCTGGGCACCATCCTGTTCACCACGACCGGCGCCTCCCTCGGCGCTTCGCTCGACGACGCCCAGGTGCCCGCCGAACAGCGAGATCAAGTGGTCTCGGCGGTCGTCGACTCGGCAGGCGGCGCGATCGCGGGCCTCGGCGAGAACCCCGCCACGGCCGACTTCGCCGACGACGCGAAGGCCGCGCTCTCCGACGGCACCCGCGCGTCAGCGTTCACCGCCGCCGCGTTCCTGGCCCTCGGCCTCGCCGCGACGCTCCGGCTCGGATCTGGGAAGCGCGAAGACGAGGAGTCGTCGCCGGCAGAAGCTAGCCCGCCGTCACGTAGCTGAGGTCGTGGATGCGCCTCCCGGCCTTCTCTGCCTTCCGCTCGAACACCGTGAGGGTCCTGCCCTCGAAGCGCGGGGCCCAGCCGCCCGGGTGCTCGCTCGTGAACTCGGTGGCCGCATCCAGTACCTCGCGCATCTGGAAGGCGTAGTCCTCCCAGTCCGTCGCGAGCCGCATGCGGCCGCCGATGCGGAGGGAGTTCGCTGCGACGGTGCCGAAGCCATCGCGCACCAGCCGACGCTTCGTGTGCTTCGCCTTGTGCCACGGGTCGGGGAAGAAGATCCACAGCTCCTCGACACTGCCGGCGGGAAGCATGTGCTCGAGCACCTCCACGGCGTTCGCCTCGACGAGTCGAACGTTCGAGAGCCCCGCGTCCTCGACCCGTCGGAGGGTGCGCGCGAGACCCGCGACGAACACCTCGACCGCCAGGAAGTTCCATTCCGGATGCGCGGCGGCGGCCGCCACGACCGCCTCACCGGTGCCCGAGCCGATCTCGACGACAAGCGGCGCATCCCGACCGAACAGCTCGGCCGGATCGACCCGGAACGTGGGGCTCACGGAGAAGTCCAGCTCCGCCCGCTCGACCTCGACGAGGTACTTCGGGCCGAGCGACTCCCACGACGTCTGCTGGCCGTCGGTGAGGCGGCCGCTGCGTCGCGAGAACGAGAAGATCGGGCGATGCGAGGGATGCTGCGCCGGCTGGGCGGTTTCTTCGTCTGACACCCGACCAACCTAGGCGATACGGGCGGCGGATCGAGCAGTCTGTGCCGTCGAGGCACCCCGACTCGGCAAAGTGTGCCAGCCTCCTCCAGGGGCGGCCGGGCAGGCGTTGGAGCCGCTGAGGATGGGGGATGCTGGGTGCGGAAGTGATCACCCCGGGTCGGAGGTTCAGGATGCCCTATCGCAGCAAGGAAGTGCTCGAGTCATGGGCCCGCGAGTTCGAGGGGCTCGGCTACGTCGAACCTGGGGTCGTCAACGTCATCCTGCAGGACGGCGACGAAGGGCACGACACCGGCCTTGTCCGGGTGCAGCTGACGCACGTGCCCAGTGACGTGTACGTGCAGCCGGGCACGCTCGAGAGCCCGCATTGGTCGGTCACGATGGAACCGCGCGAGCACACGCTGCACCTGTCGGCAGCCGACGTGCAGACGCTCTCGCAGGAGCTCGCGGTCGTCTCGGCGCTCTGCACCTTCCTGCAAGCGAAGTCGATCGTGCTGGTTGCCGCACGCCACTCGCAGAACGATCGCCCACCGGTGTCGGCTGAGGCGAGCTCCTAGCTGGGGTGAGGCGCGGCGTCTGCGCGCGACGCGCTGCTCACTCGGAGCGCGTGCGTCAGCAGCTGCGCCAGGCGCAGGAGCGTCTCGGGCTCGGCCTCGGCCGCGATGGCCGAGGCGATTCCACGGTCGAATTCGCCGAGGCGATTCCACGGCTCCGCGGCCAGGTCGACCATGACGGTCAGCAGGCTCGCGCGGCGGTCGCTCGGGTCGGTGTCGCGGTGGATCGTGCCCCGCTCGATGAGTCGGTCGCACAGGGTGGAGACGCCGGCGGACGTGAGCCCGAGGTGCGCGCGAAGGGCGCTGGGCCTGGCCCCCGGATTCTCCTTGAGGTACGCGAGGGCGCGCGCATCCATCTCGCCGATGCCGAGCGAGCGACGCGCGTCGTTCTGGGACGCGGACCGTGCATCGGCGTACTCGGTCAGCACGGTGCTCAGCAGCAGCGCCGGACTCTGTTCGGTCGGCGGGGCGGGGGTCGGGTCGTCGTCCTGGCCCTCGCGGTCGGCAGAAGGGATGTTCGGCATGACAGCGCTCCCCTTGATCTCCGTGGTGCCGCCCAGAGTACACGCAGGGAGCGCTCGGACAGCCGTCACAGTCAGCCGCCGGTCAGACGACGGTCAGCCGCAACCTGTCGGCCGCTCAGCCCGTCCGGCCACTCAGATGCGACCGGCCGCGTCCCACTCCAGGGTGAGCAGTGCGAGCTGGACGCGGTTGGTGACGTGGAGCTTTGAGAACAGGCTCGCGAGGTGCGTCTTGACCGTTGCCTGGCTGACGTAGAGCGCGGCGGCGATCTCCGCGTTGGTCATGCCCTGCGCGACGTAGCGGGCGATCTCCCGTTCTCGGCTCGTGACGGTCGCGAGGAGCTCGTCGCCCCGCGCGTCACGCGCCGGTCGCTGACCGCCGCCGCCCTTGTCGCCGTGGTGAGCGCTGTCCTTCGAGCCGCTTGCGGCCGCGCGCACAAGCCGGTCGAGGGCGCTCGGCGAGAACACGGCCTTGCCCTGCGCGGCGTCGAGCACCGCCCCGACGATGTCCTCCGGTGGGGCGTCCTTCAGCAGGAAGGAGACCGCTCCTGCCCGGAGCGCATCCAGCAGGAACTCCTCCGTGTCGAACGCCGTGAGCATGACGACCTTCGCCGGCGAACCCGAGGCAGTGAGTCGCTGGACGGCGTCGATGCCAGTGATCCCGGGCATCCGGACATCCATGAGGATCACGTCTGGGTGCTGTTCGGCGGCGAGCGCAAGCGCCTCCTCGCCGTTGGTGCCCTCGCCGACGACACGAATGCCCTCTGCCCCATCGATGAGCAGGCGCAGGCCGAGGCGGATGCCCGCCTCGTCGTCGACGATGAGCACGCGGATGCCGTCGGGATTCACCACGGGAGCCTCACCTTCACCACGAAATCGTTGTCTGCGCGAGCCCCCGCCTCGAGCGTGCCGCCGACGAGGTGGATGCGCTCTCGAGCACCGAGGAGTCCGTAGCCTGTCCCCGGCGCGGGAGCCTGCCCCTGCTGCACGGCGTTCGCGACCGAGATGGCCATCTCGGTGTCGCTGCCGGCGAGTTCGACCCGCACCTCTGCTCCCGGCGCGTGCTTCCCAGCGTTGACGAACAGCTCGGAGAGCGTGCGGTGGAGGGCGCGGATGCGCTCCCCGGAGAGCTTCGAGAGGTCTCCGGGCCCAATCGTGAGCCAGGTCATCTGAGGCGGCGCGTGCGCGGGGATGCCGTCGACGAGGAGAGACGCAAGCGCGTCCAGGTCGGGAAGCGGCGTGTCGCCTCGTCCGGTCTCGCTCGGCTCGCGCATGCCCTGCAGCACCTCGCGGAGTTGCGTGTTCGCTCGCGCAGCGGACTCGCGAACCGTGGCGGCCGTCTCCCTGACAAGCTCGGGTGACAGATCGCTTCGGTAGGCGAGCGCCCCGGCCTGCGTGGCGACGACCGCGAGGTCGTGGGAGATGGAGTCGTGCATGTCGCGTGCGATGGCGGCACGCTCCTCGGCGCGTGCCCGCTCGATGTCGGAGGCGCGGCTCTGCGCCAGGGCTGCGCGTTCGCGCTCAGCCGACGCGGCCTGGGCCCGCAGGGACGTGATGAGCGCGGCTCGCGTGCCCCGGGACCGGCCGAAGAGCAGGGCGATGATCGTCGAGAGCGCGACGACGATGATGTAGAAGATCGGCGCGTCCATGGGCGCGCGGCCGGTGACGCTCGATTCGAACCAGTCCCACAGGATTCCGCCGACCACGACGATCGCGACGACCGAGACATCCATGGGCAGCGAACGCCTGGCTCCGAGGCGCATGACGGCGACGAGCCAGGCCGCGAAAGCGAGCGAGCTCGCCATGCCGACGGCGACGATCCACAGGTTTCCGGCGCGCGACCCGCGAACCGGGCCGATGGCGATGCAGGCCGCGAGGCCGACGACCACGTTGACGATCATGAACCCGAGGAACGCACCAGATTCCGAGTCCGTTCCGGGATCCTCCACCTGGACCGCGAGCGTGATCACGAACAGGAGCGCCCCGCTCAGGAACGAGCCGAGCGAGATGGTCACCGCGCGCATCCACGGCTTCCAGTGTCGGTTCTCCACCAGAGCTTCAGCCGACCGCAGGTCGCTCTGCGTCAGCCCACCAGCCGTCTCCACGCCGTCGAGGGCCAGCTCGTCCACGAGGGGCGGAGCTTTCGGCAGCGGAACGGTCATGCAGCGAGTCTAGGAACCACCACCGACATGCGGATCGGCCGTTCGGTTGAACTCGGGCAGCGCGACTCAGGTGCCGCAGAAGGTCCGGTAGTCACCGAAGTCCGCCGGCGCCCCGGCCGCATAGCGTTCGCGGCCCGTTCGAATGTCATAGGGACTGGTCACGACCTGGAGGAGATCGGCGAGCGGCTGGAGGTCGTCGGCGTCTGCGGCGGCGAGGGCCTCCTCGACAAGATGATTGCGGGGGATGTACACGGGGTTGACCTGGTCCATCGCGCCCGCGTTCGGCGCGAGCGCGAGCCAGGCCTGAGCCCAGGTGCGGAACGAGGGGGCAGCCTCACCGAACGCGGCGAGGGCGGGCGCGCGGTCGCCGCGCACGTACGCGCTGAGTGCCCGGAAGGTGGAGGTGTAGTCGGCCCCGCTCTTCTGGAGCAGCGCGAGCAGCTCGGCGACGAGACGATCACTCGCCTCCGAGTCGCCCTCGTCGTCCAGGCCGAGCTTGCGCCGCATCCCTGCATTCCAGGCATCCTCGTAGGCAGGGCCGAACGCCGACACGCTGCGCTCAGCGAGAGCGATGGCCTCGGCCTCATCCTCGGCGAAGAGCGGCAGGAGGGCCTCCGCGAATCTCGCGAGGTTCCAGGCAGCGGCCGGCGGCTGGTTCCGGAAGGCGTACCGCCCGCGGTGATCGATGGAGCTGAAGACCGCCTCGGGATCGAAAGCGTCGATGAACGCGCACGGGCCGTAGTCGATCGTCTCGCCCGAGATCGTCATGTTGTCCGTGTTCATGACCCCGTGCACGAAGCCGACGAGCATCCACTGCGCGACGAGCTTCGCCTGCGCTGCCACCACCTGCTCGAAGAACTCGAGGTACGGGGCCTCGGCGCCCGCCGCGGAAGGGAAGTGTCGGGCGATGGCGTGGTCGGCGAGGCGACGGAGCAGCTCCAGGTCGTCGGTGGCCCGCGCGTACTGGAACGAGCCGACGCGCAGGTGGCTGCTCGCGACCCTCGTGAGCACCGCGCCGGGCTCGATGTCGTCGCGCTGGACGTGGCGCCCCGTAGCGATCACCGCGAGCGCGCGGGTCGTCGGGATGCCGAGGGCGTGCATCGCCTCGCTCACGATGAACTCGCGCAGCATGGGTCCGAGCACGGCGCGCCCGTCGCCGCCGCGAGAGAACGGCGTGCGGCCGGAGCCCTTGAGGTGGATGTCGTGCAGCTGTCCGCGCACATCCGTCACCTCTCCCAGGAGCAGCGCACGGCCGTCGCCGAGACGCGGCGAGTACTGCCCGAACTGGTGGCCCGCGTAGGCCTGCGCGACCGGGGTGGCCCCTTCGGGAACGGAGGTGCCGAGCAGGACCGCGACGCCGTCCTCCGAGCGGAGGAACGCCGGCTCGAAGCCGAGCTCCCCGGCGAGGTCCTCGTTGAGGAGCAGCAATCGCGGCGCGGGGGCTGGTTCGGCCTGCCACGGCACGGCGAGCTCGGGGAGCTCGCGCGCGAAGCGATTCCCGAAGAGGACACCCTCGTGCGTGGTCGCAGTCATGCGGGACACAGTAGGCGCAGCGGCGGGGTGCTGCTTGGGAGCGCGCGGTTGGGGGTCCTGGTTGCTGCGATCGGCAGGCCGCCTGCCTACTTCACACGCCACTCATTGGCGCCGGGCGTACGGTCGCGCTCCCATGCCCAGCCCCCCGCAGCGGCACAGCGCCACGCTCCTTCTCGGAGTCCTACAGAACGCTGAACCGAGGTCCGGAATGCACGACAGATGCGACGTCCACGACAACCGCACCACCCTCAGCGCGTGGTGAGCGCCTGGGAGGACTCTGGCGAGCAGGTGTTCGTGGTCAGGAACGAGCACCGGCAGCATTCGCTGTGGCCGGACTTCGCCCAGGCCCCCGCCGGGTGGGTCCGCGTCTTCGGCCCGGCGACAGCGGAGGACTGCCGCGCCTACGTTGCTCGGCAGCCGCCGGCTCGCGACTACCGAACCTCTTCGAACTCGTAGATGCCAGCAGGCCCGAGGGCAAGCAACTGCTGCCGGTACTCGTCCGAGAAGAGCTGAGGCTCGATGCCGAGGATGTTGCGATTCAGCTCCACGTCCATGCGAGCGGAGACGAGCCCCTTGTCGTTCTCCATCCAGACGGACAGGATCGCCAGGTTCGACGTGCAGAGCTCCGCGTAGGAGTACTCGACGAGCTCTGGTGCGAAGGATGCGCCCTCCGCTTCGATGCCGGCCGCGGCGGCCTCCACCTCTGGTGATGCATCGCGCAGCGCCGTCCATGCGGCGGCTGCCTCGTCGCCGGCCTCCGCGGACCCGACGACGAAGACCGTGACCGTGCCGCGCGGGCTGGGGTCGGCTGCGACGTCCACGTTGTCGAAGCCGCCGACCGCATCGGGGAGGAGGAAGAGCAGCTCCTGCTCATACGCCGAGATGCGCGTGTACAGGTCAGACGACGTCGTGCCCGCGGGAAGGTCGATCCACTTCGCGTGCTGCGTGAGGCACTGCGTCATCTGCACGGACACCGGCTGGTGGGTCATCTCCTGCATCGAGATGCCCTCGAGCGACGCCTGGGAGGGGGCCGTCTCCGAGGGCGCTGATTCGACGCCAGCGCTCGCGGTCTGCGCCGGCGCGGATGCGGAACCCACGACGCTCGGGGAGTCAGCGGGCGCGCATCCGACGAGCAGCACCGCGAGCGCGGCGCAGACGATCGTCGCTGGAGTGAGACGGCGAGAAGGCATGCACCGACCCTACGAACCCGACGGCACGCATCCGGTCACGGAACCGTATCGACGCTCGTCGCGAGCATCACGATTCGGAATCGGCGCATGGCGCCCCGCGCGCATCGACGGCTACATTCGGAGCACCGAGCCAGCACGCCCACCGGGGAGAGCACCGTGATCCTGACGTTCCAGTTCCAGCCCGTCGACGACCTCGAAGCGGCCGTGCAGCACTACCTCGACCTCGGGTGGGAGGAGGCGTGGCGTGAGGGCGAGCACACGGTGTCGCTGCAGATGCCGGAGCTCGAGATCGAGCTGATGCTCGACGACGAGCCCGGTTGGGGTGCAGCGGGCCCCATGTACTTCGTCGACGACGTGGATGCGTGGCGCGCGGACCACCCGGCCGTCGCGACGGGCGAGCCCCGCGAGATCCCGGGAGGGAGGGTCGTCGAGGTCTCGGCGCCCGGCCACAGCTACTACGTGTTCTCGGTGGCGGACGTCGGCGAGTAGGCGGGGCATGAGACGCTTGCGACGGAGCCTGGTCGGAGGCGCGATAATCGGACCGTGATCATCGGGTCCGGGACGCTCTTGAACGTCGCACTCATTCTCGTCGGCGGCTTGCTCGGCATCCTCCTCGGCGACCGCCTCAAGGACCGGACGAAGGCGACCGTCACCGCCGTCCTCGGGCTGTTCGTGATCGTCCTCGGAGGGATGAGCGTCGCCGACATGGGCTCTCAGGCGCTCGCGGACGCAGCTGGTCCGTTCGCGATGATCGTCATCCTGCTGTCGCTCGTGTTCGGCGCGCTCCTCGGCTCCTGGCTGCGCATCGAGGACCGGCTCGAAGGCGTCGCCGGCTGGGTGCGACGCCGCCTCACCTCGGACGCGAACGGCGACGGTCGGTTCGTCGACGGGATGGTGACCGCGACGCTGCTCTTCTGCGTCGGACCGCTCTCCATCCTCGGATCCATCTCCGACGGTCTGGGGCTCGGCGCCGACCAGCTCTACGTCAAGGCCGTGCTCGACGGCTTCGCTGCGATGGCCTTCGCCTCGACCTTCGGGAAGGGCGTGCTCTTCGCTGCCATCCCGGTCGCGATCCTGCAGGGCGCGTTCACTCTTGTGGGGTTCCTCGCCGGCGATGTCTTCAGCGACGCCCAGATCGACGGGCTGTCGGCGGTGGGCGGCCTCATCCTGATCGCGCTCGGCGTCCGCCTGGTCCCCTTGAAGCCCATCCCCGTCGGGGACCTGCTGCCAGCGCTTGTGATCGCCCCCGTGGCCCTGGCGTTCCTCTCCTAGCGGTGCGTAACCCGCGGGCTGCGGTCAGCGCTCGCGGGTCGTGAGGCGCCGGAAGGTCGCAACTCCGGGAATGCTGTCGGTGCCGCTCGGCAGGGTTCCGCGGGCGAAGTCGCCCCAGACGGCGCGCAGCCGCCTGCCCTCGCGATCGATCTCCGCCCAGCCCGCGCCGCGCACGAGCGGCGCCCGATGCCACGTCTTCTCGCTGCCGAAGAGCAGCGGAAGCTCGATCATGTGGCAGGCACCCCACACGTTGTGCGGCGCCTTCCAGCTCACGACGTACGTCGACGCACGGCCGCCGGCGCGCACGTGCCGCTTCGCGAACGTCGCCGCGTCGCGCCGGTAGACGAGCCACGTGAGCGCGCCGACGACGGCCTTCGTGAGCGGCTTCCCGACGATCGGCAGCTCGCTCAGGCGCTTGGTGGCCGGGATGCGCGGCACGAAGAGGAGCGCCTCCTCCGAGGTGAAGCCGATGAGCAGATCGATCGCCGGAGCGTTCGCATCGCGCCCGGCGAGCACGCCGGCATCGTCGGGCAGCGGATCCTCGCCGTACTGCGGGCTGAACGACATCGCGCCCTGCAATCCGTACGCGGACGAGGCGCGCAACGCGTCTGCGTGCGCGCGCACCACCTCGCGCACGGGACTCGCTGCCGTGAGCTCTCTCGTCGCGTCGAGCATCCTGCCCTGCATCTCCTCACGCCCGCCCGCCACGTTGAGGGGTGCGCTCTGGATGATGGCCCGCCGGAACAGGCTCGGCGCCTCCGGCAGCGCCATCAGCTGCGCGATCGCATGCGCGCCAGCCGACTGCCCGTAGGCGGTCACCTGCCGCGGATCGCCGCCGAACGCCGCGATGTTGCGCTGCACCCAGCGGAACGCCTCGAGGATGTCGAGCAGTCCCAGGTTCGCGGGGCGTGCATCCGTTCCCCCGAGGAACCCGAACAGGCCGAGTCGGAACGTCACGTTGACGGCGACCACACGCTGTTCGGCGACGATCGGTGCCGGGTCCATCGCCGCAGCGTCACCGGCGGCAGAGACGTAGGAGCCGCCATGGATCCACACCATGACGGGCAGCTGCTCCCCGGGCCCCACATCATCGGGCAGGGTGATCGACAGCCGCTGGCAGTCCTCGTCGACGCCGAGCTCGTCGATGCCGCTCCCGAGTACCTCCTCGAGCACGGGCATGGGCGCCTGCGGGCATGCGGGCGACCAGCTCGTCGCCGCGAAGGTCTCGCCGTGGTCGGGCTCTGCTCGCGGGGCCTCGAATCTGTCGGCCCTGGCATAAGGGATGCCCGAGGCCCGCACGATCTGACGGCCACCGGGCCAGTCCTGCGTCCAGCCGGAGATCGGACCGCAGGGAGGGGAGAAGCCGGGGGAGGAGACCATGCTCGAGTCTTTCATCCCGTCGCGGCGCGTCTCCCGATGCAGGCTTGCGCTTCCCCGGGCGTGTCGCCTAAGCTCGACCCTTGGTGCGCCGGGGTTCCCCTCTGGCGCGACCGTGTTGGTGTGCAACCGCCATCGACGCAGACAAGAGATCTTGGGCGGGGCCTTCTGGTTCCCGCGGTATCTACGGAGGAAACAATGGCAGCAGTGTGCCAGGTGACCGGGGCGGTTCCCGGATTCGGTCACAACATCTCGCACTCGCACCGACGGACCAACCGTCGGTTCGACCCGAACATCCAGAAGAAGAAGTACTTCGTGCCTTCCATGAAGCGCACGATCACGCTGACGCTTTCGGCTAAGGGCATCAAGGTCATCGACGCACGCGGCATCGAGTCCGTCGTCGCTGAGCTTCGTGCGAAGGGAGTCAAGTTCTAATGGCGAAGAAGAGCCAGGACGTACGTCCGATCATCAAGCTCCGCTCCACCGCTGGAACGGGCTACACCTACGTGACGAAGAAGAACCGTCGCAACACGCCTGACCGCCTCGTGCTGAAGAAGTACGACCCGGTCATCCGCAAGCACGTCGAATTCCGAGAGGAGCGCTAAACATGGCCAAGAAGAGCAAGATCGCCAAGAACGAGCAGCGCAAGGTCATCGTCGAGCGCTACGCGGAACGCCGCGCAGAGCTGAAGAAGGCTCTTGTCGACCCGAACGGCACCGACGAGTCGCGCGAGGCAGCTCGCGTCGGCCTCCAGAAGCTTCCCCGCAACGCTTCGCCGGTCCGCGTTCGCAACCGCGACAGCATCGACGGACGCCCCCGCGGCCACGTCTCGAAGTTCGGCATCTCGCGTGTCCGCTTCCGCGACATGGCACACCGTGGCGAGCTGCCAGGAATCACGAAGTCGAGCTGGTAACCACCGGCCCGCCAGCAATGGCGTAGTGCTTTCCGAAACCCCCGAGCGTCTCCGCTCGGGGGTTTCGTGCGTGTTGGGGCGTTGGGTCGCTGGAGTTTCGTGCGTGCTTGTTTTGCGTGCTTGGGCGCGGAACGGCGGCCCGGTCGCGTCCTTGGGTCTCGCGGCCAGGGCTCTCGCATCCTGGGCAACTCTCGGGCCCTCTCCCGCCACTTGCGCTCCCTCGCGTTCCCTGTCGGGCTCACTCAGCCCCCCAGCGCGCTCTCGGGATGGCTTGCGTGCCTCCGGGTGGGTTGCAAGGCATCCCGAGGCGTGAAGGGCATCCCGAAGCGAGCTGCGAGTCCGGGGTTGCGCATCCCGACATATCGTTTATCGTTATGCATATCGAGAAACGATATGGAGGAAGATCATGAACGCACGACAGAACACGACAGGCTCGGACCGCGAAGCGAAGGAACTCGGCTACCTGTGGCCGCTCGGCATCGTCGCCGCCGGACTCGTCGTCCTCAAGCCGCTCGAGAATGTCATCGGCTTCCTCGTCGACGGCCAGGTGCGTGTCAACGCATCGTTCGAGGGGGCGGCTGTCTCGCTCCCCACTCCCGTCGGCGCCGACATCCCACTCGACGGGGCCTCGACGATCCTCGTCGCGAGCGACCTCATCCCCACCGGCGCCCTCGTGCTGCTCCTCATCGGCCAGGTCGTCGGTGCGCTCCTGAGCCTCGCCGCCGTGTGGATGCTCCTCCTCTTCGCCAGGAACCTCGCGAAGGGCGACTTCTTCGGGGGCAAGAGCATCCGCCTCCTCGACTGGTCGTCAGGACTCGTCATCGCTGCCCTCGCCGCGCCTGGATTCTTCGAGCTTCTCGGCACGAACTGGACGATCGCGAAGCTCGGCTGGGACGGACGGGATGCGCCGGAGCCCACGGTCCTCGACCAGACGTGGACGTTCCTGCTCATCCTCGTGATCGTGCTCGTCGTGAACCTCATCATGCGCCGCGGCGCGCGCCTGCAGCAGGATCAGGAAGGGCTCGTCTGATGGTGCCGGACCCCCTCGAGGAGCCGAGTTACATCGTGTGCCACCTCGGCGAGATCATGGCCAAGCGCGGGATCACGCTCGTGGAGCTCTCGGAGCGCGTGGGGATCAGCGTGGTCAATCTGTCGGTGCTCAAGAACAACCGCGCCAAGGCTGTGCGCTTCGAGACGCTCGCGAGGCTCTGCGCGGTCCTCGAGTGCAAGCCGGGCGAGCTGCTCGACTACCTTCCGCCGCGCTGAGCGCCGCCCGCGCCCGCGGCCGCGCCCGCGCCCGCGCCCGCGGCCGCGCCTGCCGCGCCGCCCGCCTCCCGTCTCATCCCGCTCGCGAATAGGGCACTTTCCTCCCGTCTTGGGCACGTGGATGGGTGGAAACTGCCCTATCTCCCCGCCGCGCCCCGCCCCGCGCCGTGCCCTCCCGCCGCCTCGCGCCTCCCCGCGCCGCCCGCCTCCCGCCTCATCGCGCTCGCGAATGGGGCGTTTTCCTCCCGTCTCGGGTGCCTGGATGGGCGGAAACTGCCCTATCCCCGCTCCTACCGCCGCGCCCTCCCGCCCCATCCGGTCCGCGAATGGGACAGTTTCCTCCCGTCTCGGCGGCGCCGATGGGCGGAAACTGCCCTATATCTCCCCGCCGCGCCCTCGCGCCTCCCGCGCCGCGCCGCGCTGCCCGCCGCCGCCTCCCGCCTCATCCCGCTCGCGAATGGGGGAGTTTCCTCCCGTCTTGGGCACGTGGATGGGTGGAAACTGCCCTATCCCCGCGCCGTCCCGTCGCGCCTCCCCGCGCCGCGCCTCCCGCCTCATCGCGCTCGCGAATGGGGCAGTTTCCTCCCGTTTCGGGCGCCTCTATGGGAGGAAACTGCCCTATACCTGCCGCTCTCGCGCCTCCCGCGCCATCCCGCCCGCGAATGGGGCAGTTTCGTCCCGTCTTGGGCACGTGGATGGGCGGAAACTGCCCTAGCGCAGCGAAGGTCTTTGTCGGCGGGGTGCGTGAGAATGGCACGCATGTCAGATGTTCGAGGCGCAGACGCCTTCCGCAGCGCACGTGACCAGCTGCTCGCCCTCCGCACAGACGCTGGGCGCGCGGTCCGGGAATTCGAATGGCCCGATGTCGGGGACAGCTTCAACTGGGCGCTCGACTGGTTCGACCAGATCGCCGAGGGCAACGACCGCACCGCGCTCTGGATCGTGGAAGATGACGGCAGCGAGGCGAAGTACAGCTTCGACGAGCTGCGCCGGCGATCCAACCGGGTCGCGAACTGGCTCGAGGGGCAGGGCATCCGCCGCGGTGACGTCGTCATGCTCATGCTCGGCAATCGACGTGAACTCTGGGAGGCGATGCTCGGCGCGCTCAAGCTCGGCGCCGTCATCCTCCCCACGTCCGTGGTGCTCGGCCCGCACGACCTCGACGACCGCGTCGAACGTGCCAGAGTGCGGCTCGTCATCGCCGAGGAGGCAGACGCGGTGAAGTTCGACAACGTCCTCGGGAGCTACCGCATCGCGCAGGTGGGTGCTGGCCTCGAAGGGGCTGCGCGGGAGGCGTGGCTCGACTTCAACGACATCTACGACGTGTCGGATGCGCCGATCGAGAAGCGGACGGCAAGCGACGACGCCGCGCTCATCTACTTCACCTCCGGCACGACGAGCCACCCCAAGATCGTGGTCCACTCCCACCGCTCGTACCCCGTCGGACACCTCTCGACGATGTACTGGATCGGGGTCGAGCCGGGCGGAGTGCACCTCGCGATCAGTGCGGCAGGCTGGGGCAAGCACGCGTGGAGCAGCTTCTTCGCGCCCTGGAACGCAGAGGCGACCGTCTTCGTCGTCAACTACCAGCGCTTCGATGCGGCCCTTCTGCTCGAGCAGCTCGACAAGGCGGGCGCGACCTCGTTCTGCGCTCCGCCGACGGTGTGGCGCATCCTGGTGCAGCACGGCAGGTCGGAGAAGCCGCGGGCGATGCGCGAGCTGCTCTCGGCCGGCGAGCCGCTGAACCCCGAGGTCATCGCCCGCATCCGCTCCTGGTGGGGGCTGGAGATCCGCGACGGCTACGGCCAGACCGAGACGACCGCCCTCATCGCGAATGCGCCGGGCGATGTCATCAAGCCGGGTGCCATGGGGCATCCGCTGCCTGGCATGAACGTGGTGCTCCTCGACCCCGTGACGGGCGTCGAAGGCGACGAGGGAGAGATCTGCCTCGACATGCGCGGTGAGCGCCCCGTGAACCTCATGACCGAATACCTCGGCTCACCCGCGGCGACCGACAATGCGGTGCGCGACGGTTTCTTCCACACCGGCGACGTCGCGGTGCGCGACGAGAACGGATGCATCACCTTCGTCGGGCGCACCGACGACGTGTTCAAGTCGTCCGATTTCAAGGTGTCGCCGTTCGAGGTGGAGAGCCTCCTCCTTGAGCACGATGCCGTCGCGGAGGCGGGCGTCGTCGGGGCGCCGGATGCGACGAAGCTCAACATCACGAAGGCGTACGTGACGCTCGCGGCGGGCTGGGAATCGAATCGGCAGACTGCGCTCGAGGTGCTCCGGCATGCCCGCGCGGTCATGCCGCCGTACATGCGGGTTCGGCGTCTCGAGTTCTTCGAGCTGCCGAAGACGGCGTCCGGCAAGATCCGTCGCGTCGAACTCCGCAATCGCGAGATCGAGGCCGATGGCACTCGCCTCGCCGAGGAGTGGCGCGACGACGACTTCCCGGAGATCAAGCGGCGCTGAGCGGGTCCCGTCGCTGCTGACGCGACGCCACCACTTGGACCGTTCAAGCGCCGATACGGGCATCGATCCGGTCCAGAACAGCCACGAACCGGTGAATTCCGTGGCAAGACGCGGCGTGTCAGGCGAATCTGCAAGCGAGAGGCCCTGGTTTTGGTAGGTTGACGAAGGTCCTGCCGCGGAATCCCGCGGAACTGCAGGACTTCTGAACCCAACATGCTGCACTCGCAAGGGCGGGGCTGCGTCCTAAGGAGGACATATGGCAGACAAGACTGTGAACAAGACCGAACTCGTTGCCGCGATCGCGACCGAGACCGGCCAGAGCCAGGCTGTTGTTGGAAGCGTCCTCGACGCACTCTTCAGCGAACTCGCCTCGAACGTTGCCAAGGGCACGAAGGTCACGATCCCGGGCTGGCTCTCCGTTGAGCAGACCGCTCGTGCCGCGCGCACCGGCCGCAACCCTCAGACGGGTGAAGCCATCCAGATCGCCGCCTCGAAGGGCGTCAAGATCTCGGCTGGCTCGAAGCTCAAGGCCGCAGCTAAGTAGTCTTCGCGCCTGAATGCACGCGGGGTCGCTTCCACTCGGAAGCGGCCCCGCGTTCTTGTGTGCGCTCATCCCGTCCGTCGGGCGCCTGCCTACTGCTGCCGGTCGCCGGCCGCTGGCCGAATGCCGCACCCCACATCCTCGCCACGCTTCGATGACTCGGGATGGGTTCCTCGTCTCGGGATGGGGAGCAATGCATCCCGAGGCGAGCAACCCATCCCGAAACCAGTTGGGGCGCGGAGGTCGAGGGGTGTGGCGCTGGCGGGAAGGCCAGGGCTGCACCGCTTCCCTCTGTGGATGACGAGCCCGAACGCCAGCGACGATCTACACTTGATCATCATGCCTACGCCCCTCGATTCCGGTTCCACGATCGAGGCGGCGGCAACTGCGGGCAGGGGCGGCAGCAAGGCCGAGCGCAATCGCGCGAGCGCCGACTCCTGGTCGCTGCACACGAAGCGCATGATCGTGCTCGGGCCGGCGATCTTCCTCCTCGCGGCTCTCGTGGCGGTCATCTGGGGGCTCGCCTACGGTGGCGGAGCGACCCCGCTCATCGTCTCCGACCCTGGACCCATCGTCATGTGGGGTGTGCCGGTCGCGCGTCTCGCGCTGAACCTCTCGGCCTCCGTCACGATCGGCGCCCTGGTGCTAGCGGCGTGGGCGGCGAGTCGCAAGCAGCCCGAGTTCGAGCGGGCCATGACGATCGCCTCGTCCGGTGCGGCTGCCTGGGTGGTCTCCACGGCGGCGGCGGCCTTCCTCACCTACCTGCAGATCTCCAACGCCGCGTTCTCGCTCGACGCCGCCTTCGGGCAGGGACTGCTCTTCTTCTTCACCTCGCTCGAGCTCGGCCAGGCGTGGGTGCTGGCGCTCGGCATGGTGCTGCTGCTGTCGGTTGTGGTGTTCGCGAGCCGCAGCCCGTGGATGGTCGGGCTCTCGGCCGCGTTCTCGCTCTTCTGCCTCTGGCCGCTCGGGGCGCAGGGGCACGCCGCGGGCGCCGCGAACCACGAGACCGTCGTGGGTGGCATCACCTTGCACTACATGGGCGCCGCGCTCTGGCTCGGCGGCCTCCTGGTCGTCGCCATCCTCGCGCCGCGCATGCCCGATGTGCGCCGCCTCGCAGTGATCGAGCGCTACTCGTCGCTCGCCCTCGTCGCGTTCATCGTGGTCGCCGCATCCGGTGTCGTCGCGAGCGTCGCCAACATCGGCTCGTTCGAAGAGCTCGCCTCGCCATACGGGGTCATCGTCATCGTGAAGGCGGTTGTGCTCGTCGTGCTCGGCTTCGTCGGCTGGGCGCAGCGGCGGGGACTCATCAACCGGATGCGCGCTGCCGTCGAGCAGGGAGCATCCACCCGCAAGCCCATGGTGTGGCTCATCTCGCTCGAACTCGCCTTCATGGGCATCGCGTCCGGTGCCGCAGCGGCACTCGGTCGTACCCCGTCGCCCGTCACGGAGGTCACGGCCGACCAGCTCGCGGCCCCGACGCCCGCGCAGCTGCTCACGGGCGAGCTGCTGCCTCCTGAGTTCGAGCCGTTCCGTCTGCTCACCGAGTGGCGCCTCGACCCGATGTGGACAACGCTGTGCCTCTTCGGCCTGTTCTTCTACATCGCCGGGGTCCTGCGCCTGCGTCGCCGCGGCGACGAGTGGCCGCTTGGTCGCACGATCTCGTTTGTCCTCGGCATCGTGATCCTGCTGTACCTCGTCAACGGCTCGCTCATCGTCTACGGCAAGTTCGTCTTCAGCTTCCACATGACGCAGCACATGTTCCTCACCATGCTGGTGCCGATCATGTTCGTGCTGTCGGCCCCCATGACGCTCCTCCTGCGCAGCGTGCACGCGCGCCACGACGGCAGCCTCGGCACGCGAGAGTGGGCGCTCAAGTTCGTGCATTCGAGGTGGGCGAAGTTCTTCTCGCACCCCATCGTGTCCGCCGTCGTCTTCGCGGGTTCGCTGCTCGTCTTCTACTACACGCCGCTGTTCCGCTGGGCGGTGACCGACCACGTCGGGCACATGTGGATGATCGCCGACTTCCTCATCGTCGGCTACCTCTTCGCCAACGCGCTCATCGGCATCGACCCGATCGGCACGCGCGCCCCCTACCCGATGCGCCTCATCGCCCTCGTGCTCGTCATGACGTTCCACGCTTTCTTCGGCCTCAGCATCATGAGCGGCACGGGCCTGCTGCTCGCCGATTGGTACGGCGCGATGGGTAGGCCGTGGGGAGCGGATGCCATCACCGACCAGCAGATCGGCGGTGCCATAGCGTGGGGTGTCGGCGAAGTGCCGACGGTGCTCCTCGCGATGCTCGTCGCCTACTCATGGTCCCGGTCCGACGACCGGGAGGCGAAGCGACGAGACCGGAAGGCCGACCGTGACGGCGACGCGGAGCTCGAGGCGTACAACGCGCAGCTCAAGGTGATGGCCGACCGTACGGAGGCGCTGGAGAAGCGCAAGCAGGAGCGGCTCCAGCGCGAGCAGCAGCAGGAGTCCACCAAGTGACGATCGTCCTCACCCCGGAGCAGCAGGGTGTCTTCGACGCCATCGAGCACACGCGCGAGCACCTGTTCGTGACGGGGCGCGCCGGTACGGGCAAGTCGACGCTCCTCAACCACCTCGCGTGGCACACGTCGAAGCAGCTCGTCATCGCGGCACCTACGGGGGTCGCGGCCCTCAACGTGGGCGGGCAGACCATCCACTCGCTCTTCAAGCTGCCGATCGGTGTCATCGGGGATGCGCCCATCGAGCAGAACGGCGACGTGCGGAAGCTGCTCAACAAGATCGACACGCTGGTCATCGATGAGGTGTCGATGGTGAGCGCCGATCTCATGGACGCCATCGACCGCTCGCTGCGGCAGGCGCGTCAGCGGAAGAACGAGGCGTTCGGCGGCGTGCAGCTCGTCATGTTCGGCGACCCGTTCCAGCTGGCGCCGGTGCCGCCGTCCGACCCGGATGAGCGCGCGTACTTCCGCGACCACTACCGTTCGCTGTGGTTCTTCGACGCGAAGGTGTGGCAGGAGTCGGAGCTGCGCATCCACGCCCTGCGCGAGATCCACCGGCAGCATGAGGACGAGTTCAAGAACATCCTCACGGCTGTCAGATACGGGCAGGTCACGGCCGACATGGCGAACCGCCTCAACACGGTCGGCGCGAGGCCCGCCCCGGCCGACGGCACGATCACGCTCGCCTCGCGCAACGCGCAGGTGTCTCGCATCAACGCGCAGAACCTCGAGCGCCTGCCCGGGGCGTCGATGACCGCGAACGCTGACATCTCGGGGGAGTTCGGTGGTCGCAACTTCCCCGCGGATGAGCGCCTCGATCTGAAGGTCGGCGCGCAGGTCATGTTCCTCCGCAACGACTCGGACGGGCGCTGGGTGAACGGCTCGATCGGCGAGGTCACGCGCATCGACAAGACCGTCTACGTCGAGATCGATGGCGACGAGCACGAGGTGGAGCCCCTCGTGTGGGAAAAGCTGAAGTACTCGTACTCGCCGGATACGCGGGAGCTGTCGCGCGACGTCGTGGGGGAGTTCACGCAGTTCCCGCTGCGGCTCGCGTGGGCGGTGACCATCCACAAGTCGCAGGGTAAGACGTACGATCGCGCCGTCGTCGACCTCGGGGCGAGGGCCTTCTCGCCCGGGCAGACGTACGTGGCCCTGTCGCGCATCCGGTCGCTCGATGGGCTGCATCTGTCGCGGCCGCTGCAGCCGAACGACATCTTCGTGGATGACAATGTGCTGCGGTTCATGAAGTCGGTCAGCGACGCCGCGAAGCAGCAGCAGGGCTAGCTCGGACGGCTGGTCGCCGAGGCTGTCGACCCGTTTCCCAAAGATTTCCCTGGGCGTCGGAATACCGTCACACTTCTATGCGTTTGAATAACTTGTATCCGCAACAATGTGTTACGTTGTCCAGGACTTGACCGAGACAGCACCCAACGACCCTTCAGGAGAAGACATGAGCATCAGCGCAGCAGACATCAACGGCTGGACCGCCGGCACCTGGAACATCGACCCCACGCACACCGAGGTCGGCTTCGTCGTTCGCCACCTCGCGATCAGCAAGGTCCGTGGCGGCTTCGAGACCTTCTCGGGCACCATCACGACGGGTGAGACGATCGAGGAGTCCACGGTCAACGCCGAGGTCGAGGTCGCATCGGTCAACACGAAGCAGCCTGCTCGTGACCAGCACCTCGCGACCTCCGACTTCTTCCTCGCCGAAGAGTTCCCGACCTTCACGTTCGCCTCCTCCGCCACGCGCGTCGAGGGCGACTCGGTCAAGGTCGACGGCGAGCTCACGCTCCGCGGCGTCACCAAGCCCGTCACGTTCGATGTCGAGTTCGGTGGCATCACGACCGACGGCTACGGCCAGAAGAAGCTCGGCTTCGAGGCTGTCACGAAGATCAACCGCAAGGACTTCGGCGTCAACTGGAACGCACCGACCGAGGCCGGCGGCCTCACGCTCGGTGACACCGTCACGATCAACCTCGACGTGCAGGCGACGCTCGCCGTCTAACGACGAACCAGGTCGCTTCGGCGGCCGAGGCGCGATCCCCCGATCGTGCTGCGCGTCTCCCCTGAACGCGCGCAAGATGGCCGGACACCCTGTGTCCGGCCATCTTCGCGTCTCCGCCGCCGACCACCCTGCGGCGAGCTCGAGCGGCATCGGGCCAGCGAGTGCCGGAAGGCGACCGTAGGGTTGCAGAGTGTCAGCTCCTGCAGGATCCCCGGAATCCGCCCCTCGCCGTGTGCTCATCGCGGGTGCCGCCGGCGTTGGGAAGACAGCGGTTGCGCGCCAGGTGGAGCGCACGGCGAACCTTCCGCACACGGAGATCGACGCCCTGTTCCATGGCCCGGGATGGACGGTGCTGCCCGGGTTCATCGAATCCGTCGACGCCTTCACCAGCGAGGAGCGCTGGGTCACGGAGTGGCAGTACGCGACTCAGCTCGGTGACCTGCTCACGAGCCGGGCCGACACGCTGGTGTTCCTCGACTACTCGGTCTGGACGCACATGTCTCGGCTCGTGCGGCGCACGCTCCGCAGAAGGCTGCGGCGCGTCGAACTGTGGAACGGCAACATCGAGCCTCCCCTGCACACGATCCTCGTCGACCCGGAGCACATCGTCCGGTGGGGGTGGAAGGGTCGAGCCAAGATTCGCCGGAGAGTGGACGCGGCCGAGCGGGCCTGGCCGAACCTCCGCGTGATCCGTCTCCGGTCGCAGGCCGAGGCCGACGACTGGCTTCGCGGCCTCCGCCCGCAGCGCTGACATGACGAGCCCCGCGTGTTGCGATGAAGGCCCCGTAGGCTCTGCCCATGGGAACGACGAACTACGCGAGCACGTTCATCCAGATCGCCGACGACTGCCCCGTCGACGAGGCTGAGGTGCCGCCCGAGTCGGCGAAGGGGCCGACCATCGCGAGCCTCCAGCACGCCCTCATCGCCGCGCACCCGTACGAATACACGTCCGACGATGTGCTCTTCGAGACCTACGCTGTGCGCAACGCGATACCGGCTGAGGAGCGGGCCGCGGCCCGGGCCGCCTTCTTCGCCAAAGACCAAGCCTGCCTGCGAGCGTCGCCCCTCGGCAAGCGCTGGGGGTGGGGCATCCACTCCGATGAGGAGGCGCGTGTCGCGCTCGTGCCACTCGGCTCGGACGAGTATGAGGAGAAAGCAGGCGACGAGTCGCTCACGCAGCTCAAGGCGATGCGCTCGAAGCGCGCATGAGCGGCACGAACCGAAGCGGCGTGCTTGTCGTCGGGAGCGTCTCCGCCGACCTCACCGCCTTCTCCGCCCGGCCACCGGAACCCGGTGAGACGCTACGGGGCGACAGCTTCAGCCTGGCCCTCGGAGGGAAAGGGGCGAACCAGGCCGTCGCGGCCGCTCGCGCTGGCGCATCCACCTCGTTCATCGCCTGTGTCGGCGACGACACGTTCGGCACGATGGTCACGCGCGAGCTCGTCGACGCCGGCGTGGGCGTCGACAAGCTGCGGACGGTGCCAGGCGAGACGGGCATCGCCCACATCCGCGTGGATGCGAGCGGCGAGAACTCCATCGTCATCGTGCCGGGGGCGAACGACGCGCTCGACGAGGCGACCGTCGTGCAGGGCATCCGCGACTCCGCGGCCACGAGCTCGGTGCTGCTCACCCAGCTCGAGACTCCCGCGCGGCTGACCGCGAGCATCCTGCGCTCGGCACGGGATGCCGGGATCACGACGATCCTCGACCCGGCGCCCGCCGCACCCCTCCATGAGGAGGTGTGGGGTCTCGTCGACCTCGTCACCCCCAACGAGACGGAGGCGCGGATGCTCACGGGCGTCGTCGTCGACTCGGAGGCGAGCGCAGTCGAAGCCGGGCGGTGGTTCCTCGACCGCGGCGTCGGGGCGGTGCTCGTCACCCGCGGCGGGGACGGGACGACGCTCGTGACACCCGAACGCGTGGAGACGTTCCCCGTGATCGAGGTCGACGCCGTCGATACGACCGCGGCCGGCGACGCCTTCGCCGGTGCGCTCGGGGCTGCGCTTGCCTGCGGGCGATCCCTCGAAGCGGCGATCCGGTTCGGGGCGGCCGCTGGCGCTCTCGCCGTCTCGAAGCGCGGGGCCTCGCCGAGCATCCCGACGGCCGCCGAGATCGAGGAGTTGCTCGCCAGCTGATGCGGCCAACTTGCGTGATGGATCGGCGCTCGCCGCGTTGAGAGTAGCGTCTTGGCCTCGTTGATCACGGAAGTTGGCCGCCGGGCGGCGCGCGCGGCAGGGTGTGGAGCGGAGCCCGCCGGCCGTCGTCGAGTGCCCCGGCTGCCGTTGAGTTCCGGCGGCTCCCGCCGAAATCGAGCGGCTGCTGCGGAGTCGCTGACCAACTTCAGTGCAATATCGGGCTCTGCGGCGCCCGAGCGGGCTCTTCGGCCCAATATCGCACTGAAGTTGGTCAGCGGACCCGGGCGCTTACGCGGACAGCGCCGCGCTGCGGTCCTGCACGTGCCACGGCGAACCGTAGCCGGCGGGCTCCGCCGAGCCGAGCAGCTCCAGGAACGGCTTCGCGTCGAACGCCTCGGGTGCGAGCACCCCGGCACCAGACCAGACGCCGTTCGCGAGCAGCTCGAGTGCGATGACCGGGTTGATGGCGGTCTGCCAGACCACGGCCTGCGAATTGTCCTTCGCCATCGTCTCCTCGTTGTCGGCCACGTGGTACAGGTACACCTGCTTCGGCTCGCCGTCCTTGCCCTTGCCGGTCACGAGAAGGCCCGCGCAGGTCTTGCCGCGCATCCGGTCGCCCAGCTTCGCGGGGTCCGGCAGCACCGCCGCGACGACATCGCGAGGCGACACCTGCTGGCCCTTGACGCTGACCGGGTCGGTGCTGTCGAGGCCGAGCATGTGCAGGGTCTTGAGCACGTCGATGAACTCCTGGCCGAGTCCGTACTTGAACGTGACGCGCTTCGCGTCGGTCCACCGCGGCATGAGGAGGACCTCCTCGTGCTCGACGTTGACGCACTCGACGGGGCCGATGCCCTCGGGGAAGTCGAACACCTCGGCCTCGCTGAAGGGCGGCGTCGTGTACCAGCCGCGCTCGCGCTCAAAGATGACGGGCGGGTTGAGGCACTCCTCGATGGTCGTCCAGATCGAGAAGGACGGCGCGAAGTCGTAGCCCTCGACGGTCAGGTTCGCGCCGTCGCGCACGCCGAGCTCGTCGATCTCCGAGAACAGCTCATCCTCCGCATAGCGGGCGAACACGTCCGAGAGGCCGGGCTCGACGCCGATGCCGCACAGCGCCAGGACGCCGCGCTCCTTCAGCGCCTCATCGTGCTCGAACTGCTCATCGCCGAGCTTCACACCGGTCTGCTCGCGCGGATGCTCGGGGTGCGGCTTCGAGAGGCTCATCGCCATGTCGAGGTAGGTCGCTCCGGCACCGGTGACGCCCGTGAAGATGGGCATCACGAAGCGGGGGTCGACCGCGTTGAGGACGTGCGTGATGCCGTTGTCGCGCACGAGCGACTCGACGGCGCCCGGGTCGGACGCATCCACCTGGGCCGCGCGGAATCGGTCGTCGCCGAGTTCGGCGACGAGGTCCTGCGGGCGGGAGGGGTCGTAGTCGGCGATGAGGCAGGAGTCGAAGAAGCTGCGTCGCTTCGCGATGCGGGCAGCGGCTGCGCCGACGCCTCCGGCGCCGATGATGAGGATGTGCACGAAAGGCCTTTCTCTGATCACGTGCGGTGGATGTTCTGCCCGGTTCTCGGGATGAACCTTGCGGTTGGTAGGTCGTGCGGTGCGGCTCAAGCGCGAGCCCCGGAGGCGGGACGCTTGGCTGCGGGTCAGTCTTCCGGGGCGAGGATCGCCGAGTGGCGGTTGATGGTGCGCTTCTCGAAGTAGTCCTTCGAGCCGGGCATCGCGGCCCAGACGAACATGAGGATGAAGCCGATGACAAACGAGCCGATGCCGATGACAAACGCGCTGCCGAGGCCGAAGAACGTCGTGTATCCGTATTCGGGGTTGGCCATGTCGATCGCCGACTGGAAGAACGCCCACACCATGAACACGCCGCCGAGCAGCGGGAACAGGAACCGGTAGAAGAAGTTGCGGGTCGACGTGAAGAGGCTCGTGCGGAAGTACCAGATGCAGGCGAAGCTCGCGATGCCGTAGAAGAATGCGATGGCGAGGCCGATCGAGAGGATCGAGTCCTGCAGCACGCTGTTCGACACGAAGCTCATGCCGACGTAGTAGACGATCGCGACGATGCCCATGAGGAGTGTCGAGAACGTCGGGGTCTTCGACTTCTCGCTCACCACGGCGAAGCGCTTCGGGAGCGCCTTGTACACGCCCATCGCGAAGGTGCCGCGGGCGGTGGGCAGGATCGTGGTCTGCGACGACGACAGCGACGAGACGGCGACGGCGAGCACGAGGAACCAGCCCCACGGGCCCATCGCGAGGTCGGTGAGCACCGAGAAGACGTCGTCCGCGTTCTCCTCGTTGGCGAGGCCGGTGCCGGTTTCGCCGAGGCCGGCGTACATCATGACGACGATCGTGATGCCGACGTACGTGATGAGCAGCAGCACGGTCGAGAGCACTGCGGCGCGGCCCGGGGTCTTCTTCGGGTCCTTCGTCTCCTCGGTCAGGGCGAGGCAGGTGTCCCAGCCCCAGTAGATGAAGAGGGCGAGGATGATCGCCTGCACCATGCCGGTGCCGTCCGCGAGGAACGGGTTGAACCAGTCGATGCTGACGGGCGTCGGGTCGGGGGCCGTGCCGTTGAAGTAGCCGACGAGGCAGCCGACGACGAACGCCGCCATGGCCGCGTACTGGATGACGAGCAGGACGACCTGCATCTTCTCGCCCAGCTCGATGCCGCGCATGGAGATCCACGTCATGACGGCGATGATGACGGCGCCGAAGAGCGTCACGACGACCCGGTTCTCGGCGAGCGATCCGTCCCCGATGAGCAGCAGGATGTAGACGGAGGCGATCTCCGCGAGGTTCGCCATGACCAGGATCCCGGCGACCGCGAGGGCCCAGCCCGACATCCAGCCGGTGCGAGGTCCGAACGCCTTGGCCGCCCAGGTGAAGACGGTGCCGCAGTCGTTGAGCTCGTTGTTGAGCTCGCGGTACGCGAAGGCCGTGAACATCATCGGGATGAACGCGAGGATGAATGCGATGGGCGCCTGCTCGCCGACGGCGATCACGACGAAGCCGAGGGTCGCAGCGAGGGAGAAGAGCGGCGCCGTCGAGGCGAGGCCGATGACGGTCGAGCCCCAGATGCCGAGTCGTGCGGGGGCGAGCCCCTTGCCGACGGGGGTCTGAGTGGCGAGGGCCTCGGTAATGGGGCCAGGCTGTGCGTTGGTCATCGTTGTCTCCCGCATCAAAGGGCCTGCCGCGTTCGCGGAGTGAGCACGAACTTACCATTTGGTCGGTGATGCGCCGAGAGTTTTCCCGCATCCCGTCGTAACGGTTGTGTTTCCGCGCAGGACGCGGCCGTCGGCGGGATGGGGGACCCGACCCGACCGGACTGGACGGGCAGGCTGCGCTGCAGCTGGCCCTAGGCGCGCAGCTGCGCGATCGAGTTCATGATCTCGGCTGTCGACTCCGCGTTGATGAACTTCTCGTTCTCCGAGCCCACGCTGAGCAGTGCGTTGTGGTTCATGCCGTCACCGACGAACAGCACGAGCCGAGCGACCGAGGCGTCGCCGATAGCCCGGACCAGGGCATCGAACCAGCCCTCACGGCACTGGCGGAGCACGTCGAGCGCGTCCTTGTCGCCAGTCTGCGCGAGGCGGTAGACCGCTTCCACGAGCCGTTCCAGGAGGCTGTCCCGATCCTGCGAGGAGACGATGTAATACGAGACGGCGTTGTCGAGGTCGGCGAGCATGTTGTCGGCGTCGACGCGCGCCTGCCCTCGCAGCTCCTCGAGGAGCGCGTCCCCCAGCGCCTGTTTCGACGCGAAGTGATGCAGCACCCCGGCCTTGGAGAGCTTGCAGGTCGTGCCCACTGCTTCGAGGGTCGTCCCGCGCACGCCGGAGTCGACGAGCAGGTTCATGTACGCGGTGAGGATCTTCTCCCGCTGACCGGAGACGGTGAGCATTCCGCAATGGTACCGAGGAAAGCGCGCGAGTTGAGTGCGGGTAGCGTGGGGTCATGACTGACGTTGACGTGCTCATCATCGGCGGCGGCGCGATGGGCCTGTCGACCGCATGGCAGCTAGCGAGACGCGGCAGGCGGGTGCGCCTGCTCGAGCAGTTCCAGCCAGGTCACCACATGGGCGCATCCCACGGGGCGACACGCAACTTCAACACGTCGTACACGCAGCCGGATCTCGTCGCGATGCTGCACGAGTCGCGGGCACTGTGGGGCGAGCTCGAGCTCGACTCGGGCCGCCAGATCCTCGACCTCGTCGGTCTCGTGAACCACGGACCCGGGGCGGCGAGCCCCGAGGTGCACGCCGCGATCTCCGCCAGCGGTGAACCTGCCGAGCTGCTCTCGACGCAGGACGCGGGCGAACGATGGCCTGGCATCCGCTTCGACACCGAGGTGCTGCACCTCCCGAGGGCCGGCCGGGTCAGAGCAGCGGACGCGCTGACGAGCATGGCCGAGCTGGCGGCTGCGAGCGGCGCGGAGCTGAGCTGGGGTACCCGAGCGGTGAACGTCGTAGAGCAGGCCGAACGCGTGGTCGTCGAGGCGTACTCCTGGGGTGAAGAGCCCGAGCATCGAGGGCACGCGCGCGAGACGATCACCGCGAAGGTCGTCGTCTCAGCGGTCAACGCGTGGACCCGCACGCTGCTCGGCGTGGCCGTCGAGCTGCCGCGCCTGCGCGTCACCCAGGAGGCGCCCGTGCACTTCCGCGAGTTCAACGGGTATATCGACTGGCCGAGCTTCAACCACCTGCCCGCGCTCGGGAGGCCCGGATACGAGGGGTGGCTCTCGCCGGTTTACGGGATGCTCACCCCCGGTGAGGGGATCAAGGCGGGATGGCACGGGGTCGGGCCAGTCGTCGACCCGGACTCGCGAGACTTCCTGCCGGTGTCCGCGCAGCTCGACGCCATCACGCAGTATGCGCGGGACTGGCTGCCCGGCGTCGACGCGGACAGTGCCGACCCGATCAGCTGCACCTACACGACGACCGACGACGCCAGGTTCGTGATCGACCGGGTCGGCCGCATCGTGATCCTCGCTGGCTTCGCGGGGGAGGGCTTCAAGTTCGTTCCCTCGATCGGCCGCCTCGGAGCCGACCTCGCCGAGAACGGTGCTGGTGCAGCTCCCGAGCTGTTCTCGATCAGCCGACCCCGCTCGCTCGCCCCGCAGCCGCTCCGGTAGCAACCGCGCGCATCCGTCGCGGGGCGTCGGACCCGTAACCCGCGACCGTCTCCGGGTGGGTTTCGCGCCCGCGGATGCTCTGCAAGCCATCCGGAGGCGCGGAACCCATCCCGAAAACGAGGGTCGTCGTGGCGTGGGCCAGACCGTGGGCCAGACCGCCGGCGGAGCTGCCTAGGCGGTGAGGGTGCGGAGCGTCTCGGCGAGCGTCGTCGTGGGGCGTCCGGACACTCGGGAGAGGTCGCCGGTGGTAAGAGCGAGCGCTCCGTCGCGGATGTTCGCGTCGAGGCCCGTGATGAAGCCGATGGTGCCTTCGTCGAGCCCGTTCGAGGTGAGGGCGGCCTTGTGCTCCTCCGTGGTGAGCGCGCGGTACTCGACGTCGCGGCCGATCGCGTCGGCGAGGGTCTTCGCGAATTCCTCGAAGTCCCAGGCCTTGTCGCCGGAGAACTCGTAGACCTTGCCTTCGTGGCCGTCTTCGAGGGCGATCGCGGCGATGCCGGCGGCGTAGTCGGCGCGGGAGGCGCTGGCGACGCGGCCCTGGCCTGCGCTGTTGACGATGACGCCCGTCGTCTCGCCCTGGGCGATGTCGGCGACGTAGTTCTCCGTGTACCAGCCGTTGCGCGCGATGGTGGCAGGAAGACCGGATTCGCGGATGAGCGACTCGGTCGCGACGTGCTCCGGCGCGAGGATGAGGGCATCCGGGTCGCCACCGAGGACGCTCGTGTAGACGATGCGGGCCGCGCCCTTGGCCTTCGCTGCGTCGATGACCGCTTCGTGCTGTGCGACGCGGGTGCCCACTTCGCTGCTGGAGATGAGCACGACGGTGTCGCCGGCGTTGATCGCGGCGGCCGCGGTGTCGGGCTTCGAGTAGTCGATGGTGGCGGTGCGAACGCCCTTCGCTGGAATCTGCGCGAGTCGCTCGGCGTTGCGACCGCCGGCGACGATCTCGGTGGGGGTCGCGCCGCGCTCGAGGAGGCTGTCGATGACGAGGGTTCCGAGCTGTCCGGTCGCGCCGGTGATGACGATTGCCATGCTTGCTGTTCCTTCCGAGAAGTGGATGCTTGCAGCTACAACAACCGATGGGGCGGCGGCCGTATTCCGAACGCGCGGGAAGTCGACTGGACAGATCACCCGGGCCTGAGTCTGTGCATCCACTGGTCATCTGCCTCGAATCCTGGTGTGTCCCGAGGGCGGCCAATAGCCTCGAAACACTGCGTAACAGAGACGTTCGCAGGGATGCGCCTTCGCGTGCACCGCACGCAGAGCCCGCTCAACTCAAAGGAGAGATCATGGCGAGTAACAGAGCTGTCGCGTACAAGGGTCCGAACGAGGTCGAGGTCATCGACATCCCGTACCCCGAGTTCGAGCTGAAGGATGGGCCGGGCGTGAACCCGGCGAACGTGGGTCGACAGGTGCGGCACGGGGCCATCCTGCGCACCGTGACGACGAACATCTGCGGGTCCGACCAGCACATGGTGCGAGGTCGCACGACCGCTCCGGTCGACTTGGTTCTCGGTCACGAGATCACGGGTGAGGTCATCGAGGTCGGGCCGGACGTCGAGTTCATCAAGGTTGGCGACATCGTGTCGGTGCCGTTCAACATCGCGTGCGGGCGGTGTCGCAACTGCAAGTCGGGCAAGACGGGCATCTGCCTCAACGTGAACCCGGACCGCCCCGGCAGTGCGTACGGCTACGTCGACATGGGCGGTTGGGTCGGCGGGCAGGCGGAGTACGTGCTGGTGCCGTATGCCGACTGGAACCTCTTGAAGTTCCCGGACCGTGACCAGGCACTCGAGAAGATCCTCGACCTGACGATGCTCTCCGACATCTTCCCGACGGGCTTCCACGGTGCCTACAGCGCAGGGGTCGGCCCAGGCTCGACGGTGTACATCGCCGGTGCGGGCCCGGTGGGACTCGCGGCGGCAGTCAGCGCGCAGCTGCTCGGCGCCGCGTGCGTCATCGTGGGCGACCTCAACGAGGAGCGCCTCGCGCAGGCGCGTTCGTTCGGCTGCGAGACGGTCGATGTCTCGAAGGGCGACCCCGGCGAGCAGATCGAGCAGATCCTTGGCGTGCCGGAGGTCGAGTGCGGTGTGGATGCTGTCGGCTTCGAGGCCCGCGGGCACGGTTCCGACGCGGGGCACGAGGCGCCGGCGACGGTGCTCAACTCCCTCATGACGGTGACGGAGGCTGGCGGCGCGCTCGGTATTCCTGGCCTGTATGTGACCGGCGACCCGGGCGGAGTGGACGAGGCGGCGAAGGTCGGCTCGCTCTCGATCCGGCTTGGGCTCGGCTGGGCGAAGTCGCTGTCGTTCACGACCGGCCAGTGCCCGGTCATGAAGTACAACCGGCAGCTCATGCAGGCGATCCTCTTCGACAAGGTGAAGATCGCCGACGCCGTGCAGGCGACGCCGATCACGCTCGACGAGGCCCCGAAGGGCTACGCCGACTTCGATGCGGGCGCGCCGAAGAAGTACGTGCTCAACCCCAACGGCTACGTGAAGTAGCCAGGAGCGGGGGACACCAGACCGCGACAGAGCGTGGAGGGCGGCGGGCCCCATGCTGCAGGGAGGACTGCAGCGTGGGGCCCGTCGTGTGCGTGGGGTTGCCAGCACACGAGATCCGTCAGATCGCTGTGTACCCGCCGTCGATGACGATCTGCTGCGCGGTGAGATAGCTCGAAGCGTCTGAGGCGAGGAATCGAACAAGGCCGGTGAGATCTGCGGGGGTGGCCATGCGGCCGAGCGGGATACGGGAGACCCAGTCCTCGAGGAGTTCCGGCTCGCGCTCGATGATCTGCTGGGTGAGGTCGGTGAGGACGTAGCCGGGCGCGATTGAGTTGACGCGGATGCCGGCGCTGGCCCATTCGACAGCCAGGGATTTCCCGAGATGAGCGACTGCTGCCTTCGACGAGTTGTAGGAGGCAGCCCATTGCGGCACGTTGACGATGGAGCCCGACATGGATGCGATGAGGACGGCGCTCCCCGGAAGCCCTGCCTTCAGGAGGCCCGCGCCGAAAGCCTGCGCGGAGAAGAACGTCCCCGTCAGGTTCACATCGATGACCTTCCGCCACTGGGCTGCGGTGACACCGATCGAGTCGCCGTTGATCTCGATGCCGGCCGCTGTGAGGAGAATCTGCGGGGTGCCCAGCAGTTCCGTGATCTCCGCGAAGACCGCCGCTGTCGCGTCCTGATCGACGACGTCGAGTCTCCGACCGACTGCCTTGACGCCGAACTCGTCTGCGAGCTGTGCTGCGGTGTCCTCGACGCTGTCGAGAAGATCGAGGAGTGCGACGTCGGCGCCGTTCTCGGCAAGTGAACGGGCGACGGTGAGCCCGATCCCTCGGCCGCCTCCCGTGACGACTGCGGTTCTGCCTGCAAGTTCTCTGCTCATGTTCTGTCTCCTTCGTTGTGTTGGACGTGCTGGGGAGAGGCGAGTGCCTCGTCGAACCCCTGTCTTGTGGATGCGATGAACGTGCGAGCTGCGTCCGACCGGTCGAGCGCACCGAGCACGCCGCTCGTCGATCCCGTGCCGTCCGCGCCAGCGGCCATGATGTGTCTGGCGATTGTTGGGGAGGCGACGCCTCCCGCGTGCATCATGAGAACTGCCCCGCTGGTGTCGCGGACCGTCGTATTCGCTTCGGGGATCCAGGAGCGGCTGACGGCACCTGAGGTCCCGATGAGTTCGGGCGGTTCGAAGAGGATCGCCGTCGGGTTCAGGAGTGAGAAGCGGACGGCATCGCCGATCGTGCCAGCGCAGACGATGGTGAGCAGCCCTACCCCGTGAGCACGGGACACGGTTTCGGCGAGTGTTTCTGGGCCGAGTTGGCGGCTCTCGTGATTGAGCATGACTCCGTCGGCGCCTGCGTCGACGAGCGCCTCCGCGGTCGTGGAACCGAAGGTGGCGCCGATCGTGTCCGCGTCCATTGCCTGCGCGAAGACGAGCACGCCTGAATCGAGCTCTGCCGTTCGAGTGACGAGCGCGTTCGGGACGGTCAGGACGACATCGACTTCGTGTTCGGCCCCCGCCGCTCCCGCTGCGACGGCCAGCGCCTCGATCTCGGTCTGACGCAGCAGGTTCTTCGGCCCGATCTCGAAGAACGGCGGAGTGAGGAGTCTGGTCATGCGTCGATCAATGCCCGCAGGAAGCGGGCTGTCTCTGGCAGGCTCCGCTCCGGATCGCCGTGGGTGGAGCATTCGAGATTCAGGGAGCCCGTGTATCCGATGTCTCGGAGGGCTCCGATGATCGAGGGCCAGTCGAGCGAGCCATGACCTGGAAGGAGTCGGTTGTTCTCCCCGAGGTGCACCTGCTTGACGTGGCCACCGCACTGACGCAGCGTCGCGGCGATGTCCGCTTCCTCGATCGACATGTGGAAGGTGTCGGGGAGGAGACCGGCACTCGGATGGTTGATCATCTCGAGGAGGTGGACGTTGTCGGAGGCGCGGTTGAGGTACCGGCTCTCGTACCGGTTGAGCGGTTCCAGGAGCACGCGCCCGGCGGTCCCGTCAACGACGTCGAGCATCTCGGCGTAGAAGTCCAGGAAGCCCTCCTGCTGACGGAGATCAAGCTGCAGGAACGGGTCGAAGAGGGGCAGGGGATTCTGGGGGCCGTACTCGAACTCGATCTCAGTGACGAGGCCGATCTCAGCGCAGACCGATGCCGCCTCCAGATACATCTCTCGGCATCGGGTTCGAAGATCCGCGTCTGGTGACATGGCGTTGCCGTAGACGTCGTCAGTGAGCACGAACTCGACTGGGCGCACCCCGGTCTGCGACTCGAGCTCGCCCAGTTCCACCCGGATGTCGTCGTTCCAATCGACGAACGGCTGGAAGATCGCGATCGTGTCGTACCCCCAGGCCGAGAGCCGTTCCGCCTTCTCCGTGAGAGTCGCACCGGGAATCATCGGCGATGAGCAGCACAGTTTCATCTTCACTCCATTTTCTCGACCTCGTGTGAGGTGTTTTTGTGTCGTCCTCTGCACGCTGGTGCAGGTGTCAGGTCGCGTAGAGGCGTTGTAGGGAGTCTTCGAACAGCGCGTAGCGCTCGGCGCGGTCGATGAGTTCGGTCCGGAGCCGCCCACGAGACGGCTCGTAGCGCGCGGTCAGGGGTCGGTTGAGTTCCGCGGCGTCGTGGATGCTCGCGAGCTCTCCTACCGCGACGAGGGCGAGCACCGCGGCCCCTCTGCAGGTCGCCTCGCGCTCATTGGGGACAACGACGTCCACCTCGCAGACGTCCGCCTTGAGCTGGTTCCTGAAGGTCGATGCAGTGCCACCGCCGGTGGACACGATCTGCTGCGCACGCACTCCGCTGAAAGAGTCGATGTTGCGTTTCAACAGGTGGGCGAGGCCTTCTTCGACTGCGTATGCGAGGTCGAAGCGGTCATGGCTGAGGGAGATGCCCACGAAAGCTCCGCGAGCATCCGGAAGGTAGTCGGGCGGATTCAGGCCTGTGAGGTAGGGCAGGAAGATGGGGGCGCCCATCGCCGACCGGGAGGTGAGTTCGCGTTCGAGCTCCGCATGGGAGAGGTTCTGGAGCCCCTCCCTTCTGAACCACTCGAGGACAACCCCTCCGCTGTCTGCGCCGTTGAAGAGGACGATGTCGTCGGGGTGGAGTCCGGTGTGGAATGAGATCCTTTGGCTGGGGTCGAAGCGCCAGTCGCTCGCGAGCATCGACAGTGAGAGCACCGTTCCGGCTGATTCGCTGATGGTGCCAGCCTGGTAGGAGCCGGTGCCCGCCATCGCGCAGAAGTGGTCAAGCGCGCCCACGTTCACCTGATAGCCGACGGCTTCGGGCAGCTGAGGGACCACGTCCGGCAGGACTGGGCCGACGTCGGAGCCGGCAGCAGCGACCTCCGGCAGCTGGTCTGAGGTGAGGCTGCAGAACTCGAGCATCTCCCCCCAGTACTGGGATCGGCGGACATCCCACAGGTAGGTGAAGCCACGTGTCGAGACCTCGCCGACGCTGTGCCCGGTGAAGCGGCGGATGAGATAGTCCTTGACCATCAGCACCTCGTGGGTTCTCGCCATCGTCTCCGGCTCGTGCGCTCGGAGCCAGCGCAGTTTGGCGGCGGGCCATGCAGCCGACGCGAATGGCTGCCCGCTGATCTCGAAGGCGGTGTCCGCTGAGAACGACGCAGCCATGAGCTCGGCCTCGACACCGGCCCTGCTGTCCAGCCAGGAGAGGGCTGGACGGACGGGACGACCGGAGGCATCCACGAGAACCAGCGACTCCGCCTGTCCCGTGAACGCGAGCACTGCGTCGTGCTCACGAGTTGTCACCGCTGCGCGCCGCGCGCAATCGGCGACGAGCGCCAGGATGGTCTGGAACAGCGCTCCAGCATCGAACTCGACGTGGTCGCCGGACCTTTCGTAGCTCACGGGCCCGGATGCGCTCGCAAGAACCGCGAGCCGCTCGTCATAGAGCACGACCTTGAGGTTCGTGGTTCCGACATCGATGGCGTAGACGAGCATCGTCATTCACCCATGAACTGGAAGTGCACGACGCGTGTGCGCGGGCGCACACTGTCGAGATCGCCGAAGTAGATGCGTCCGAACTCACCGAGTACGGCCGCGCCATCGACGACGGGAATGACCTCGGAACGGCCGAGGATCGACGAGATGATGTGACCGTCGGTGTTGAGGCCCCATTCGGGCAGCTCATCGCGCAGCGCGGCGGCGTTCTCGATGTGGATCGGCCCCGGATGCAGGTACTGGCCCTCATGGCGAGTAGGGGGAGCGATCTTCGCGAGGACGTTGAGCGTGTCCTGCAGGATCAGCTGCGTCCCGTAATACGTCACGTCTTCGGACTCCTCCTGGAGGAAGACCGTGCAGCTCGTATGCGCCGTGTAGACGGTGAGGAGTCCATTTCTGGCACCGAGCTCGGCGAGGAACGTCTGCGCCTCGTCGGTGATGTCGAAGAACTCCTGCCGCGCGGGTGTGTCGATCGAATGCGACCCGCTGTGAACGCCCATGTTCTGCTCCTCAAATGAAGTCGTGTGAGTGACTTCATCCTGATCTCGAATCTGTTTGAGCGGAAAGACGAAGCTACGATGAGTTCATAAGCTGCATCTATCACTGACTCTTGGAGGAGCGATGACCGGAGACGTGACCCTGCGGCAGCTTCGCTACGTCAACGCGGTCGCAGCGGACCTGAACTATCGGCGAGCTGCCGAGAAGCTCTTCATCACCCAGCCCGCCCTCTCCTCCGCCATCCGTCAACTGGAGGAGCAGCTGGGCGCGAAGGTCTTCGACCGCGACACCCGGTCCGTCACGCTGACCGCATTCGGACGCGAGTGGCTCCCCCATGTGCGTGCGGCGCTGCGCGCTGTGGACGAGACCCTCGACGTCGCCTCGACGCTCATCAATCACGCCGAAGTGCGCATCGGGTATCTCATCGGCACGGGAGCGGATCTCCTCTTCACCCTGCTCGAGGACGTGGAGCGGGACCTGCCGGGCATCACGATCGAGATGACGGAATACGACTTCGCGGACCCGACGGCCGGGCTGGCGAGTGGAAAGTCCGACATCGCGCTCATCCGCCCTCCCGTCGGGGCGTTCGGGCTCGAGATGGCAGTGGTGGAGGAGGAGACCTGGGTGGCCTGCCTGCCGAGGGCGCACCGGCTCGCGGGCAAGAGCGAGCTGCGGATCGAGGAGCTCCTCGACGAGCCGCTGATCGTCGCCCCCGAGTCGGCAGGAGCCTGGCGCGACTACTGGATGGCTGCCGACGCTCGACACGGCAAGCCGGCGCTGATCGCCGGTGAGGCTGCAACGTACGAGACCGAGACGACGATGGTCTCCCGCGGCATCGGCGTGAGCTTCACGACCTCGTCCATGACCAGGCTCTACGACCGGCCGGGCATCACGTTCGTCCCCATCGTGGACAGGCCCGTCAGCTACTCCGCGCTCGCTTGGCACCCCGACCGGGTTTCACCGTCCGCGCGAAGACTCGTCCAGCGCATGCTCGACCGGGCGCAGGTGCGGCAATCGGACTCGGACCGATAGACCAGAGTTATCAATCCATAAGAGGACCGGACTTCCAGAGTGCTGGGCCACTGGGTTCACTGTCTCCAAGGACACGGCCGGATCATGGTCGTTCCACGCAAAGAGGCGAGGAGATGCAGTGATAAATCCACTGAAAAGGTCCAGGCGTGATCCTCTGCCTGAACCATCGAGTTCAGGCACGGACGAGGATGCCCGGCTCGCGGAATTCGGGTATGACCAGAAACTCGATAGATCCGTCGGGAAGATCGCATCCTTCGCAATCGGATTCTCGACGATCAGCGCGACCACGGCGGTCTTCTCCGGATTCGCGGCTGGCTATTCGAATGCGGGAGCTCCATTCATCTGGACCCTGTTCATCGCGATCCCGGTATTCCTGCTCTGGACGCTCATCGCGGCTGACATCTCGGCCAAGATCCCTCTCGCCGGCTACGCCTACCAGTGGACAAGCCGACTCAACGGGCCGGTCTTCGGCTGGTTCACCGGATTCGCGGCGCTCATCGGCTGGACCAGCGGCATGACCAGCCTCGGCTACGTGTTCGCCGGCTACCTCGGCAGCGTCTTCGGCTGGGAGCTCTCACAGCCGAATCAGATCTTCCTCGCCATCGCGGTCGTCATCGTCTGCGTGCTCATCAACGCCTACCGAGTCCGGCTTGCGACGCTCATCAACAACATCGGGGTGGGGCTGGAATTCGTCGTCACCATCGGCGTCACGCTCGTGATCGCGTTCGTGGCCTTCGTCATCCCGGGCAACGCGCAGCCGTTCTCGTCGCTGTTCGAGGGCAACAGCCCCGATGACGCGACTCCCTACCTGCTCGCATGGCTCGCCGCATCTCTCGGGCCGTTCTTCGGACTCGTCGGGGTGGAGGCGGTCGCCGATGTGGCGGAGGAGACGAAAGACGCACGCCGCGTCATCCCCCGCACCATGTTCTACGCGTTCGCGGCCTCCTGCATCATCGAGTTCGCGATGTACCTCGTCTACACGCTCGCGATCAAGGACCCGGCCGGAGTGCTCGCCTCCTCGGCGCCCATCGACGAGATCATCTCGCAACAGCTCGGTCCCGTCGTCTCGAAGATCGTCATCGCCATCGCGCTCACCAATATCCTCGTGTGCCTGCTCGCCAACGTCTTGGTCGGCACCCGGCTGCTCTACTCGATGTCGCGGGACAACATGATGCCCTTCTCGAAAGCGCTCCGCCACGTCAGCCCCACCCGCAAGACCCCGTCCACAGCAGTGCTCACGCTCGGGGTGGTCTCGGTGCTCCTGCTCCTGTCTGCGCTCGTCAGCCCCGCCGCCTTCAACTACTTCCTCGGCATCGCGACGCTCGCGTTCTTCAGCACCTACGTCCTGCAGACGATCGGGTTGCTGATCGCGTCCTACAGGGGTCGCATCCCAGCCCCCGAACCGGGCACCTTCGACCTCGGGCGCGCCAGGCGACCGCTGCTCATCATCAGTCTCGTGGTCTTCCTGATCGTCGAGATCGCACTGCTGTTCCTCCCCGCGTTCGCTGGCAACGGCTTCGTGTTCGCAGGAGCTCTCGGGCTGGCATTCCTCTGGTGGCTGCTGGTGCTCAGGAAGCGGTTGAGCACGGGCCACGCCGGCTCCAACTACGCGCGCGAGCATCCCGACGAGGAGCTGACTGCAGCTCGGTAGCTTTCCGAGGAGGAAACGCCCCAGACGGGCCGCGAGGGTACAGACTTGCCTCGCGGCCCATCCTCGATGGAGGGTCGACGGCAGCGCTCAAGGGTGAGGGAGCAGGAACATGGTTGCAGCAGAAGAGCCGGGCACGGGCGGGATTCGCGTTGATCGCGAGACGGTCCTGTCGGCGGATGGAACGCGTATCGCATACGAGGTCCGCGGCTCGGGGCCCGTGGTGGTCATCGTGAACGGCGCGTTCTCGACGGCGCGGGACGTGACGGAGTTCGCGCTCGCACTCGTCAGGGTCGGCTTCGCCGCCGTCGCCTTCGACCGGCGCGCTCGCGGCGACAGCGGTGACACGAAGCCGTCGGCGCCAGAGCGTGAAGCAGAAGACCTCGCGGCCGTCATCGGCGCGGTCGGCGGTCAAGTGAGCGTCGTGGGGCATTCCTCCGGGGCCGTGCTGGCGCTCTTCGCCGCCTCCCTCGGTGTTCCCGTGCAGCACCTGTTCCTGTCGGAGCCTCCGTTCCGCTTCGGTCAGCACGAACCGGACCCAGACCTCGCCGAGCGCCTGCAGCGGCTCGTCGACGAGGGTGAAGCGGCAACCGCGGTCTCGACGTTCCAGCTCGAGGGGGTCGGACTCGACCCTGCCCTCGTCGAGCAGATCCGGCAGAGCCCGATCTTCCCCGGGCTTGTGCCGCTCGCGCAGTCGACGGTCTACGACGCGCAGCTCGTGCGGCAGGTGTCGACGCCGACAGCGGCGATGGTCGACGTGCAGGTGCCCGTGACGATCGTCGTGGGCGGCGACACGTTCCCGTTCCTCGCGAGCGCCGCGAGGCGTCTTGCTGAGACGCTGCCGGGGTCGGAGCTCGTCGAGGTCGCCGAGTCGGTCGGGCACCGCGTGCATCCCGAGGCGACGGCGAAGGTCCTCGCGGAGCGGCTGCTGTGACCGCGGTCTCGCAGCGCGATCAGCAGCTCGAGCGTGTGATCCTCGACTTGCTCGCCAAGCGGGCTGAGGGGGCCACCATCTGCCCCTCGGAGGCGGCGCGAGCCGTTGGGGGAGACGAGTGGCGCGGCGAGATGGATGCGGCGAGGGCAGCCGCGCTGCGCCTCGTGGCGGCCGGCGACGTCGACATCACCCAGGGCGGCGAAGTCGTCGACGGCGCCTCGGCCAGGGGGCCGATCCGCATCCGCCGCCGCGTCTGATCCTCGCGCTGCCCAAGGGTGGCGGGCGGCTCCAAAGGTGGGGGAGAAGCTCGCGTCAGCTGTCGAGCTTCTCCAGTCGAACCACGATCGACTTCGAGGTCGGCGTATTGCTGACATCGGCGGTCGAGTCGAGCGGCACGAGCACGTTCGTCTCCGGGTAGTACGCGGCGACGCAGCCGCGCGGGGTGGAGTAGACGACGATGCGGTGGCGTTCGCTGCGGCGCTCTTCGAGCGACCCGTCGCGGCCTGGCCACTCCGAGACGATGTCGACGTGGTCGCCGTCGGCGAGGCCGCGGTCCCGTGCATCCGCTTCGTTGACGAAGACGACCCTCCTGGCGCTCTTCACGCCCCGGTACCGGTCGTCCTTGCCGTAGATGGTGGTGTTGAACTGGTCGTGCGAGCGCAGCGTCTGCAGCAGCAGGCGACCCTCGGGAACCTTCGGGTACTCGAGCTCGTTGGCAGTGAACTTCGCGGTGCCGCCGATGCTCGAGAAGTCGCGGCCGTCGCGCGGTCCGTTCGGCAGGATGAACCCGCCGGGCTCGTCGATCTTCGCCTCGAAGTCCTCGAACCCGGGGATGACCCGGGAGATGGATGCGCGCACGTTCGCGTAGTCGGCGCGCAGCTCGGCCCAGTTCACCTGCGGCACGTTCGGGCGCGAACGTGTCAGGACCCGCTCGGCGAGCATCGTCACGATGGCGACCTCGCTGAGCAGTTCGTCGCTCGCCGGCTCGAGCCGTCCGTGGGAGGCATGCACGGCGCTCATCGAGTCCTCGACGGTCACGCGCTGCGTGCCGCCCGCCTGCCGGTCGCGTTCCGTGCGCCCGAGAGTGGGGAGGATGAGTGCTCGGCGTCCCGTTGCGACGTGCGAGCGGTTCAGCTTCGTCGATACCTGCACCGTGAGGGCAAGCGACTCCATGGCTGCCTCCGTCACTGCCGTGTCGGGTGTCGCCCTGGAGAAGTTGCCGCCCATGGCCATGAAGACGCGGGCCTTGCCGTCGCGCATGGCGCGGATCGCCTCGACCGTGTCGTAGCCGTGCTCGCGGGGAGACGCGAACGAGAACTCGGCGTCGAGCTTGTCGTGGAACGACTCGGGCATCCGCTCGAAGATGCCCATCGTGCGGTCGCCCTGCACGTTCGAGTGCCCGCGCACGGGGCAGACGCCCGCGCCAGGCTTGCCGATGTTGCCCTGCAGGAGGAGCAGGTTGACGCAGTCGCGCAGCGTCGGCACCGAGTGCTTGTGCTGGGTGAGGCCCATCGCCCAGCAGACGATCGTCGATTTCGAGGCGAGCAGCAGCTCGCCTGCCTCGCGGATCTCCGCTTCGCTCAGCCCGGTCGCGGTCTCGATCTCCGCCCAGTCGAGCGTGCGGAGGGACTCGAGGTACGCATCCACACCCGACGTCTTCGCCGCGATGAAGTCGTGGTCGAAGACGGTGCCGGGGTTCGCCTCCTCGGCGTCGAGCAGGATGCGGCCGAGCGCCTGGAACAGAGCCTGGTCGCCGCCCAGCTTGATCTGCAGGAACAGGTCGTTGAGGGCGGTGCCGCCGAGCACCATGCCGCGCACGGTCTGCGGATTCTCGTACCGCATGAGCGCCGCCTCGGGCAGCGGGTTCACGGCGATGATCTTGCCGCCGTTGAGCTTCGCCTTCTCGAGGGCGGTGAGCATGCGCGGGTGGTTCGTGCCGGGGTTCTGGCCGGCGATGATGATGAGGTCCGCCTCGTGGAGGTCCTCGAGGCTCACCGAGCCCTTGCCGATGCCGAGCGTCTCGCCGAGCGCGGAACCGCTCGACTCGTGGCACATGTTGGAGCAGTCGGGGAGGTTGTTCGTGCCGAGGCCGCGCACGAACAGCTGGTACACGAACGCCGCCTCGTTCGAGGTGCGGCCTGAGGTGTAGAAGATCGCCTCGTCTGGGCTCGACATCTGCGCGAACTCGTCGGCGATGATGTCGAACGCGTCGTCCCAGCTCACGGCCCGGTAGTGCGTGCCGCCCTCTTCGAGGAGCATCGGGTGAGTGAGGCGGCCCTGCTGGCCGAGCGAGTAGTCGTCCCAGGTGCGCAGCTCCTCGATGGAGTGCTCGGCGAAGAAGCTCGGGGGAACGCGTCTCTTCGTCGCTTCTTCGGCGACGGCCTTCGCGCCGTTCTCGCAGAACTCGGCCGGGCTGCGGTGCTTGCCCTCCGGCCACGCGCATCCGGGGCAGTCGAAGCCGTCCTTCTGGTTGATGCGCAGCAGGGTGCGGGCCGTGCGGGCTGGGCCCATCTGCGCGGTCGTCACCTTGAGCGAGTTCAGTACGGCGGGGATGCCGACGGCGGTGATCTTCGGCTCGGAGAACATGGCGGCGGTCTCGTCGATGTTCTCGACGATGCGCGTCACGCCGGCTTCGGGCTTCGCGCGCTTCTCTGGATGCTTCGGTTCGGGCATCGTTGCTCCTCCCGGGGAATCAGCCCAGTCTACGCGTGAGGCGCGTGTTCCAGGCTGTGCCATCTTGACAGTTAGAAGTCTAACTGTAATAGTTCTAACTATGTCGAATAAAGCGCCAGCCCCACGCACGCCCCTCGAGTTCGTTCGATGGATCAGCTGGGCGCAGATGAAGGCCGGGGAAGACTGGACACGTGAGCGCGAGCTCACCCGGCCGCAGAGCTTCGTGCTCGGCTACCTCGTGCAGAGCCCAGGGGCGAGCCAATCGGAGCTCGCTCGAATGAGTCGCACGACCCCCGCGAGCGTCTCGAGTCTGCTTCGCGGCCTTGAAGGGCGAGGGCTCATCGAACGCCGAACCGAGGGTGGCGACGAGCGCACCAAGCGCGTCTATGCAACGCCTGCGGGAGCCGAGCTCATCGCGGGCTTCGAGGAGGCCATGATCGCCGCAGACGAGACGATCCTCGCGCCGCTCGACCCCGACGAGCGAGTCGCGTTCGAGGCGCTGCTCGCCAAGATCACGGCTCAGCTCCCGCAGCCAGTGCGCGACTAGCCCTTCGAGACGCGCGACCGAGTCGCGCCCCCCCCCACGTGCCGACGAGTGTCGGCGCGCGCTCCGTCCTGCCCAGAAAGAAGCAACCATGAGCACACCACCAGAAACCGAAGCCAAGGCCGATCTGTCGGCGGCCCGTGAGGCCACCCCGGATGCGGCGCACACGAACCGCTGGTACCTCTCGTCGGCACCGATCGTCAGCGCACTCCTGCACCTCTGCGTGCCCATGGCGGCCGCGATGATCGTCGGGGCGATCTACAACCTCACCAATGCGGGATTCATCGGCTCGCTCGACGACACGGCCCTGCTGGCGGCCATCACCCTGGGCTCACCGATCCTCATCCTCGTCATGGGGGTCGGGAACGTCTTCGGGGTCGGGGGAGGGGCGCTCGTGTCGCGCCTCCTCGGCGGGGCCGAACGAGACCCCTCGAAGGCGGCGAGCATCAAGCGGGTCGCGTCCTACTCACTCTGGGGCTCGGTGATCGTGGGGGCCGTGGTCGCCGCCATCGGGCTCGTGTTCCTGTCGCCGCTCGTCTCGCTGCTCGGCGCCGACGCATCGGTGGCCGCGCCCACGGCTGCCTTCGTCGGGGTGCTGCTCGGCTTCGTGCCCGTCCTCGCCGCGGCGGTCTGCCTCGAGCAGCTCGTCCGGGCGGAAGGCGCGGCGAAGCAGGTCATGGTCGCGCTGATACTGTCCGCCGTCGTGAACCTCGCCCTCGACGCGCTGTTCATCCTGGTGCTCAACTGGGGAGTGGCGGGGGCGGCAGTGGCGACGGGCCTCGCGAACCTCGTCGTCGTCGTGTACTTCGTTCTCTGGCTCACGCGCAACAGCGAGCACGTGAGCCTCTCTCCGCGCTGGTTCACCCTCGCAGGCTCAGTGCAGAAGCCGGTCCTCGGCGTCGGCATCGGCACGCTGCTGCAGTCCGCTTTCCTCATCGTCACGGCGCTGGTGCTCAACAACCTCGCCGCGGCCTACGGCGAGGGGCCGCTCGCCGCGATGGGCGTCGCCGTGCGTATCGCTCAGGTGCCCGAGTTCCTCATCATGGGTGTCACGCTCGGCGTGCTGCCGCTGCTGGCCTACTCGTACGGCAAGGGTGACGGCGCACGCTTCGGATCCGCGCTGCGAGCATCCGCCATCACGGTCGGCGCGGTCGCTGCACTCGCGGCCACCCTCGTGCTGTGCTTCCGCGAGCAGGTGTTCGCGCTCTTCGTGGCCGACGCATCCGTGCTCGCGATCGGCGTCGTGGTGCTCGCGGCGCAGCTCATCGCGATGATCGCGAACGGCTTCACCGGCCTCATCACTTCTCTCTTCCAGGCAACCGGCCGCGCCCTGCCCGCGACCATCATGTCGGCCGCTCAAGGGGTGCTGTTCATCCCGGTTGTGATCGCAGGGAGCATCTGGTTCGGCCTGCCCGGCATCATCTGGGCGCTCACCGTCACCGAGGTCGCGGTGCTCGCTGTCGGGATGGGCCTGTGCGTCGTGTTGGCTCCGGCGCTCAAGCGCGGCCTCGCGGAGGGCAGCGCCGAGCGTGCGGAGGAGGCGCTCGAGATGGCTGCGGGCTGATCGGGCCTCGCATCTCGAGCCGTATGCCAGCGAGTTCGAGGCGTCTGGCCCAACCGGGCAGATCTGCGGAGTGCCCTGGCTTGACTCTCCTCCTACGGGAGGCGGCAGGCTTGAGGCATGCTCACCATCGGGGAATTCGCGAACACGACCGGCATCAGCGTGAAGGCGCTGCGCCACTACGACGAGACGAAGGCGCTCGTCCCGTTCGAGGTGGATGCGGTGACCGGGTACCGCAGGTACGCCGAATCCCAGGTGCGCGACGGTGCCCTCCTGCGGGCGCTGCGGGCGGCCGGCGTGCCGCTGCCCGCCGCCGCGAGGGCACTCCGAGACGGCGACGCGGCCGACGTGCTGCTCCGCCACCGCGCGGAGGTGCTGCGGAAGCGTGATGCCGAGGATGCGGCTCTGACCGCTGCGGACACCGTGCTCACCGCCTTCGCGCGCCCGGTTGTCGTCGAGGAGCGCCGACTCGGGTCCACGCCGTTCGTCGCGCGTGTCATCCCGTTGCCCGCTGACCTCGACGCGGCCGGGGGTGATCTCGGGGACGGGGACGGCGGGGACGGTAACGGGGACGGTGCGGTGCCGAGCGATGAGGACGCGAACCGGGAATTCACCGAACTGCATCGGCGCAGTGTCGAGGCTGGGCTCGAGCCGGGGCCCGGGTTCTGGACCTCCTTTCGTGAGGCCCCGGGCAGCACGGCGAGAGCATCCGAGGTGCAGATGCTCCTCTGCTGGCCGGTCGCGCGCCTCCCGGAAGTCGACGACGCGTCGTGGGACGACGGCCGCATCCTCGCGGATGAGCTGCCGCCGCGAACCGATCTCGTGGCCATCTGGCGGTCGCACGGCGCCGATCTGCCGGAGGGCTCCGTGCATCCGGCCGTGGTGGCCCTCTTCGACGCGCTCGCGGAGCGTGGGGTGGCGCTCACGTCGCCGGAGGTGCGCCAGCGTGTCATCGGAGAGGATGCGAACGACGTCGTCGTGGAGGTCGCCGTGACGCTGCCGTGACGCTCGCGTGAGCTGCTGTCCGGACGCGCCCACTAGCATTGCCAGTTCGGAGGTCACCATGGCGAGAGCGTCGCTTGTTCAGTCGGTCAGCGACCGGCTCCTCGATGACATCATCTCGGGCGAGCTGCCCCAGGGGGCGCCGTTGCCGCGTGAGATCGACCTCGCCGAGCGGCTCGGTGTGAACCGCCTCACGCTGCGCGAGGCCCTCAAGACGCTGCAGGCGCAGGGGGTCGTGCAGCCCGTTCCCGGCACTCGCGGTCGTGTGCTTCCCATGGAGGACTGGACCGGCATCGAGCCGCTCCTGCGCGCCGCGACATCGACCGGCGGCAAGGCACAGGCCTCGGTGCAGCTCGTCCAGCTTCGGCGGATGATCGAGACGGGTGCCTGCGAGCTCGCGGCCCCGCTGCGCACCACCGAAGACCTCGAGAAGCTCGAGGGGTACCTCGAGGAGATGCGTGCGGCGAGCGCCGCGAACGACGTGCACACCTTCGTCACCGCCGACATCGCGTTCCACGATGTCGTGCTGCGGGCGAGCGGCAACCCGTTCCTGCGTGTGCTGCTCGAGCCGCTCGGGAAGTTCATGTACGAGCGCCGCTACGAGACCTCGGCGGTGCCGCAGGTGCAGGTGAACGCCATCCGCGAGCATGCGGGGATCCTCGAGGCGCTGCGCTCCGGCGACGGCTCAGCCGCGCGAGCGGCGATGGAGTCGCACATGCAGCAGACGGCGGATGACTTGCAGGAGTACGTGCTCACGCCTCGAGCCTGACCGACGGGTTGCGGGACTGCCGGCAGGAGGACTGGCGACCGCGTGATCGTCGACTGTCTCCTGACGCACCAGCGCCTCGCAACTGCCGCTGAGCACGTGGGCGGGCGGGTGTGATCTCCCGTCGGCAGAGTGTCGCAGGCGTCTTCAGCAGGGTCCCCACGGTGGGATATCAGATATCTCCTTGACAACCCTCCTGCGGCGAGCGCAAGATATCTGATATCCGATTACAAGGGAGTTCTCTGATGGATGAAACCCGACTGCTCGAGCAGTACCCCGCCCCAGTGCGCGTCGACGCTGCGGAGGTCGCCGACCGGGTCCGCGAATCCGGAGTGACCCTCATCGTGCTCGACGACGACCCCACCGGGACGCAGTCCGTCGCCGACCTTCCCGTCCTCACCCGCTGGGAGCAGGACGACCTCGTCTGGGCGCTCGAACAGGGCCGCGACGCCGTATACGTCCTCACGAACACGCGCAGCCTCGATGCCGAATCCGCCGCCGCACGCAACCGCGAGATCGTGACGGCAGCGCTCGCGGCGGCGGAGCGCCTCGAGCGCCGAATCGCCTTCGTGAGCCGCGGCGACAGCACACTGCGCGGGCACTTCCCCCTCGAGACCGACGTCATCGCGGCAACGCTCGCCGAGCTCGGCGGCCCGGTGCCGGACGGCGTCCTCATCGTTCCGGCCTTCCCCGACGCGGGCAGGGTCACGATCGGGGGCGTCCACTACTACCGGCAGAGCGGAGAGCTCGTGCCGGTCGCCGAGACGGAGTTCGCGAAGGATGCGACGTTCGGCTTCCGCAGCTCCGCGCTCCCCGAATGGGTCGAGGAGAAGACGAAGGGCCGCTGGGCCGCCGCAGACGTGACCGTGCTCTCGCTCGACATCATCCGTCGCGGCCCCGAAGCGGTCGCAACCGTGCTGCAGGATGCGCATGACGGTCAGCCGATCGTCGTCGACGTGGTCATCGAGGACGACATCCGCATCGTCGCCCTCGGGCTCGAGCTCGCGGAGGCCGACGGCAAGCAGTTCCTCTACCGAGTCGGGCCGCCGTTCGTGCGAGCCCGCATCGGGCAGGAGATCGCATCTCCACTCGCTCCGGCGCAGCTGGCGAGCGATCGGGTGACCGGCTCCGCTGCCGGCGGTCTGATCGTCGTCGGCTCGCACGTCGACCTCACGACACGTCAGCTCGCAGCCCTCCGGACCGAGCATCCCCACCTGCCGACCGTCGAGCTGTCCGTCTCGGCGATCATCGACGCGGACGCCCGAGACGCGCACCTCGGCGAGGCGAAGGCTCGCGTCGTCGAAGCGCTCGCGAGCGGCGACGTGATCCTCCACACGAGCCGCGAGCTCGTGAAGACCGACGATGCGGACGCATCCCTCGCCATCTCCAGAGGCGTCTCGTCCGCCGTCTGCGAGGTCGTCGCGCACGCGCTCCGCGTGACGCCGCCGAGCTTCGTCATCGCGAAGGGCGGCATCACCTCGAGCGACGTCGCCACGAACGGCCTCGAGATCCGTCACGCCGTCGTCCGCGGCCCCATGCTGCCCGGCATCGTCTCCCTCTGGCAGGCGGTCGGGGGACCGGCCGACGGCATTCCCTACGTCGTGTTCGCCGGCAACGTCGGCGACGAGGACTCGCTCGCGCGGGTCGTCGAGAAGTTCCACGCGAGCGCCGCCGCCGACGTAGACGCATCCGCATCCGCACCCGCATCCGCATCCAACTGATCAGCAACAGCGCTGACATCTCAACCAGCACCGAGAAACGAGCAACCATGACCTCCTCCACCTACTCCGTCGCCGTCCTCGGGCTCGGCGCGATGGGCCTGCCGATGGCGACCCGCCTCAGCAGCCAGCTCACGGTCAACGGCTTCGACATCGCGCAGCCGCGCCTCAACCTCGCGGCCGGCGCGGGCATCGTGCCGCACGCCTCCGCGGCGAGCGCGGTCGCCGGGGTCGACGCGGTCCTCCTCGCCGTCCGCAACGGCGAGCAGCTGCACGACGTGCTCTTCGGTGAGAACGGTATCGCCGACAAGCTCGACGAGGGCGCAGTCGTGATCCTCACGAGCACCGTCGGAACCGACGGCATCGCCGACGTCGTCGCTCGCCTCGAGCAGCACTCGGTCGAGCTCGTGGATGCGCCCCTCTCCGGCGGCCCCGTCCGCGCGGGCGAGGGCGACCTGCTCATCGTCGTCGGTGCGACGCCGGCAGCGCGAGAGAAGGCGCAGCCCGTGCTCGGCCTCCTCGCATCCACCCTCACCGTGGTCGGAGACCGCCCTGGTGACGGTCAGGCGCTCAAGACCGTCAACCAGCTGCTCTGCGGTGTGCACATCGCGGCCGCAGCGGAAGCGCTTGCACTCGCCGAGCGCCTCGGGCTCGACCCGGCCAAGACCCTCGAGACGCTCGGCGCCGGAGCAGCGGGCTCGTTCATGCTCGCGAACCGTGGCCCTCGCATCCTCGAGGCCTACGACGAGGACGGCGCCGAAGTGCTCAGCCGCCTCGATATCTTCGTGAAGGACATGGGCATCGTCGGCAAGGCGAGTCGCGCCGTCGGACTCCCGACGCCAGTCGCCGCCGCCGCCGAGCAGCTGTACCTCCTGGGACAGGCACAGGGACTCGGCGCGTCCGACGACTCAGCCGTCATCCTCGCCCTCGCCCCGAAGACCACCGACTCGTAAGCAAGAGCCCCCGCTCTCACCCAAACAACGCTTTCGTCAGCGCCCTCGTCGGCGCACTCGTCAAAGGAGACGGACTTGTCTACATTCCTACTGCTCGCGATAGCAGCCGGAGGCATCGGCCTCCTCCTGCTGCTGATCATCAAACTCAAGGTGCACGCCTTCCTGGCGCTGCTCATCGTGAGCGTCCTTCTGGGCCTCGCGACGGGGCTGCCGCTCGTGACGGTGCCCGAGACGGAACTCGAACCGGCACGCATCGGCATCATCGAGTCGATCATCGCCGGAATGGGCGGTGTGCTCGGCTCGGTCGCGATCCTCGTCGCGCTGGGCGCGATGCTCGGGAAGATCATCGAGATCTCCGGCGGTGCCTCCAGCCTCGCCGGGCGCTTCACGAAGCTGCTCGGGCCGAAGCGCGTCGCCGGTGCCCTCACGGCCGCCGCGCTCGTGCTCGCGATCCCCGTGTTCTTCGACGTCGGGTTCATCATCCTCGTGCCGATCATCTACGGCTTCTGTAAGGCGGCAGGCGTCGACCCGGTGAAGTTCGGGCTGCCGATCGGCGGCATCATGCTCGCCGTGCACGTCGCGATGCCCCCGCATCCCGGAATCGTCGGAGGTGCCGGAATCCTCGGCGCCGACCTCGGCTGGGTGACCATGATCGGCCTCCCCATCTGCCTCATGCTCGCCGTCGTCTCGCACTTCTTCTCGAAGTGGCTCAACCGCAAGAACTTCACGATGCTGCCAGCCACGGCCAAGTCGTTCGCCGAGTTCGGCACGGAGAAAGCGACTGCGATTGTCGCCGACGCCGAAGGGGCGTCCGGCTCGGAGGGTGGCGCGTCCGGCGCAACCGGCACCGCCACCAAGGCCCGCACGGTCGCGCCGCCGAGCGCAGGCATGGTCATGACGCTCATCGTCACGCCGCTCATCATGATCGCCCTCGGCACGGTCGGCGCCACGCTGCTTCCGGCCGGCGACCCCATCCGCAACGTGCTCGCGTTCATCGGAGCCCCACTGTTCGCGCTCCTCGTGACGGTGCTGCTCGCGAGCTTCTTCCTCGGTATCCGCCGCGGCTGGAGCGCATCGCAGCTCGGCGATGTCGTCGAAGCGGCGCTGCCCCCAGTTGCGGTCGTCCTCCTCGTCACGGGAGGTGGCGGCGCGTTCGCCCGTGTCCTCACCGAGAGCGGGATCGGTACGGCACTCAGCGAGACGCTGCTCGCCACCGGCATGCCGCTCATGATCATGGCGTACCTCATCTCGCTCGCGCTGCGCGCGGCGCAGGGGTCGGCGACGGTCGCGATCCTCACGACGGCTGGCCTCCTCAGCGCGTCGATCCTCGGCGGCGGGTACTCGACGATCCAGGTCGCGCTGCTCGCCCTCGCGATCGCCTTCGGCGCGCTCGGCCTGTCGCACGTCAACGACTCCGGCTTCTGGGTCGTCACCCGCTACCTGGGCCTCGGCGTCGCGGACGGCCTCCGCACGTGGACCGTCCTCACGACGGTGCTCGGCCTCGTCGGCTTCCTGCTCTGCTTCGTCGTCTGGCTGCTCGTGGGCGTCGCCTAGCTGCGGCTTCCGCAACACCACCGCGATCGCTGCCAGCCGGTGTGCCCTTCACCGAGTTCGTGAAGGGCACATCGGCTGGCAGCGTTTGGCGTCCGCGCTGAGGTCGCGCGACTCAGTAGCCCGAGTTGTTGCCGTGATCGAAGCGGATGCTCGTCGGCGCCGGGCCGGGGTTCTCGGCTCGTCGGCGGCGTTCGTCTGGGGAGAGCTCGGAGTCGCGCGGTGGGCGAGGTGCCGCGCGCAGCATCCACACCAGGAGGAACGTGACCGCCGCGAAGCCCAGGACGATGACGGCAACCACCATTGCGGGGTTCTCGGTCATGGGATGCTCCGCTCGCTCAGGCGCTGCACGCGCGTCTTCCGGGGAGTCTCCCACGCCGGCCGGGGAGGCGCACTCGCTCACCCTCGTGCTCGGTTGGGTTTGCTGGGCGCGGTGGAGCGCGGCGGGCTCGGTTGAACTCGATTGAATTGGGTGGCCCGTGGTGGTGTGCTCGGTGGCCTTCGCCGGCCCCTGGCGTTGCTCGGTGATGCTCGGTGATGCTCGGCAACCCATGATGGTGGCCAGGCAGTCATCGACGGCCGGGGTGCAAACGCTGCCAGCCGAGTGCCCCTTTCGTCGGGCGTGTTGCGGGCCACTTGACTGGCAGCGTTTGCCTGCGCGGACGCGGCAGCTGACTCTCCTCAGCGGCGTCCGGCGGGCAACGGGCAGTCGGCGATTGACGGCTGCGACCGGTTGCGACCGACTGCGACCGGTTGCGACCGACTGCGTTCGAGGAGCCAGGCCTCCGGCGCCGTCTTGGCCTTCGGCGCCATCAAGGGGTGCTTGCTGGCCCGCGCTACGGCGCCCGCGGGCCTTTCTGCACGGGGATGATGCCCGTGCGCGCCGGCGGGTTCGGGAAGAACCAGAGGATCGCGCCGGAGAGGATCCAGATGATGGCCATTCCGGCGATCAGCCAGGCGGCGTCGAAGCCCGCGATGAGCCCGGCGATGGCCGCGCCGACGGCGGCCGCCGTGACCCGCAGGCCGGCGCCGATCGTGAAGACCTGCGAGCGCACGTTCGGCTTGCTCTCCTTGTCGCGGAGCAGCATCATGGCGGCGTTCGCCGGTGCCGCGAAGAGGCCCGAGATGAGGACGGCTGCGAACGCGAACCCGATCGGCAACGCCGGCACCGCGATGAGGAGGAAGACGCCGGTGGCGACGAAGCCCATCCCCATCACCCAGACCGGGCCCCTGGTGGTCCAGGTCCTCACCGCCATGAAGAGGGCGCCCGCGAGGCCGCCGATCGCGTAGGCCGTGACGAGCCAGGCGGCGGACGCCTCGGAGCCGGTCCGCTCCAGGGAGATGGCGATGGCGGCGATGCCGAGCGCGCCACCGGCGACCTGGCTGACGGTGCCGGCGATCGTGACGATCGCGATCGGCTTGTGCTTGACGAGGTACGTCATGCCGCGAGCGATCGTCCGCCCGAGGCCTTCCACCGGGCCGTTCTTCGCGTGCATCCGGATGCCGAACCCGGCAACCGCCCCGACGAAGGCGAGGCTCGCGAGGAGCACCATCGCGAGTCGTGCTGAGCCTGCCAGCGGGATCGCGAGCGCCGCGAGCGCCGGACCGCCCACCGAGGCGATCGTGTAGGAGAGCGCGTCCTGCGCGTAGGCCTTCCTGGCCGGTTCGATGTTGTCGGTCGCGAAACTCGAGAGGCCGCCCATGTAGGCGGGGGTCACGAAGCCGGCGACCGCGAGGATGACGGCGATGACGCCGATCGGCAGTGTGCCCAGCTGCGAGGCGAAGAGGTAGGCGGCCGCCGTGATCGTCCCCCCGATGATGAGGAGCAGCTTCGGGCGGCGCATCCGGTCGAGGAGGGCGCCCACGAGCGGTGCCGCGATGACGCTCGGGAAGAGGGCGACGGCGACGAGGAGGCCGCCGACGGCGACGTCCCCGAGCTGCTCGACGGCAAGCAGGGGAAGGGCGACGACTGCTCCGGCGTTCGCCAGCCGGAGGGGGATCGAGGTCGACTGGTACCGCCAGATGCCGCTCATCGGTGACCCGAACTCCTCACTGCAACGCCGTCGAAAGACGCGGCAGAGCATGCCGCGGAGGCAAGCCTACGTCGCACTCGAGGCACCCGTCTGCGGCCGGAATCGAGTCTCGCGGGAGGTCGACACTCGTTGTTATCGGCGGTTCGCGGGGCGTCGGAGCCCAGCGCGCGCCGGGTCAGCTGGTGCCGGATTCCCGACGTTCAGTCGCCGAGCTTCTGATCGAAGTCCTTCGGTGCAAGCGAGAGGTTCTTCGCTTCATCGCGGCTGCGCTGCTCCGCCTCGCGGCGGGATTTCCGCGAGTTCAGGAGGTAGTGGATGCTCGTGGGCACCACGGTCGCGAGCACCGCGACGATCAGGATCACGTCGATGTACTGGCGGATGAAGTCGCCGAGCACCGGCACGTAGCCGAGGAGGTAGCCGGCGAAGGTGAGGCCGGCGCCCCAGATGAGCGCGCCGATGAGGTTGTAGATCGTGTACTTGCGGTAGTCCATCTTGCCGACGCCAGCGGCCACCGGAGCGAAGGTGCGCACGACGGGAACGAAGCGGGCGATGATGACAGCGAGGCCGCCGAAGCGCTCGAAGAACGCGTTGGTCCGCTCGACGTTCTTCACGCTGAAGAGGCCGCTCTCCTTGCGCTCGAAGATCCGGGGCCCTGCTTTTCGGCCTATCAGGTAGCCGACCTCGCCGCCGAGGAATGCGGCGAATCCGATGGCGAGGCACACCCACCAGATGTCGAAGCCGATGCCGGGGTAGAAGGCGAGCAGGCCCGTGATGAGCAGCAGCGTGTCGCCGGGCAGCAGGAAGCCGACGAGGAGGCCGGTCTCCGAGAACACGATGAGGCACACGACGAGAAGCGCCCAGGGGCCCGCACCGTGAATGATCGTTTCAGGGTCGAGCCAGGGGAAGAGTGTGGGAGCCACGGAAGGATGCGTCCAGTCGCTGAGATGCAGGGTCGGTAAGTGAAGCACAGGTGATCGAAAGAGTATCCCGCGCGCGCCCTGGGAGGAACACAGCTTGGAGGGGGCGCCCGCCGGGTGCTCTCGCTCGTCGAATGTCTGTGGCGAGATGTAGCGTCGGATGCGTGCTGACAGGCGAGCAGGCTCGTCTGCGCGGTTCGCGGTGCTGCGACCCGGTTACTGTTCTGTGACGTGGGATTTACCCACAGGGGTCGAATATAGGTTCGATGAACTGTAGGCTGGGTCTGGCTTCGGGGGAAGCCAGCTCGGCACGTCAATCCAAAGGCAGAAGTGCTTTGGGAGAGAGGCTGCCGGGGCGATGAGGGGGGAATCGATGGGCGACGACGAGTACGCATTGGGTGGAGTATCTGGGTCTGGGTCTGGGTCCGGGTCCGGGTCTGTGTCTGGGTCCGGGGCGGGCGCTGGGTCAGGCGCTGGGGTCCTGTCGGGTTTCCCGGCGAGCGTTGCAGCTGCCGAGCGAGAGTCCGGCGTCGCCGCCACGGCTGTCGTCACGGCGCTGATCGATGGGCGACGGTCCGTCTCGTCGGTGCTCGACGCCGAGTTCTTCGCCGCCTTCGAAGAGCTGGCCGCTCGCAAGCGGATGCTCGACGCGACGATCTTGGAGATGTCGGCCGAGCTGCTCGGGCGAGACGAGATCACGCCCGTGGCCTTCTCCGGTTCTCTGGTGCGTCGGGGTGGGTACCGTTCCGTGCACGAGGCCGTGCGGCAGACCTTCGGCCTTCGCCGGGCCGAGGCGGCCAAGCTGCGCGAGGTCGCCGAGGCGACGCGCGAGCGCATCAGCATGACGGGCGAGACGCTTCGGCCCGCACGGAGCCAGGTCGCGGTCGCTGTCGCGGAAGGGAGGGTGACGCTCTCCCAGGCGTCGGCGATCGTCGCAGGGCTGCGCGAAGCGGACGGCAGCGTCGACATCGCCGACCTCGATCGCGCAGAGTACGAACTCGTCCAGGCAGCCTGCGGGCTCACCCAGGAGGACGACGAGCCGGCGTCGCCGGAGCGTCTGGCCAAGCAGGCCGCCGTGTGGGTGGCCTTCCTCGACCCGGACGGTGCGGAGCCCAACGCGGAACGTCAAGCCGCGAAGCGAGGGCTCTCCTTCACCCGTCGCGCTGATGGCATGGTGCAGGCCAGGCTCCTGGCGACCCCGGAACAGGGCGAGACCATCATGCGTGTCCTCGACGCGTATCTCTCGCCGCGGCGAGAGCAGACGTGTGAGGCAGACGACGAGCCCCGCGGCAGCCTCGCTCCGCAGGAAGAACCACAGATCCGGGACGAGCGCAGCTTCTCTCAGCGGCGCATCGACGCGCTCGTCTCGGTCTTTGCTCAGCACGCCGAGTCCCCGGGTGCACCCCGGACCGGCGGAGAAGCGCCCACCCTGGTCGTGACCGTCACGCGGGCCGGGCTGGTGGGAGCCGCCGAGACGACGGCGGACATCTCCCGCCTCGAGCACAGCGGCGAGCCTGTCCCGGTCGAGGCAGCACGGCGCATCCTCTGCGACGGCATCATTCGGGTTGCCCTCGTCGACGACGACGGCGAAGTCCTCAAGCTCGGCCGCAAGCGAAGACTCTTCAGTCCGGCTCAGCGAAGAGCGGTCTTCGCCCGAGACGGCGGGTGCAGGGCACCCGCGTGCGAGCTCCCCTTCGACACCGTTGAGATCCACCACGTCACACCGTGGTCGAGCGGCGGACGCACCGACACGAGGAACGGCATCGCGCTCTGCACCTTCCACCATCACGAAGTGCACCTGGGGCGACTCACCGTCTCGCCCGCGCAGAGCCGGGCGTGGAAGGTCGAACCGGCAACCGGCCCCAGGGTGGCTCGCGCGCGTATCCGCGAGACTCCGCGCGCGGTCCAGTTCCAGGCGGCACCCAGCAGCGCCGAGGAGGCGCTTGGAAAGATGAGCGCATGACAGCACTTCGCCCTCAGCAGTTTCCGACCATCGAGGCGATCAGGGGGCGCTGGGCGCTCGTGGCAGCCATCGAGACCGCGATCCTCGGCGAGGGTCGCGACAGCTCCCACGCCGACGAGCACGGCTGGTTCTACTCAGACGGTGGCGGCAGCTGGGCTCGGCTCACCCCGCTCCCCGACGGCCGGGCCGTCCTCGCCGGCATCGACCGCGACCACTCCGAGACGCACAGGCGGGGCCTCGACCTCATCACGGGCATGCCCGACTGGGGAGTGGCGCACGTCGAAGCCGCCGTCAGCTCGGAATCGGGACGCCACTGGGAGACTGGCGGGGAACAGCCCTGGCTCGGATTCGTCTACTGGCGCGAGAACGCCGGGGAAGCCTGGCGCACCGTCGACCACGGCCTCGCCGACGGACTCGACAAGCACCTGCTCCCCGTGCTCAGCGAGGAGCAGATGCTCGCCGCCGCCGCCGACTGGTTCGAGGGTGCCGTCATGGACCTCGATGACCCGGAATCAGCTCCCGAGCAGGTCGACGCGGAAGCCGTCCGGCGAGGCGCCGAGCTGGGCCCGGACCTCACCGCCCAGGCGCTCAATGCGGTCCTCCCTTTCGAGGGGATGCACATCGAAGCAGCCGTCCGCGCGGCCCGCGCGTTCTCGGCGGCTCCCCGCTAGTCGCGGCTCCTCGGGCTGTTCGAGTCGAGCCTCGTCGGCTCCGCGCTCGTGGCGGCACCACCGACCGCCTCGTGGCGATCCCGAGCCGCAGCGTCGAGCTCCTCCGCTTCTTCCCCGCCGACCGCCTCGCCACGGGCCACGAGCCCGGCAACATCAGAGAGGGGGATCTGCTTCAGGAAGAGCGACAGCAGGAACGCGAGCGCTATGAATGGCACCAGGTACCAGAACACGGGGGCCAGAGCATCGGCGTAGGCCGTGACGATCCCATCCCGAACCTCGTCCGGCAGCTGCGAGAGCGTCTGCGGGTCGATCGTCGAGGTCGCCGTCGCCGCATCAGCCGGGCTGGCGCCGCTCGCCGTGAACACCGACGTGAGGTTCTCCGTCAGGCGCGTTGTGAAGATCGCACCGAACACCGCAGTGCCGAGTGCCGCCCCAACCTCACGGAAGTAGTTGTTCGTGCTCGTCGCCGTGCCGATCTCAGCGGCGGGCACCGCGTTCTGAACGACCAGGACAACAACCTGCATGATGAGGCCGAGCCCCGCCCCGAAGAAGAACAGGAACACGCAGATGAGCCAAATGGGCGTATCCGCCGTCAAGGTGGTCATCGCCACCATCGCGAGGCCGGTCAGCACCGTGCCCACGATCGGGTAGATGCGGTACCGCCCGGTCTTCGAGATGAGGATTCCCGAAGCGATGGACGTGCCCATGAGGCCCGCCATCATCGGCAGCATGAGCAGCCCCGAGGCGGCGGCCGACGTGCCAGACGACATCTGCAGGAACGTCGGGACGAAGCCGATCGCCGCGAACATGCCGATGCCCAGCGTCAGGCCGATAGCCGTCGCGTTCACGAAGATCGGGTTCTTGAAGAGGCCCAGCGGGATGATCGGATCCTCAGCGCGCGACTCGACGAAGACGAACATCGCCGCCGCCACGAGGAGGCCGAGGCCCCACGCCCACGTGACCATCGACGCCCAGCCGTGTTGAGCATCCGCACCGAAGTCGGTGAAGAAGATGAGGCAGGTCGTCGCAGCCGACAAGAAGATCACACCGAGATAGTCGATGCGCTTCGTCGCCTTCTTGCTCGGCAGCTTCAACGCCACCACGGCGATGACGAATGCCGCGATGCCGACCGGGATGTTGATGTAGAACGCCCACTGCCACGTCAGGTGGTCGACGAAGTAGCCACCCAGTAGTGGGCCGCCGACCGCCGAAAGGCCGAAGACAGCGCCGAGCGGGCCAAGGTACTTGCCGCGCTCGCTGGCCGGCACGATGTCGGCGATGATCGCCTGCGACAGGATGATGAGCCCGCCACCGCCGAGACCCTGGATGGCGCGGAACACCACGAACGCCCAGAAGCTGTCCGCGAAGGCGCAGCCCACCGACGCGAGCGTGAAGATCGCGATCGCGATGAGGAAGAGGTTCCGTCGCCCGAGCACGTCACCGAACTTGCCGTAGATCGGCATGACGATGGTCGTCGCGAGGAGGTAGGCGGTCGTGATCCACACCTGGTGGTCGACTCCGCCGAGCTCGCCCACGATCGTCGGCATAGCCGTCGAGACGATCGTCTGGTCGAGGCTCGAGAGGAGCATGCCGGCGATGAGGGCGCCGAAGATGGTCCAGATCCTGCGCTTCGTAAGCAGGAACTGCGGCGCTGCTGGCGCCGGTGCACTGGTGGTCATGCGTGAGTCCGTTCGAGGAGTGCGGTGCGGAAGGAGAGGGAGGGGGGGGAGAGGAGGGGAAGAGGAGAAGAGGTCTGACAGGAAGAGGGGGCGGCGCCGCCCTCAGTGCTGCAGCACGGCGCGCATGGCGGCGACTCGTCGGAAGACGACCGTCTCCATGTCGTCGGTGTTGTCCGTCGTGAAGAACTCGAAGGCGCTCGCCCGCATGATGGACATGAGGAGCTGCACGGCGGCGGCGGCGCGAAGGTCCCCGGCTGGGAGCCCTTCTCGACGCTCGACGAGGGCGACGTCCCGCTTCTCGTCGCTCGACATGTGCTCGAGCACCCGCTTGAAGAGCTTCGGCTCCTGGTCGATGACGGCCATGACTTCGCGGATGTCTCCCGAGTTCGGCTCCGGGTCGGACTCGCGCCACCGCTCGAGTGCGAGGTGTGTCAGCGCTTCGAGGAGGTCCGGGCTCAGCTGCTCGCTTTCCGGGGCGCCCCCCGCAACGAAACGCTCGTCGAGGTGGGTCGTGTCTCGTCGGGCCGAGATGCCGAGAACAGCGTCTTCCTTTGATGCGAAGTAGTTGAAGAACGTCCTTCGGGAGACGCCGACCTGCTCGCAGAGCTCCTCGATCGTGAAGCCGGGAAGGCCGACGTCGAGGGCGCGGCGTCGGGCCATCGACGAGATGTCGCGGCTTGTCTGCGCCATCTTGCGAGCCCGCAGGTTCATTGCACTATCCGTCACTAGTGCAGTATTGCACTAATTGAGAAAAGTGCAACAAGTTCTGAGCGTGGATGCACGTCCCGCCCGCGCGCATCCCTTGGCCTACGCTGTCCCCTAGTACCCCGAGGAGACCCGATGACCGAGATCCCGCACATCACGATCAGCGCTGGCTTGATCTTCGCGATCATCGACCTGATCATCCGAGTCATCGCGATCATCGTCGTGCCCCGGAATCGGAAGCCGAGCGTCGGCATCGCCTGGCTCATGGCCATCTTCCTCATCCCGTACGTCGGCGTCATCGCCTTCCTCCTCCTCGGCAGCTTCCGCCTTCCCGCGAAGCGCATGGAGCGTCAGCAAGAGGTCACGACCTTCATCAACATGGCCGTCGGGAGCGTCGAGGTCGAGCCGACCAGGCACAGCGACCCGGCCTGGTTCGACTCCGTCGTCGCCCTCAACCGCACGTACACGGCCATCCCTCTCATCAGCGACAACGAGGTCGTCCTGCAGGGCGACTATGAGGCAACCATCGTCGCGATGGCCGCCGAGATCGATACGGCAGAGAAGTGGGTGCACGTCGAGTTCTACATCCTCGCCTGCGATCACACCACTCTGCCGATCTTCGATGCCCTCGACCGGGCGGTCGCACGGGGCGTGAGTGTTCGCATCCTGCTCGACCACATCGCCTCCATCCGCGTGCCGGGCTACCGCAAGCACACGCTGTCGCGGCTCAAGGCCCTCGAGCGGGCCGGCGCCGAGTGGCACTACATGCTCCCCGTCCGCCCCTGGCGCGGCGAGTACCAGCGGCCAGACCTGCGAAACCACCGCAAGCTCCTCATCGTCGACGGCAACTCCGCCTACCTCGGCTCGCAGAATGTCGTCGACTCGACGTACAACAAGCGCGGCAACATCCGCCGCGGCCTCCACTGGCACGACCTGATGGTGCGCCTTGAAGGGCCGGCAGTGCACGCCGTCAGTGCCGTCTTCATCACCGACTGGTACTCGGAGTCGGGAACGATCATCCCCGAAGACCTCACGGACGTCGAGACGATGCCGCAGGAAGCGCGGATGGACTGCCAGATCGTGCCGAGCGGCCCCGGGTACCCCAGCGAGAACAACCTCCGCCTCTTCCTCAACCTCCTCTACGTCGCCCAGAAGTCGATCATCATCACGAGCCCGTACTTCGTGCCGGACGAGTCGATGCTGTACGCCATCACGACCGCAACGGCACGCGGGGTGGTGGTCGAGCTGTTCGTCTCGGAGATCGGCGACCAGGCCATGGTCTATCACGCGCAGCGCTCCTACTACGAGGCCCTGCTGCTCGCGGGTGTTCGCATCTGGATGTACAAGTCGCCCACCATCCTGCACGCCAAGCACTTCACGATCGACGACGAGGTCGCCGTCATCGGGTCGTCCAACATGGACATGCGCTCCTTCTCGCTGAACTTCGAAGTGTCGCTCATGGTGCGCAGCGCGGACTTCGTGGAGGACCTGCGAGAGGTGCAGCAGGACTACCGCGAGCACTCGCGAGAGCTGACGATGTTCGAGTGGCGGAAGCAGCCGCTGCGCTCGACCGTCCTGGACAACCTCGCGAGACTCACCGCGGGTCTGCAGTAGCCGAACCCTGGGTGTTTGCTCCCACTGGAGCAGGGGGCTCGCCGCCGATATCGGCAGTCGGGAGTAATTTTGTGCGTGAGCCCGACTGGGCTCAGATCGGCCGACGCGTGCAGGAGCAGCGAGTCATGCAGAAGATCATCCCAAACCTCTGGTTCAACAAGAATGCCGAAGAAGCGGGCGAGTTCTACGCTTCCAGTTTCCCCAAGACGACGACGTCAGTGGAAGCCCGATACCCCGAGACCGATCTCCTCGACTTCCAGAAGGACTTCGCGGGCTTGCCGCTCGTCGTGGGCGTGGAGATCGACGGATACCGGTTCACGCTCATCAACGCGGGCGACCAGTTCAGGCCGAACCCGTCGGTCTCGTTCATGCTCAACTTCGACTCGCGCGTGCTTGGCGGCGACACGACGTCGGTGCGAGCGAGCCTCGACAAGCTCTGGACTGCGCTCAGCGATGGAGGGAAGGTGCTCATGCCGCTGCAGGAGTATCCGTTCAGCCCGCATTACGGCTGGGTCGAGGACCGCTACGGCGTGAGCTGGCAGCTCATGTTCGTCGATCCCGACGGGCTGAGCACGGCCGACGAGGCACGGCCGTTCATCGTGCCGAGTCTGCTCTTCGGCGCAGCGGCGCAGAACAGGGCGCGCGAGGCCATCGACTTCTACGTCTCCCTGTTCCCTGATGCGCGCATCGGCACGGTCGCCGAGTATCCGGCGCCGTCGGGTCCCGCTCCGGCGGGCGCCATCATGTACGCCGACTTCCAGCTCGCAGGCCAGTGGTTTGTCGCCATGGACAACGGGGCCGGCCAGGAATTCGGCTTCGACTGCGGCGTCTCACTTGAGGTCGACTGTGCCGACCAGGCGGAGATCGACCACTACTGGAACGCGATGAGCGCCGTCCCGGAAGCCGAGCAGTGCGGCTGGCTTGCGGACAGGTTCGGAGTGAGCTGGCAGATCGTGCCGACGAACATGGGCGAGCTCATGGCGAGACCGGATGGCTACGAGCACATGATGCAGATGAAGAAGCTGGTCATCGCCGACTTCTGACACCTACCACCGTGCGGCGTCGGAGGCGCTCGGGTTCGAACACATCTTCCCAGGAACCGTCGGGTCGCCAGCCAGGCGAGCCGCCTACTGTCGCCGGTATGGCAGAGACACACGAAGGCGAAATGCTCGGAGCAACCGAGCCCGATGAGAACGGCACGGAGAAGGACCCGTCGAACTGGGTCACGGGCGACGAGCCGATGACCGGCGCGCAGCGCAGCTACCTCGACACGCTTGCACGAGAGGCTGGCGAAGAGATCCCGGCAGACATCACGAAGGCCGAGGCGTCAGAGCACATCGACCGCCTCCAGCAGAAGACGGGTCGCGGCGAGAGCTGACCGCGGCAAGAGAAGAGGCCAGGCCGGTCGCGTTCAGCGACCG